>CAMTAF010000049.1 GCA_947066955.1 uncultured Hungatella sp.
CTGGTTCCTCCCCGCATAAGGACCAGATATTTTCAACTACGGTATCCGAATTGAATTCTTCACTTGTTTTTCTCATGCTGCTGATGTAAAATATAGAAGAAAGGATACGTGTCATAAGGAGTACCGCCGCTGGGTAAGTGATATAACTCTGGTTCCTGTGGTCCGGCAGCCCTTTTAACATTGGAAGCAGGTCCGGGAAAAAATGGCGGAGCAGTCTGGCCAGTTCACACGCAAGGTTCAACTGCCCCAAGCGTTCCCTTGCCTCTTTCCTTGTAGTTTTTATTCTCTCTTCATGGTAAAACCTCCTCTCTTTTATCTGGTGCGAAAAAATAGTTTTGTGGCTAATTCTATTATCTCGCATTTCACGGTAAAATGGGAGGTTTTTTACAAATTTTGCGAAAAAATTTTTAAGCGTCATCGCTGATTCAACATTTTTCAATTTGCAAGGTAAACGCTTCAAAAGCCACTGTATATGTTAAGTGGGCGAGCAATACATGCCTCTATGGTTTTGTGATAGTTACTTTATGAATTAAGAATAAACACTACATGGTTGATGAGAATCTGATTTGCTACCTCCCCATTCTTTATACTGCCATCCTCCTTAAGCTGCCGGAAGATGGCAGAGGCGCTCATCATCGGGTAATGCCCTTTGAGGTACGCGATCCATTCTTTCAAGTCCTCGTCCAGCCTCCTGGATTTTCCGTAGTCGTTCCTGCCGGATGGCATCAGGGCGTCGAAACCACCCGTTCTGTAGCCCGCATACCATTTGTACAATGTTTTGGGCGCGTAGTTCTTTACCTCCCCATCCGGATGCACCAGTCCCCTGCGGGATGCCTGCCTTAAGTAGTCGGAAAGGTTCTTATATCCTTCCGGCAGTTCGGGGATAAGAGGAACGATAGCCGAGTAGCTCATCAGGGCAACAGCATGTCTGTAATCCTGTTCCATGTTGGAAAAACCTCCTTTGTTTTCACTATTTTTATACACTTTTTTGGCAACCGGGCTTGTATCAAAGATTGCGCTTTCATAGACCGCTACTACAGTTCCGGCGGTATGTTTCTACAGTCACTGAAATTTGCGAACAGACACCTGATGATTTTTCTGCATATAGCTTATCAGCATTCATAAACCTCTCCATTTTATTGTAGATTGTTGCTCAAGTAGACAGTGGTTTCATGTGAGATAAAACTTATCAACTACGGTGAGATATCCTTGGCAAATTCCGTCTTGTTATTCCACAACATCCCCCACCAAATTACCATATCTTTCACCAAAAAAACAGCAGGCGATCCCCGAAAGGACCACCTGCCTTACCTAATCTATATCTTACCACATCTATATCTTACTATCCTCCTGCCTCACGCTCCAAGCATGGCAGTCCAGATATTGCTAGATATCGCTAAATATCGCTCCCCCTACACATCCTCCAACCTCAGATGTCTAGGCAGTCCATCCACCATAATCGGCGTCAATTCCGCCTGGATCAGCGGCCTCACATAATTCACAAACTCCTGAGTCACATAATCCCCATCCTCATTGATCCACTCTCTGGGCACTTTCTTCTCCACGTTGGCGATCTTGTGAACGTCATAGATATCCGTCACGCAGATATAGGGATCGTCGGACACTCTCTTTAAGATGATCATCTTCCCGGTCTCGCCCTCAAAGGCCGCCTTTACCGCAGCGCCTCCCACCTGGAAGGCCTCGGTGATGTCAACGCGGCCCACGATGTGAGATGCACACCTTTGCAGAGAGTTGAATTCAATAGCCCTGGTCTTGCAGCCCATCTCCCTGGAGATCCTCTGGGCCAGATACCGTGAGGTTCCGGTCAGCTGCTTATGACCAAAGGCATCTACATAGTCAATATTATCGGTGAGTTCGCACACATACCGCCCGTCGGCCACCTTCACGCCCTCGGAGATTGCCACCACGACGGATTTCTTCACCTTCTGCAGGTCCGTGACCTTCTTCATGAAGCCATCCACGTCAAAGGTGATCTCCGGCAAAAACAGCATGTCCGGCCCCTCGCAGTCTTCCCCTGCGGCGAGAGCCGCGGCGCCTGTGAGCCATCCGGCGTTTCTGCCCATGATCTCAAGGAGAGTGACCTGCTCCTGGTCGTAGACCAGGCCGTCGCGGATGACTTCCTTGGTGATGGAGGCGATATATTTCGCCGCGCTTCCGAAACCAGGAGTGTGGTCGGTCACTGCCAGGTCGTTGTCAATGGTTTTGGGAACGCCCATAAAGCGGATCTGGCTGCCGTTTAAAAGGGCGTAGTCGGACAGCTTTTTGATGGTGTCCATGGAGTCGTTGCCGCCTATGTAGAAGAAATACTCGATCTCCAGCTTCTCTAAGATCTTGAAAATCTTGTCATACAGCTCTGTGCCGTCCTTGATGTCCGGCAGCTTGTAACGGCAGGAACCCAGGAAAGAGGAGGGGGTTCTCTTCAGCAGATCGATGTCCAGATCGCTTTTGATGTGGTCCGCAAGGTCTACCACCCGCTCCTCCAAAAGACCTTGAACGCCGTGGAGCATCCCGTATACCTTGTTGGCTCCCCTGTCCATAGCTGTCTTGTAGACACCGGCCAGGCTGGAGTTGATCACCGCGGTAGGACCGCCGGACTGGCCTACGATTACATTGCCTTTCATTGATACTGACATAAACAAATACCTCCGTATATTATTGGTGTTGCTTTCCTGTTGAAATGCCCATCCGCCCCCTGCGCTCCCGGGCGCTGTTCCCCCTCTGTCGGGCGGATGTTCGGTTGACATGTGCCAGAAAACCGTTGGCGCGGATGTTCCGCTCATTGATCTTCTGTCTTTTTCATAACTGCCGTTTTCCCTGCCTGATGCTGCCCTTCGCCAGCCCGCAGCTATTGCCGGGAGGCCGGGCGCATGAAGGTTTATTCATCTTTACCTGGCCATCTCGCTCTGGTGGCCTGTGGTGTTGTGGGCCTTGATGATGGTCTCGATCTCCTCCAAGTTGGAAGAGGGAAGGTCTCCCGGTATGGTATTCTTCACGGCGCTGGTGGCGTTGCCGTAGCGGACAGCCCTGGCGCAGTCAAAGTCGCTGGTCAGAAGGCCGTAGAGAGCGCCGGAGATATAGGCGTCTCCGCTGCCGATCCTGTCCACCACATCGATATCTCTGTAGGGCTCTTCCTCAAAGTACTCCTGCTTTTTCGCGTCATATATGACAGAGCCAAAGGTATGCCGCTTGGGACTGTGAACCACTCTCTGGGTGGAGGCCACGATGGAGATGGGATACTCTTCTGTGAAGCTCTTCATCATCTCCCTGGCAGTCCCTGTCTTTTTAAATGTGAGGCGGGCCGTGTCCTCGGAGCAGAAGAAAATGTCCACATAGGGAAGGATCTTCTCGATGCACTCTCTGGCTTCCTCCCCGGTCCACAGATTTCCCCGGAAATTCACGTCAAAGGACACCAGGGTTCCCGCCTCCTTGAACCGCTTCATCATCTCCACAGTGGTTTCCCTTAAGCTCTGGCTGAGGGCCAGGGTAATCCCGGTAGTGTGGAAACATCTGCTGGCGCTGTAGACCTCCTGGGGGATCTCGTCAATGTCCAGAGAATAGAAGGAGCTGTTGCTCCGGTCATAGATCACCTTAGGCTTTCTGGGATAAGCGCCGTTTTCATAATAATAGATCCCGACTCTGGCTGACGGGGAACTGTCATAGAGGAAAAAGTCGTCGCTGACCCCATAGGAGCGGATCTTGCCTTTCATAAAGCTTCCCACGTCGTGGGAGGGGAGCTTTGAGATGATCCCCGTGTGAAGCCCCAAAAGGGCCACTCCCACAGCTACGTTCAGCTCCGCCCCGCCTACCTGTTTTATAAATGTATCTCCTCTTACCAGACGGTCATTGTCAGGAGGGGATAGGCGAAGCAGAAGCTGCCCCAGTGTCAGAAGGTCAAATGTTCGTTTTTCTTTCATGTCCTACCTCTTTCTTCTCCGGGTGCCGCTTTCCCCGGTCAGGCTCAGGGACTGGTCAGGGAAAGTTTAGAAAAGGACAGGCCTGATGCCCCTTTGAGCATAGAGCTGTCCTTTTCCAGTGTTGTCAGTTATTAGCAGGTTTATGATAATTATCTCTGCACGCGTCCTGAGCCGTCGCCGCCTGCCAGGTTCTCAACGTCTGCCCTGGTAACCAGGTTGAAGTCGCCGGGGATGGTGTGCTTCAGAGCGGAAGCCGCCACTGCGTACTCCAGAGCCGCCTTCATGTCCTTGCCGTCCACAAGGCCGCAGATGAGGCCGCCGGCGAAGGAATCGCCGCCGCCTACACGGTCAACGATGGGGGTGATGTGATATTTTCTGGAGTGATAGAACTCCCTTGTCTTGCCGTCCATGATGCACGCGGACCAGCCGTTGTCGGAAGCGCTGTGGCTCTCTCTCAAGGAGCTGATAATGTACTTGAAGCCGAACTTGTCTGCCATCTGGTTGAAGATATCAACATAGCCTGCCAGTTCCAGCTCGCCGGAGGTCACGTCGGTGTTGCCTGGCTTGAAGCCCAGAACCTTCTCCGCATCCTCCTCATTGCCGATGCAGACATCCACATACTGCATTAAGTTGGTCATAACCTTCTGCGCCTTCTCGGAGGACCACAGTTTCTTGCGGAAGTTTAAGTCAACGGACACGGTGACGCCGTGAGCCTTGGCGGCCTTGAGAGCAGCCTCGGTAAGCTCGATGGCAGCGTCGCTGACAGCTGGGGTAATTCCTGTGAAATGGAACCAGTCGGCGCCCTCGAAGATCTCGTCAAAGTTGAACTCGTCGGGGGTCGCTGTGGAGATGGAGCTGTGGGCTCTGTCGTAAACAACGTTGGAGGCTCTCATGGCGGAACCTGTCTCCAGGAAATAGATGCCAAGGCGCTCGCCGCTTCTGGCAATGTGCTTTGTGCCTACATTGTACTTTCTCAGGGCAGCTACGGCGCAGTCGCCGATGGGGTTGGAGGGAACTGCTGTGACGAATTCAACGTCATGGCCGTAGTTGGCAAGGGATACGGCTACATTGGCCTCGCCGCCGCCGTAGTTAATGTCAAACTCGTCAGCCTGAATAAATTTCTCGTTGTTTGGTGTGGACAGTCTCAGCATGATCTCGCCCATGGTTACAATCTTTGCCATTGTTTTTTTCTCCTTTTTATATTACTTTTATTTTTTAACTTGCTCTGTCCCGGCTGCGGCGCGAAGGCGGAAAGCTTTCTCCGCCCTCCTTTTGCGCCTGCCTGTGTTGATCGAATTTCTCAAAAAGATTACTTTCTCGCCGCTGCCACTGCCTCTACAAACTCTTTTGCCTTGGCGGTCACTGCCGCGAAGTCGCCGGTCTTGGCGCCCTTGGTCAGGCTGGAGCCGGTTCCTACGGCATAAGCGCCTGCCTTGATCCACTTGTCAACGTTGTCCACATCTACGCCGCCGGAAGGCATGAACTCGCCCTGGGGAAGGGGTCCCTTGAAGGAGCTGATGGCTGCCGGTCCCACGATGTTGCCTGGGAAGATCTTGATGATGTCGCATCCGGCTTCCATGGCTGTGATGGCCTCGGTTGGGGTCATAACGCCCGGGAGCATGGGAACTCTGTAGCGGTTGCACAGCTTCACGGTCTCTACGTTCAGGCCCGGGCTCACCACATAGCTGGCGCCTGCCAGGATAACCTGTCTCGCGGTCTCCGGATCAAGGACAGTGCCCGCGCCGATCACTACCTTGTCGTTGTCCTTGTACTTCTTTACCATGGCAGCGATGAAGTCAATGGGATTGCCCTCATCCATGGTCATGGTGATCTCGATGAAATTGATGCCGCCCTCGATGATGGCGTCAACCACTTTCTCGCCCTGCTCCAGATTCTTTGCCCGCACTACCGCAACCAGGCAGTCCTCCTTCATTCTTGCTAATACCTGTTCTTTTTTCATGGCTTTGTTCTCCTTCTCCTTTATTAATTCGTATATGCGAATTGTTTTCGCAAACACGATTGTTATACTTAGATATTAACTGCTTACCTGCTGTTTGTCAATAGGATTTCAGCTTATTTTTCCCAAAAATCCAAGCAATCTTGACACTTCCCCGGCTTTTTTGCTCACCAGCCGCCCCAGGGCCTCGTAATCTTCCCCGGGCTTGTACAGGCTTGAGACGCTGATGGCCCCCATGACGCTGTTGTCCGGCCCAAACACCGGGGCTCCCGCGCACTCCATGTGGTCCTCCATCTCCCGGGCGTCCAGGGCATATCCTTTCGTCCTCACCCTGTCAAGCTCTTCCTCCAGCGCCTCCAGGGTGGTGATGGTGTTGTCGGTCTTGCGCCGGAAGGTGATCCGGCTGATCACCTGCTGCCTGGTGGCCTCGTCGCTGTAGGCCAGGATGGCTTTTCCCAGGGAGGTGCAGTACATAGGGTTCTTGGTGCCCACGGTGGCTGTGGTGATGATGGGATTCTCCGGCTCAAACTTGCAGATGTAGACCACCTCGTGGTCCGAGCGCACGCCGAAGAACACGGTCTTTCCCACTTCCCTGGAAAATGTCTTCAGCTCCGGTTCGATCACGCCCAGAAAATCCAGATTGTTGGTGTAGTTGATTCCGATCCTGTAGGCAGTCAGGCCGATGGTGTAGGTCTGCTTCTGTCCTCTCTGCACATTGGCCATGCCCATCTCCACCAGGGTGGTGATGATGTCGTAGGCGCTGGTCTTGGGAAGGGACAACTGCCCGCAGATCTCGTCCAGGGTGATCCCCTCCGGGTTCTTGGAAACCAGCTTCAGTATCTCAACGGTTCTCTGTGTCGTCCGATTCAGTTTCATCTCTCATGCCTCCCGAAAGCGCTTTATGCCTCTCTGGCGGGAGCCGCCAGATGCGCATGCAGCCATATCCTTTTTGCCCGCTGCCCGCGAAAATCAAGTCCCCTCCCAAAAGGCCTGCGCAAGAGAATCTGTAACGTAACAGTTCAGATAGGTCTGCGCACTTGCTGCGCTGACCGTACGAAAACGTAGTGGCCGGATGGCATCTGCCCCATCGCGCAGCGATTTTTATGGCAGATGCCGTAACAGTTCAAGGGTCATCTGAACTGTTACTCTGTAACCGTAATCTACAGAGTCACACCCTGCTTAAAGATGGCCATATCGTGGAAACCGGCCTCCTCCGCCTTCACCTTTCTTCCGGAAGCAACTTCGATCACATAGTCGAACAGCTCCTGGGCCAGTTCAGCCTTGGACTTGTCCTCCACCATCCGCCCTGCGTTGAAGTCGATCCAGTTGTCCTTCTTCCCTGCCAGGGCAGAGTTGCTGGAGATCTTCACAGTGGGTACCGGAGATGCGAAGGGCGTTCCCCTTCCCGTGGTAAACAGCACGATCTGGGCGCCGGATACTGCCAATGCCGTGGAGGCCACCAGGTCGTTGCCGGGAGCGCTGAGCAGATTCAGCCCCTTCACCTTCACCGGCTCCCCGTAGGCCAGAACGCCCTTTACGGGAGCGCCGCCCGACTTCTGGGTACAGCCTAGGGACTTGTCCTCCAAAGTGGAGATCCCGCCCTTCTTGTTGCCCGGGGATGGATTCTCATAGATGGTCTGGTTGTGGCTTGTAAAATAGTTCTTAAAGTCATTGATCAGGTTCACTGTCTTGTCAAACAGCTCCTGGGTCTCGCAGCGGTTCATCAGGATGGTCTCCGCGCCGAACATCTCCGGAACTTCTGTGAGGATGGTGGTTCCGCCCTTGGAGATCAGCAGATCGGAAAATGCCCCCACCGTGGGGTTGGCCGTGATGCCGGACAGGCCGTCGGAACCGCCGCACTTCATGCCCACCACCAGCTCGCTGGCGTCGATGGGCTCCCTGGTGAAGCCCTTCACATAGACAGCCAGGTCCTCTAAGATCTCCATGGCCGCCTGGTGCTCATCCTCCACATCCTGGCACTGGAGAAATCTCACCCGCTGCTCATCATAGTCGCCGATATACTCCTTCAGCACCGGGATGTTGCTGTTCTCACAGCCAAGTCCCAGCACCAGAACTCCTCCCGCGTTGGGGTGATGGATCATGTCCGCCAGCACGGTCCTGGTGTGCTCCTGGTCGTCTCCCATCTGGGAGCAGCCGTAGGGATGGGGAAATGCCACCACTTCCTCCAGGCTTCCCCCCACAAGCTTCTGGGCCTCCTTCTCCAGAGCCCTGGCAATGGAATTGACACAGCCCACTGTGGGGATAATCCAGATCTCATTGCGGACGCCGGCCTTGCCGTCCGTGCGCCGAAAGCCCTGGAATGTGGCGCGGCCTCCCTGGGCCACCGACGGGTTGGTGGGCTCGTATTCATAGGTGAGAAGGTCTCCCAGGGCAGTCTTTAAGTTGTGCACATGGACCCACTGTCCCTTGGCGATATCCTCCTTGGCAAAGCCAATGCGGAATCCGTACTTTACTACCTCCCCGCCCTCCTTCACAGGGGCGAGAGCCACCTTGTGTCCCTGAGGGATCTCCTCCAAGGTGGTCACGGAAATGTCCCCGATCTTGAGAGTCTCTCCCTTGGCGATGGGGCGCAGGGCAACCGCTACGTTGTCCTCCTGGTTAATCTTGATGACATCCTGCATGTTTTCCTCCATTCTGCGCATGCTTTACAGCATATCATACCCTTTATTTTTGTTCTATCCCGGCACCTCGAATCCTGCTTGCTGCTCCTCCTCGCCTGATTCTCTTAGTATGCCGCAATATTACATTTTTACTGCTGTTCCTGCTAATTGTAAGCGCTTACATTTATTTTACAAAATCCTAGCAAGGAAGTCAACTATAAAATAAAAAAATAATAGAAAATCTGCCGCTCTATCCCTTCCAGTCCAGGGCAATCTTGTTCATGACAGAAAGAATTGCCCATTCCAGGATAAGCCACTCAAATGATTCCGGCATCCTATCAAAATGCTCCGCATTTTGCCTTCCTCCTAAACATATTCCCCCGCGACAGGCACCAGCTCTCTCATGGAATGCACGATCTGCCCTGTATTCAGGATCCGGATATCAAAATCCCCTCTTCCAAAATCCATCAGGTGGCGGAGATTAATCGTTCGGTCTTCTTGTCTCGCTATCTCAAGAAACCATTTAGCGCAGTTATCGCCGCAGGCCGAGGCGTTGAAAATCTTCTGTGTATTGAATTTGACCAGAATCAAGGTCTTGACGCCTCCCGACAGGTTAAGAGGCGGAATCTTGCCCAGAACCGGGCTGTCGATCACTCCGCTGTCTAAGACAACCGACTTGTCCACATCCAGGATCATCTCTTTCACAAAAGGGTCAATGATCCACTCATCTTCATAGTCATATTTAAAATATGCCGCCGGATTGTACACAGCCTCCCGCATATCTCCATAAAATATGTTCAGCATATCCGTCCCCCGTTTCTGTCCATAAATCGAGCAGGGAAGACCCGTCTTCCCTGCCCGCGCGCATTATAAATCAATCCCGCCCCAGCGGCAGGAAGGAAAGAGAGCCCGGTGCTCCAGGCTCTCCCCGTGTGGCGCAGCTTATCTCTACCGGATGATAAAATCCCAGAAATGATCTTGATTGTCCTCCATCCGGTCCAGGATCAGGAATTCTTCCTTGGGGATCTTGCCCACAAGGTTCCTCTCCCCGTCGTTGGGGATGTCCTTTAAGATCACTTCCACCTCGCCGCGGTAGTGGCCTAAATTGTCGTTGACCACCACCACGTCGCCTCTGACAAACATCTCCTGCCCGCAGTCCCTGTGAGGGATGGAGGCGTCCCGGCAGGACAGGCGCGGCATGCTGGAGCGGATCAGGAACTCCGACGCGTCGGCCCGGCCCGCGTGGTGATACTCCTTAAGCACCCTTAATTCCGTCTCGCACAGGCCCTCCACAGCCTTCATCACAATGGTGTTCTTTGTCATATCCACCTGGGACATGGCTTTCAGCTCCTCCTCCGACGCGTAGGCATTGCCGATCAGGATATCGTCGATGGCCTCCGTTGCCAGAAGATGGCGCACCTGCAAGTCAATGGGAAGCCCTCTGTCAGCCTCCATGGTGCACAGGCCGTTGTACACCGGCCAGGGGCCGTAGGTGTTCTTGTTGTTGCTGGACACGAAAGCCGCGGTGTGAAGCCCCAAGCCCTTCCACTTTCTGTTGAACTGGTCAAATGTCTTCCGGCTCAGCCCGGTGTAGCGCTCCGGATAGAAATTGTGGCACATCAGGATATTGGCCGGGTCCGCGCCGTGGCGGATGAGATGGTCCACGCTCACGTCGCTGCTGGCGTTGAACTCGATCTTGATCCCCTGGGGATTCCGGGTGATCAGACGGTCCTCCAGATCCCCGAAGTTGCCATCCAGGCGGATAATGTCAAGCCCCATGTCCGCGAACACCGACATGTCATAGGGCGTTGCCCCCAGATGCTTAAAAACCTGGGGATTGGTGTCCGCGGCCACCACGAATCCCAGCTCATGGGCCTTGCCCACAAAATCGGAAAATTCGGCAATGATCTCTTCCTTCGGCTTGTTCACCGAAAGCAGGCAGGTGAAAATGCGGCTGAAACCATATTTTGCCGCCAGCTTCATGTATTCATAGTCCTTTTCAGGGGTGGAATGTTCCGGATATACGGAGATACCTAATTTATGCATATTTTCCTTCCTTTCTTTACATTTCCTACAGGCTTACTTTAAGCACCTGCCGTTGGTGGCGATCACATCTTTGTACCAGAAAAAGCTCTTCTTGCGGCTCCGCTTTAAGGTTCCCTTGCCCTCGTCGTCCTTGTCCACATAGATAAAGCCGTAGCGCTTGCGCATCTCCCCGGTGCCTGCGCTCACAAGGTCGATGCAGCCCCACGGGGTGTAGCCCATAAGGTCCACATCATCTTGCTCCACCGCGTCTATCATGGCCTTTATATGCTCCTTGAGATATTCGATGCGGTAATCGTCGTCAATGGAACCGTCCTCCTTCACCGTGTCCAGAGCTCCCATGCCGTTTTCCACGATGAACAGAGGCTTCTGGTAGCGGTCATAGAGATAATTCAGGGAAGCCCTCAGTCCCACAGGGTCGATCTGCCAGCCCCAGTCCGTTGCCTTTAAGTAAGGATTCTTTCCGCCGGAGGCCACATTTCCCGTGACGATCTCCAAGTCTTTTCCTTCGATGGAGGAGAAATAGTAGCTGAAGGACACGAAATCCACGGTGCCCCTCTTCAAGATCTCCTCATCGCCGGGCTCTATCTCAGGCTTTGCTCCCATCTCACGCCACAGGGCCGTGCACACGTTGGAATAGTAGCCGCGGCAGTGGACATCGCCGAAATAGTAGGTCTTGTTGATCTTCTTCATGGTGCTGATCTGGTCATCCGGGCTGCATGTGGCAGCGTACACAAGAGGATAGATGAGCATGCACCCGATCTGGTTTTTGGGATCGATCTCATGGCCGATCTCCACAGCCCTGGCGCTGGCCAGAAGCATATAGTGGGCCGCGTTGAGGATGGTCTGATTTTTATCCTCGTCTTCCCGGTAAATGATGCCTGCCTGGTGATAAGGACGGTCTGACAGGAACATGGCATTGATCTCGTTGTGGGTCAGCCAGTAGTGGACGCGGCCTTTGTAGCGCTCAAAGATCACCCTGCAGTATTGCTCAAAGAATCCCACCAGCCTCCGGTCTCTCCAGGCGCCGTATTTCTGCACCAGCCCTAAGGGCATCTCATAGTGGTTGATGGTCACAAGGGGCTCGATGCCGTATTTCTCCAGCTCTCCGATCACATTGTCGTAAAACTCCAGCCCCGCCTCGTTGGGCTCTGTCTCATCTCCGTTTGGGAAGATCCGGCTCCAGGAAATGGAAAAACGGAAGCACTTAAATCCCATCTCCGCAAACAGGGCAATGTCCTCCTTATAGTGATGGTAAAAATCCACTGCCTCGTGGCTGGGATAGTAGGCATCCGGATGGATGTGATTGTGAATCTCACGCTTCACCCCATGTCTGGCCCCCATCTCCACATCGTTGATGGACAGGCCCCGTCCCCCTTCCCGGAAGCCTCCCTCATACTGATTGGCCGCCGTGGCCCCGCCCCAGAGGAAATCTTTTCGCAATTCCATAAATATCTTCTCCTCGCTTTCCTTATTTATTTATATTGCTTTTGATACTACTATTTTAACGGCAGTTGCCTTGACATGCAATACCCCAAAATGTCAAACCGGCATTATTTTGAAAGTCCCGTTGCCGCGCCGGGACCAGCTTTTGCCGGCAAACCTCCTATCAGGGGCCGCCTTCCCTACTGGCGCGCCGGGGGCAGGCTGTGTAAGCGGCCTATCCCTTCTGCCCCATGTACACAAAAATTGTTTACAATTTCAAAATTTTATTATATGATACTTTATAGCTTAACTTAAAAAAGACTCCTTGACAAGTGCTTGAAGCAAAGTGATGTTACCAAACTCACTGAAAAAAATACTATCCTCAGCAATTAGGAAAAGTTTTGGGGAAGCAGAAGAAGCTTAAAAATATAAATAAAAATCAGAAGGATCAACAAATGGATAAAGCAACTAATTCGTCCCACAAAAGCGAACGATACCTTATTTTTGATGAATCCGGCAATCTCGGAAGCAGCGGACGGTACTTTGTGATTGCCTGCATCGATACTTTAAACTACAAATCACTTCATAATATTATGCATAAAAAGTTAGGGTACGCCAAAAAGTTATTTCCTGAGCTTTCATTGCTCCACGCAAATGAAATTAAAGCCAAGGACGCTTATCCCTGCATCAAATACCATATATTGGAATGTATCTCCAGGAAAGACTTACATATTTCTTATATTGTTGCTGATTTGAATCATGTTAAATCGCATCTATTGAAAGAAAAAAATATATTATATAATTATTTAATGAGACTCCTAATTGAACGACTCATTTTGGAAAAAGATAATGGATCCGTTATAAATATTATTTGCGATAAACACAGTACAAAGGTAGCCTCAGGAAATTCCTTTGCAGATTATATAAAACTTTTTCTACTATACGAGAAAGAATATAACATTGATTTACATATAAATTATATGGACTCAGATGCTAAAAATGCCTACATAGTACAGGCAGCTGATTATGTAGCCAACGCACTATATGGATATTATGAATATAAGGACAATCTTTACTATGATCGCTTTAAATCAACAATCGACAATGTCCTCCTGTTTCCTTGGAATTCTTTCGGAAAATAAGAAAAATATTTCATAAATCAATAAAATTATATTGATTTTCCAGAACCCTTATGGTATAGTTAAAAGGTAAAAAACATATGATAGTTCAAATGGGTGTGTAAGCCTATCTCAGCGTGTGTATAGTTCTGACATAAGTTGCCTGTGTGGTAACCGCTGCTATAGCGACACCCATTTTTTTCTAACCATGACCCTATTCCTGAGGAAAGCGCAAGGGTGCTTGAAAAAGCTAAAAAAGTCTGTAGAGGGACAAAAACGAAGCCCTCGGAGGTGCCTACTCCGAGGGTTTCGTGTCCATATTCGGTGGGTTTTCCTTACCCTTGGTCCTATTTTTCTTCCCTGGCTGTCTCTTGTCCCGCAGCCGCCTCTCTGGCCGCGCCGTCCCCGGCTCCAAGCCCTGTGACGTTGATGTTCCTGGTCACCTTGGCGTCAAAAGTCTGGGCCCTCAAGATCTCCCGAAAATCCACTCCCGTGGCCTCGGACATGGTGTCAAACACCTGCTGCATCACCGTGGCTCCGCTGCCGGTCACCTGGCCGATGCCGCTTCCGCCTTCACCGCCGCCGTAGATGTTCACCTTGTCAATGCTGGAAAGGGGTCTGGCGATCTCCGCGGCCATCTGGGGCATGATGTTCACCATCATCTCAATGACAGCCGCGTTGTTGTACTTGGAGTAGGCCTCTGCTTTCTTCTCCATACCTTCTGCCTCTGCCAGAAGCTTTGCCTGGATAGCTGCCGCCTCCGCGGCGCCTTTGGCCTGGATTCCCGCTGCCTCCTGCTCCGCGGCAAAACGGATTCCCGCCGCTTCCTGCTCTGCCGCGTATCTGGCCGCGGCGGCTCTGGCCTTTATGGCCTCCGCCTCCTTCTCTGCCTGGGCCCTCAAGGCCTCGGCTTCCATCTCCAGCTCGTACTTCTTGGCCTCCGCCTCTCTCTGGCGTTTTGCCAGGTCCGCGGCAGCCTTCTGCTCCACGGCGTAGCGGTCCGCATCTGCCTTCTTGTTGATCTCTGCCTCCAGGGCCTGCTGCTGGATGGCCACCTGCTGCTTGCGCAGCTCCGCCTCCCTCTCGGCCTTGGCGATCTGGGCGTTGACCGTGGCGGTCTGGATGGTCTTCTCCTGCTCCTGCCGCTGGATCTCGTAGGCAGCATCCGCCTCCGCCTTCTTGGTGTCAGAGGCCTTCTGCAGCTCTGCCTGCTTGATGGCCAGCTCATTGTTCTTCTGGGCGATCTCAGTCTGGGCCAGGACCCTGGCGTCATTGGAGGCCTTATCCGCCTCGGCCTGGGCGATGGCGATGTCCCTGTCCGCCTGGGCCTTGGCGATGGCTGCATCCTTCTTGATCTTAGAGGTGTTGTCCGCTCCCAGATCCCGGATCAGGCCGTTCTCGTCGGTCACGTTCTGGATATTGCAGGACAGGATCTCGATGCCCAGCTTGTCCATGTCCTTGGAGGCCTTGGACATCACCTGGTCAGAGAAGGAATCCCTGTCCGTGTTGATCTCTTTTAGGGACAGGGTGCCGATGATCTCACGCATGTTGCCCTGGAGAGAATCCTGGAGATCCATGGTGATGTCCGCCGGAGCCTTGTTCAAGAAGTTCTTGGAGGCCAGCTTGATTCCCTCGCTTGTCAGGGAGATGCGGACCTTTGCCACGGCATCCACGTTCACATTGATAAAATCGTTGGTGGGAACCGGCTGCTCGGTCTTGATATCCACCGTCATCTGCCCCAGATACAGGCGGTCCAGCCTCTCCAGAAAGGGGATCCGGAGGCCTGCCCGGCCGATGAGCACCTTGCTCTCTTTTTTAAGTCCTGAGATAATGTAGGCCTGATCCGGCGGAGCCTTCACATATCCGTTGGCTATGATCAGGAGCAGGAGGATGCCTCCGACTATGGGCAGAACAGGCACAACATAGAACATGATCAAATCCATCATACTTTTCTCTCCTTCTCTTGGGCACGCGGCGCTCCGCGTCACCTGATTGACAAATATCTAACAATTTTTATTGTAATCCAGAAACTTCTGAAAATCAAGGTTCTATATCTTGCATTTTTCTTACAATTACACGTCAATAGACCGGCTGGGACAGCTTTATGATAATGGCGTCCTCTCCCACCACCACGGACCCTTCCACCGGCCAGCTGGGCATCCCCTCTGCCTGGGCTCTGGCCTCCACATACTGCTGCTGGCTGGCTTTCTGGTGTGAAAGGCCCATAGCGTGCATCAGATTGCCCACCCGCTCCGACACTCCTACGATGCTGTCCGCATCCCACTGGAACATGGAGTGGCCGATGACATCCCCTTTCAGAGTGCTGTTGTTCACTGCCATCTCCTGGGTTCCCACAAACACCAGGGACATTTGCCGGATATCCTTTCCCTGTTCCAGGGCCAGAAGGCGGGCCTTTTCATAGATGTCCTCGCATTTTTTCATATCCTGGACAGAGGCCATGTGGGCAGTGTCCAGAAGGCGCTCCACAGTGACCCACTGGTTCCAGGCCACGGCTGCCCCGAGAGCGAGAGCCGCCGCCGTGCCCAGGCGCTCCTTTCTCCCCTCTGTCCCCAGGGTGGTGAGCACGGCGGCTGTGACTGCCAGCACAAAGGGATACACCATCTGAACCCGGACTCCCTGGTAGTAGCCTGTCAGGATGGTCATGCAGGTGGGGGAGAACAGGAAGAACCCTCCCGCGGCCACATAGAGAATCCTCTCCTTTTCGCTGCTTTTAAATCCTCTGTACAAAAACAGGGCAGTGCCCAGCGCCAGGATGGGAAGCCCCAGCATCGGGTAAAAGACCTGCTTTCCCAGGTAGATATTCTGCATATCCATCTTTATGTGGTAGAGGCACATCCGAACCCCCTCTTTTTTCCACATGATCATGTCGCCGATGTAGGCAGAGTCCTCCCCCGTCCATCCCCTGACCAGCGCAGACACTGCCAGGTAACCTGCCAGGAGGCTTAAGAACACTGCCACGAACATAAGCCCGCACCGAAGCCATTTTCCCCTTTTGTCCCCGCCTCTTCCCGGCATGCCTCTCTGGTAGGCCAGGAGGAAGGAAAATGCGCTGAGGGCGATAAACACCGACGCCATGACCTGGTAGGACCCCAGGGCCCACACCCCGCAGACTCCTGACACAAGAAGCCAGCCAGGGCTCTCCTTCCAATAGATAAACCGGCTCGCGGCATACACCGCCGCCACGATCAAAAGAGTTCCCCAGGTCACCTCAAAAGCCTGGAGCTGAAAATAGTACTGCTCTGTCAGGCAGGGGGCGGTGATGTAGAGGGCCGAGAACATGGGGTAAAAAAATCTGTACCCCTTGTCACTGCCGCTCCACTGGTCCGCCGCAAAACCCACGGCCATGCACAGAAGCCATAGAGCCGCCATCATGGCAATGACGGCAACGGGCTGGGAAAACCTGCCAAGGCCAAAGAGCTGCTTGGTAAACACCAGTCCCCAGCGGCCTATGCCGCACCAGGACTTTAACATGGTTTCCGGAAAGGCGATCATGATCTCCGTGTCCACCCCGATATCGGCCCGAAAGGCCAGCGCTCCCCACACCGCCAGGATGAGGATGGCTGTAAACCATTGCGTCTTTTTATGCTTTGCTCCAAAGGACCTAAACTCTCTGAATACCCGAATCACCTGGTCCGCAAAACTCTCCCTCATATTCCTCTTTGCTCCTTCCTCCTAGCTGTAACGGCACGCGCCGCTTGCGGCACCTGCCAGGTCGTCGGAAGGCATCCTAGAAACGCTGCGCGTTTGCCTTCCTCCTCCTTACTGCGTGCGCTTCAGCGCACTACTTATTATACATAATTTCCCACAACAGATAAAGAGTAAAAAAACTTTTCAATTTACCTTGTATTTTTCTCATAATATTGCTATAATAAAGCCAGATTGTAAGCGCTTACAGAATAACAGCGAGGTGATCACTTGAATATTTACGACGTTTCCAGACGGGCGGGCGTTTCCATCGCCACCGTGTCCCGTGTTCTCAACGGCAATCCCAATGTCAGCGAGAAGACCCGGACAAAGGTACACGCGGTCATGGAAGAGCTTGGGTACACGCCCAACGTATTCGCCCGGGGTCTTGGGCTGGGCACCATGAAGACCATCGGCATCATGTGTTCCGACTCCTCGGACCCCTACCTGGCCAATGCCATCTACTATCTGGAACGGCAGCTGCGCATCAACGGGTATGATTCCATCCTCTGCTGCACCGGCCCGTTTCTCGACAACAAGAGGACTTATTTTGAGCTTCTTCTGTCCAAGCGGGTGGACGCCGTCATCCTGGCAGGCTCCAAGTTTGTGGAGCTGATCGACCGGGACAACGACTATCTCATCGAGGCAGCCAAAGAGCTTCCCATCATGCTGGTCAACGGCTACCTGGATGCCCCGGGCATCTACAGCACCGTGTGCGACGACTACGAGGCCATGTACCACGTAGCCCGCCGTCTCATCCGTTCCGGCAGGAAGGAGATCCTCTACCTGTACACCAGCCACTCCTACAGCGGACTCAACAAGGTGCAGGGATATAAGAATGCCCTGTCCGATCATGGGATTCCTGTCCGCAGGGAGCTGATCCACCAGTGCGCCAAGGATGTGACCGCTTCCAGAAAGCTTATGGAACAGCTTGCCGATTCCGGCCTCAAGTTTGACGCGGTTATGACTTCCGACGACTCTCTGGCTGTGGGGGCAGTGAAGTTCGCCCACATCCGGAGCCTGGCCGTGCCGGAGGAACTGGCCATTGTGGGATACAACAACTCTATCCTCTCCTACTGCACCAACCCGGAGATCTCCTCCGTGGACACCAAGGTTGAGGAGCTGTGCACCACTACCGTGAATACCCTCATGAGTGTGTTTGGCGGCGGCAGCGCGCCTGCAAAGACCGTTATTGCCGCCGATTTTATACAAAAACAAACAACTAATTTTTAATTTTAAGGAGGACCATCCCAATGAAACAGTTTATGGACAAAGATTTCCTGCTCTCCACAGACATGGCAAAACAGCTGTACCATGATTACGCGGCCAAGATGCCCATCCTGGACTACCACTGCCATATCAATCCTCAGGAGATCGCGGAAGACCGCAAGTTTGACAACATCACCCAGGTATGGCTGGGCGGCGACCACTATAAATGGCGTCAGATGCGCTCCAACGGCGTGGAGGAGAAGTTCATCACCGGCGACGCCACGGACAGAGAGAAATTCCAGAAGTGGGCAGAGACCTTGGAGAAGCTCATCGGCAATCCCCTGTATCATTGGAGCCACTTGGAGCTGCAGAAGTATTTCGGCTACACCGGACACTTAAACGGCGACACTGCTGAGGAAGTGTGGAACCTGTGCAATGAGAAATTACATCAGGATTCCATGACCGTCCGCAACATCATCCGCCAGTCCAACGTAACCCTGATCTGCACCACCGACGATCCCGTGGACACCTTGGAGTGGCACGAGAAGATCGCGGCTGACGACAGCTTTGAAGTACAGGTCCTCCCGGCCTGGAGACCGGACAAGGCCATGAACGTGGAGAAACCGGATTTTGCCGCCTATATGGCCAAGCTGTCCGATGTCAGCGGTGTAGTTGTCAAGGATTTCGCCTCCTTGAAGGAAGCTTTAAAGGTCCGCATGGGATATTTCGCGGATCACAAGTGCTGCGTGTCCGACCACGCTCTGGAGTATGTGATGTATGTTCCCGCTGACGACGGGGAGATTGACGCCATCCTGGCAAAGGGTCTGGCCGGCCAGGCAGTGACAAAGGAGGAGGAGTTAAAGTACAAGACCGCATTCATGCTGTTTGTGGCAAAAGAGTACAACCGCATGGGTTGGGTGATGCAGCTCCACTATGGCTGCAAGCGCGACAACAACGCCTACATGTACCAGCAGCTGGGAGCGGATACCGGCTTCGACTGCATCAACAACTACGCTCCCTCCGCGCAGATGGCGGATTTCCTGAATGCCCTCAGCGCCACCAACGAGATCCCCAAGACTATCATCTACTCCCTGAACCCCAACGACAACGCCTCCATCGGCACCATCCTGGGCTGCTTCCAGGGCGCGGGCGTAGCCGGAAGGATCCAGCAGGGCTCCGCGTGGTGGTTCAATGACCACAAGGTGGGCATGACCGAGCAGATGACCTCCCTGGCAAACTTAGGATGCCTTGGCAACTTCATCGGCATGCTGACAGACTCCAGAAGCTTCCTGTCCTACACCAGACATGAGTACTTCCGGAGAATCATGTGCGAGCTCATCGGCGGATGGGTAGAGAACGGAGAGTATCCGGCTGACATGAAGGCATTGAAGAACATCGTGGAAGGCATCTCCTACAACAATGCTGTGAAGTATTTTGGATTTAATCTGTAGGATTGATGCCGCGAGGCGAGACAACCGACCTTTGGGCTGCTCCTGTTTGGGGCAGCCCTTTTATGCACACGGGGCGGAAAGGAAATGTGGCCGCTTGCGCGGCCCCGCCCCGGCGCGGCGAGTACGGGAAAAATCTCCCCTGCTCCACAGTTTCTGTGTATGAATCTCCATGGTTCTGCCATATATTTTATAAATACTTCCTTCCAAGGAGTTCTCATGGATTACCTGTCTGAGATCATCAAAGGCGTTCTCATCGGAACCGCCAACATCCTCCCCGGCGTCAGCGGCGGAACCCTGGCCATATCCATGGGCGTGTACGAGCAGGTCCTCCACGCCCTGACCCACCTTCACAAAGAGACCAGAAAAAGCCTGGCCACCCTTTTCCCCTATATCCTGGGCATCATCGGAGGGATCGTGGGGCTGTCCTTTACCATGGAATATCTCTTTGACACCTGGCCTCTTCAGACCAATTTAGCCTTTTTAGGGCTGATCTTCGGAGGCCTTCCGGGGGTGGTGAAAAAGGCCTTTCATCCACTGCCGGAGGACCGGTCTCCCCGCAGCTTTTCCGTCCTGTCCGCCGCGTTCTTCGTCACCCTGGTGGTCACCACGGCCCTGTCTTTGATGAAGGGGAGCCAGGGACAGGATGTGATCCTGACAACCGGGCTCTTTCCGGCCATCCTGCTGTTTTTCATCGGCGTCATGTCGGCGGGCACCATGATCGTCCCGGGCATCAGCGGCACCATGATCCTGATGATGATCGGCTACTACCAGCCTCTGCTCTCCGCTATCAACCGGACCCTGCTGGCCCTGATCCTGGCGGATTTTCCCACATTGCTTGAAAACGGGATCATCCTCTTTCCCTTCGGGCTGGGGCTTGTGGCCGGATTCTACTTGTTCGCCCTGCTCATGGAAACCCTGTTTTCCCGCTTTGCCCGGATCACCTACTGCGCAGTCCTGGGGCTCATGGCCGCATCCCCCATCGGCATCCTGGCCGGGCTTCCTGCTTCCTGTTTTACCGCCAGCGGGATGGCGGCGGGAATCCTCTGTTTCGCGGCAGCGCTTCTGTTTGTAATCTGGCTGGAGCGGGGGTAGGGGAGCAAATTCTCCGGTCCTGGGTTATTTTTTCTATGCAGACCGCCGAAATATTACCATGAAAATCCGCCGCCGAATAGGCGGCATCAATTCAGGTATGCCAAATGCGCCCGCCAAACTTTCATGGGATGGCGGCGCGTCCGCTGCCGGGCGCATGAGGGTTTAGAAAGATATCCTAATATTTTTTATTTAGCGGAGGTCACAAAAATGAAGAGAAGAACCTTAGTATCAAAAACAATCCTGGCCGCCGGAGCCCTGACAGCGGCCCTATCTATCAGCGCGTCTGCCGCATCGGTAACAGAGGAAACAGCGAAAAATATTGCCCTGGAAAACGCGGGGCAGAAGGCCGAGGATGTCACCTTTCTCAAGCTGAAATCTGATATTGAAAACAATCGGCGCGTTTTTGAGGTAAAGTTCCTCACCCCGGACCACCAGGAGTATGATTACGAGATTCTGGAAGCTGACGGCACTATACTGAGCATTGACTATACTCTTTTCTCGGTTTCTTCTGAATCCGGTGGGACAGAAACAGCCATATCCATGGAGCAGGCCAAGACCAAGGCCCTGGAGCAGTCCGGGGAAAAGGCGGAGAATGTGGCTTTTGTAAAGGAAGAGATTGATTATGACCATGGCGTGACTGTCTATGAGACCGAGTTCCACACATCTAACAGCAAAAAGTACAAATATGAATTCAACGGGAATTCCGGCGCCGTTATCAGCTGGGAATATGACGGCTGGGGCTGTCTGTGGGCAAAGGAGAATGCCCAGGCTCCCGCCGGCGCCAACACAGGAGCTTCCCAGAAGGGAGACGCCATATCCGGCGTGGAGGGAGCAAAGTCCGCTGCCCTGGAGAAAGCCGGCCTCAAGGACTCTCCTGTGACCTGGAAAAAGCTGGAGCGGGATCATGAGGACGGGCGCCTGGTCTATGAAGGGGAATTTATCTGGGGCTCTATGGAATATGAATTCCAGATTGACGGGGTTACAGGGGTGTTCTTAGAGTGGGAGATGGAGAGCATCTACGACTGACGCCTCTCTCCTGGCCTTATGTCCCTGCGCCGAAGCAGAAAGTCTGAATGCTGGAACCTCAGCAAGGTTCCAGCAAATCTCCAAACTGGGCCTGATACAGCTCATAATAGGCTCCCTGTTTTTTCAAAAGGCTCTCGTGGGTCCCTTCCTCCAGAATTCTCCTGTCATCCACCACAAAGATCCTGTCCGCTCCCCGGATGGTGGACAGCCTGTGGGCGATGACAAAGGAAGTCCTTCCCTCCAGCAGGGTTCGGATCCCTTTCTGAACCGCCAGCTCCGTGTGAGTGTCGATGCTGGAGGTGGCCTCGTCCAAGATCAGGATCCTGGGTCTGGCGATCAATGTCCTGGCAAAGGCGATGAGCTGGCGCTGTCCGGCGGACAGTCCGCTGCCGCTCTGAACCAGGGTCTCATACCCCTTTTCTGTTCTCATAATAAAATCATGAGCTCCCACTGTTCTGGCTGCCCACTCCACCTCCTGATCCGTGGCGTCAAGCTTGCCGTAGCGGATATTGTCGGCAATGGTGCCTGTAAACATATAATTTTCCTGGGTCATAATGCCCATCTGCCTGTGGAGGCTCTCCATAGTCACCTCTCTCACAGGATAACCGTCAAGGCGGATCTCCCCTGAGGTCACGTCATAGAACCTGGCCAGGAGATTGATGATGGTGGATTTTCCTGCCCCCGTAGGCCCCACCAGGGCGATGGTCTCCCCTGGTTTGATGTCAAAGCAGATATCCTGGATCACGGTCCTGTCCGGCTCATCCGGGTAGGCGAAGGTCACATGGTCAAACTCCACCCTTCCCTCCACCAGGGGAAGCTCTGCGGCGTCAGGACTGTCTGTGAGCTCCGGCTCTGTGTCCAGGATATCAAAGATCCTCTCCGCCCCGGAGAGATTGTTGACGATCTTGTTGTAGAGGCTGGCCAGGTTGCGGATGGGGCTCCAAAACATGCTCAAATACGTGGCAAAGGCCAGAAACGTGCCTACCTGGGCCTTCCCCATGCCCATGATCCGGATACCGATGTAGTACAAGAGAAATCCTCCCATGCCCCAGGTAAAATCAATGGTAGGGCCAAAGGCATCTCCCAGACGCACTGCCCGCACAAAAGCCTTCTCATGCTCATCAAGAATCCTCTCAAAAGTCTCCATGGACTCCCCCTCAGCCCCGAAGCTCTGAACCACCCGGATGCCGGAGAAATTCTCGTGGGAAAACGCGTTGATATTGGAAGTCTTCTTCCGCACGACCTGCCACCTTCTGTGTCCCAGGATCATGACCGCGTACATGCCTGCCAGGAGAATCGGAAGGGTGGCGATGGCGGACATGGCCAGGGGCGGACTTTTGATCACCATGATAATAATCACCGCCAGGATCGTCACCGCGTCGGGGATCAGAGTGGTGACGCTGTCCGACATCATGTCCTTTAAAGAATTTACATCGCCGATGACTCTTGCCAGGATCTTCCCTGTGGGCCGTCCGTCAAAAAACCGGAGGCCCAGAGACTGGATGTGGGTGTATAGCTCCTCCCGGATGTTCAGCACGATCTCATTGGAGATCTCCGCCATCATGATGGTCCGGACTTTTACTCCGGCCAGCCAGACCCCGTTGAGGGCCAGGGCGACTATCCCAAGGCGGATGAGACCCTCCACGTCCCTGTTTGCCACATGGACATTGACCGCCCTCTCTATGAGAAGAGGATTTGCCAGGGCTACAGCAATGGTCACTGCCATGATGCCCAGAACAATCCCGATCTTTTTCTTGTATGCAAACAAGTAGCGGTACAGGCGAATCAATGTCTCCCTCTTGGATACATTTTTTTGAAATTCATCTTCACGATAAGAATTTACCGACATATTTGCCTTCCTCCTAATTGTATCGGCACGCGCCGCTTCGCGGCACCTGCCACGTCGTCGGAAGGCATCTTAAGAAATGCTTCGCATTTGCCTTCCTCCTCTTTGGTATCGGCACGCGCCGCTTTGCGGCACCTGCCACGTCGTCGGAAGGCATCCTAAGAAATGCTTCGCATTTGCCTTCCTCCTGATTCGTACTGGGCCGTGAAGGTGTCATAGTACCTCCCCTTTAAAGCCATCAGGCTTTCATGGGTCCCTCTCTCGGCGATCCTCCCATCCTCCAGAACCAGGATCTCGTCGGCGCGGCGGACCGCTGAGATCCTGTGGGCTATGATGATCCTGGTGACGCCGTTTAGGCGGTCCAGCTCCCTCTGAATCTCCTGCTCTGTTTCCATGTCCAAGGCTGACGTGGAATCGTCCAGAAACAGGATGGACGCCTGCTTTGCCAGGGCTCTTGCGATGGAGAGCCTCTGCTTCTGGCCTCCGGACAGCCCTACCCCTCTCTCTCCGATAACCGTATCGTACCGGGAGGGCAGCTTGTCCACAAAACCGTGGGCGTGGGCCTTTATGGCCGAGGCCTCCATGGTCTCTCTGTCCATGGAAGCTCTGCTGCCGATGCGGATATTTTCCGACACAGTGTCTGAGAACAGAAACACATCCTGCATAACCACGGAGATATTTCTCCGCAGAGAATCCAGATCCAGATCCCGGATATCCATCCCATCCACCAGGATCTTCCCCTGGCTCACATCATAGAACCGCTCCGCCAGGTTGACGATGGTGGTTTTTCCTGCCCCCGTCATGCCCATGATCCCCAGGGTCTTCCCGGCCTCCACCTTAAAACTGATGTCCTCTAAGATCTTCTGTCCCTGAAGCTGCAAGCCCACATGGGAAAATTCCAGTTCTCCCTTGGCCCTCCCCAGGCTGACGCCATCCGGGGGCGACGTGACCGCCGGCTCCTCCTCCAGGATCTTCTGGATCTTTTTGTTGGAGGCAGACGCGGCTGCCATGGCATTGGTCACCCACCCCAGGATCTCCATGGGCCACACGATATTGTTGGCGTATTCCATAAATGCCCCAAGGCTCCCAAGGGTCATCCTGCCGTTTACCACAAAGAATCCTCCCACGGTCACTGAGAGCAAAAGCATGACCTTGGTGAGAAAGGAGATATTGGGATTGTACTTAGCCATGATTCTGGCCTGCTCCATGTTCAGATCATAGTAGCGGCTGTTGTGGCTGCAAAATTTCTCAATCTCATATTTGTTCCGGTAAAATGCCTTCACCGTCCTGACACCGTTTAGATTCTCCTGGGCCACGGTGTTCAGTTTGGCGTTCTCCTGGGTGATCTGGTCGTAAACCCTGTCAAGGCCGTTTTCCAGCTTCACGGCCAGAAATCCAACCACCGGCATGACACATAAAGGGATCAGGGTCAGCAGCGGGTCAATCCCTGCCATCCCCTTGATAACCATACAGGTGTGGATCACCGCTTCCACGCAGAGAAGCCCCACAAATCCCATGGCATCCCAGATCCTCTCCACGTCGTCCTTGACCCTGGTCATCAATTCGCCTGTGTTGTTTTTTTCAAAAAATCCCACAGACATTTTCTGTATGTGCGCAAACAGCTGGCAGCGGATATCTTCCCCGATCCTGGCGCCCACGCAGTCCCCTGTAAATTCCTGAAGGTATTTGAACACGCCTCTTCCGATTCCGATCCCCAGAAGCCCAAACAGCAGCCCCATAAGCGCCTGTGTCTGGCCGCCTACAATCACGTCGTCGATGATCCTTTCAATGATCTTCGGCGACTTGAGGTCCAGATAAATGCCCAGATACAGACACACAAGGGCAAACAGATAGTAAAATTTGTACTTGATAAAATAGATTCCCAGCCCTTTCATAAGCTTTTCACCTCCCTTTCGCGGATTCGCTCTATAAGATCCTCGCTGCGCCGGGGCAGGGCCCCGTGTGCATAAAAAAACCGCGGCAGAAAATCCATATCGGCATTTTCTACTGCGGTTTTCTTACTGGCTATAGCCTCTGTACAGCGAAACGGCGGGACCGACGGTCAGGCTTATTCTTCTGCCCGCTGTCCCCTGCTCGCTGCGCTGGGGCGGGGCCGCGCAAGCAGCCACATTTCCTTTCCGCCCCGTGTACATAAAAACGCCGCAGTCACACAGACTGCGGCGGCATGATAAACCTCTCAATCACTGATGACCGACAGGGATCGTACCGGAAGCTGCTGTGTTCTTCTGCCATATTGTCCAAATTGTTCCATAAAATCCTTTGATACGTTTCTTCATCACACACAGCCTCCTTTCTTTCTCTCTATCTGCCAGTTGCGATACAACAGTTGTTACTATACCACGGTTCTTTGTGCTTGTAAAGCATTTTTTGAATCTTTCTAAAGTTAGTTGATTTTGCGTTTTAATTCAAGCCGCAACAG
>CAMTAF010000050.1 GCA_947066955.1 uncultured Hungatella sp.
ATGGTGAGGTGATTAATTTAGATGATGTGGATAAAAAGTTAAGATCAGCTGCTTCGGATAGGGAACTGTATGGATACTATATGATGAAGGAACATGGCTTCAATATGGATACCGGAGAAACGGATGAAGACAAACAGGCTTTTCAGTATTGGTGTTTGAATGAGCTGAAGTGGGATGATGAGGCCGGTGAGAACGTGGATCTGTCCGATTATTTTAGTTCAGCCAAGGTCTATATGGCGGCAGAAGAGAACTATAACGTAGATTCAGGAAAGGCATTTGGCAGTGAAAAAGAGCTTGCCCAGTGGTTGTATGAAAATATCCGTGGAACCGATAAGGATAAGCGCATGTGGGTATTAAGCAAAACAGGGTATGATGCCGAGGCGGGAAAGACGATTGATAAGGGAATAGCAGAAGCTCTGTATGGTTATTATCAAAAACTTGACGGAGACTTTGCGACGCCATATTATAAGCTGATCTATATTGATGAGGATGAAATTCCGGAGCTGCTGTTTGGATGGGGGCATAGGACAACAGACACATATACTTATTATGACAGTTCTGTAGTTTTTTTGAATAATTGGGATGAATGTTCATATTATGATCATGGAAATTTATATAGCGAAAGTGGAAGAGTCAGTTTCGATGAGCTTATTGAGTGCGTATGCAAAATAGAAAATGGTCAGAGTATTAGTCTTTTTGACGGAAGGATAACACAAGATGTAACAACGGATGGGGTTAATTTTCATGATAAATATGAGATAAGCGGGAAAGAGGTAAGCGAAACAGAATACTATGCAGCTTATGGTGATGTTTTTCATGTCGATGGCGAGGAGCCGGTAGATGTTTTTATGGATGGCCCGGACTTTAGTGAAGACTTAATGACTGCTTACTATGATTCTCTTTTGCCCATTAAACGGGGCGAACAGTCCACTCCTGAGACAGCGCCGCCAGAGACCCAGGCATCAGCGCAGCCGTCAGGCGAGTATATCCTGCCGGACAGCAATATCAGGTATATGACTTATAATGATTTAAAGGGGTTAGATGCCGATACTTTGCGCATAGCAAAAAATGAGATTTTTGCAAGGCATGGTCGTATGTTCAAGGATGAAAAATTAAACGATTATTTTAATTCTAAGTCCTGGTACAATGGCACCATATCGCCAGATAATTTTTCTGATACTGTTTTCAACGACTTCGAGAACGGCAATATCAGTATCATACAGTTCTTTCAGGACGGCGCCCCGGATGGGGATTATAGTTGTATTGCGGCTGGTTATAAGTATTTTAAAATAGATTCCGGAGTGCTTACAGTTTTTGCCAATGAGGTCGGCTGGAGCGGGTACGCCCTGAGCCTGCCGGTAGCGGATGATTGTGTCTGGAGTTATGGAGGGTATGAAGAGCGTTGGCAGCAGCCCTATACAGGCGGAGAAGCCGGTTTGTTGAGTATCATAGCAGATGAGCGCGCCGAGTATGAGAGATCCCCAGACAGCTTTGAGAGCCCTGCGCATATCAATGTTAGAGTCAAAGGCGGGGCTGTCGTGAAAATATGGGAATGGTCATCTTAGCAAATAATCCGAAGGTATTGAGAGGCGGCTCCCTGCGGGGAGCCGTTCTTAATTAAGAGGAGGAACAAATAACAAATTGACAATATTTTAATATTTGGTATAATATAACTAGAATATTTCATGTAATGAGGAGTTGGATGTGCAAAATTATCAAAGGAGGGACTTATGAAAAGATTAAGTAAAAAAATTTTGTTATTCGGCCTAAGTGCTGTGATGTCCGTTAGCCTGGCAGCTTGTGGTTCAAAAGAAGAAAGCCCTGGCGGAACATCCACTGCAGGTACGGAAGCTGTTACGGAAACTGCTGCGGATACTACTACAGCTAAAGAGAACGATGGAGATGCAGCTGCTGGCGGAGTATACACTGCAGGTACTTATACCGCTACGGCTAAAGGGAACAACGGAGATGTAACTCTTGAAGTTACTTTTGACAGTGACGCGATCAAATCAATCGAGATTAAAGAACATAGTGAAACGCCAGGTATTTCTGACGCTCCTATCGCGAAAATTCCGGATTTGATTATAGCAAATCAATCATTGAATATTGACGCTATTACAGGCGCAACGAACACAAGCAATGCGATTCTCAATGCTGTTGCTGATGCGGTAAACCAAGCCGGCGGAGATGCCGAAGCGCTTAAGACAGTAGAAGTTGCGGACAACAAAGTTGCTGGAGACGCAGTTGAAAAAGAAGCTGACGTTATCGTAGTCGGCGCTGGCGGGGCTGGTTTAGCCGCTGCTGTATCTGCCGCTGAAGAAGGCGCGTCAGTAATTGTCATCGAAAAGAACCCCTATATCGGCGGTAATACTGTTCGTACAGGCGGCGGTTATGCTTCTTGTGATCCGGAAGCCATCTCCATTCATGAAATGACGGCTGGTCAGATGGCTGAAATCGAAGGCTTAATCGCCAGAGAGACGGATAATGAAGTGGTTAAGAGTTGGCAAAAGAAAGTGGCTGAAGATATCGAAGCCTATAAAGCCGAAGGTAAAACACAAGTCTACGATTCATTGGAATACATGGCATTACAATACTTCTTCAGATTTAGCCAGGCTGCTGATCCGGAATTATTGTATGACTTGGTATCGAAATCGAAACCAACGAAAGAATGGTTAGGTGAACTGGGATTTGACTGGACTGACTCGCCAAGTTTATTGTTAGGCGACACATGGCCCAGATGGTTCTCATCCGTTTCAGCACATGGGGGAAATGCATTCATTTCAGTATTTACAGATGCGATTGAAGAAAAGAATTACAATGTAGAAATCATTAAAGAAGTTAGAGCCAGTGAATTACTCACTGCCGATGGCAGAGTCGTAGGTGTTAAGGGTACTGCCTCTGACGGAACGGAATATACATTAAACGCTAATAGGGGCGTAGTTTTAGCTACCGGTGGTTTCTCGGCTAATAAAGAGATGTTAATTAAATATTCTGATGGAAGATGGGCTGATGTTTCAAAATTACAAACTGACAATGACCCGGCTATTGTCGGTGACGGAATTAATATGGCATTGGAAATTGGCGCTGATGTTGTTGATATGGGACATTTGCAATTAGTACCAACTTGTGATCCAAAAACCGGTGACGCGTATCCATTCATCGGTACGGGTACAAACTTGTATGTCAATAAAGAAGGTAAACGATTTGTAAACGAGCTTTCTGATCGAGATACACTTTCAAATGCCGCTTTGGCTCAGACAGACGGAATTTTCTATATGGTATGTGATAAGAACAATGCCGGCATTGGCGAAGACGGGATCACTTACGGCGGACAGAACATTCAGGATTTATTAGACGCGGATATCGTTGAGAGGGCGGACACTTTAGAAGAATTGGCCGAGTTAATCGGCGTTGATCCTGCAGCTTTTGTTGAAACAATCGAAAAGTTCAACGAAGCCGTTAAGACAGGGGTTGACCCGGAATTCAATCGTGCTTCTTTTGGAGGTGACTTTATTAACCCTGATGGTAACCCTGGTATCTTTGAAGCTCCTTTCTATGCCGGCGCGAGAACTCCTTCCGCTCACATTACGAAAGGCGGCTTAAAGGTTAATACAAGTGCCGAAGTCATTGATACGGATGGCAATGCAATACCTGGATTATATGCCGCCGGTGAGGTTACCGGTGGACGCACGGTTGCCGGTTTACTTGAAGCTATGACATCCGGCCGTACAGCTGGCAAAACAGTTATGGGCAAATAATAACTGAAACTTTAGACAAGAAAGCATATATACATGATTTTGGTATAAGTCATTGTATATATGCTTTTTAATTTGCGAACAAATACAATTCTGCAGGCGTTCCGTGAGATACCGGTATGGTACCTGCGGGAGTCACTCAACAGGCTTCAGCAAAAACATAGTGAATGTTCCCACTACAGCCAGCGCTCCGGACTCTGTAGTGATTTCCACGCGGTTTACCACAGTAGAACGGCCCTTATGGGCGCAGCGGCATTCCACATAGAGCTTTCCTGTCTCCAAAGGCAGCCCTTTGAGAAAACTGATGCTGGCCTGCTGGGTGGTGTTTTCCGTCTCATAGGCATAGGTGGCCATGCCTGCGGCCATATCGCACAAAGTAAACAGAAAACCTCCATGGGCGATGCCGTAGATATTGATAGCCTCCTTGGGGATGACAATAGAAAATTTTGCGTACCCGGGGCGGGCGTCAATCAGGACGGCATGTTCAAATCCTCCCATCGGATGGATGTGCCGCTTGATGCCTTCCCATACTTCGTCTCTCATAAACATTCACCGAATCCTTTCATAGTCAATTTGTCTGATACTGTTCTGGAATAAATCCTCATATAACCGTCAAAACAATGAAAAATGATAAAATCAATCCATAAATTTTATCACAAAAGGCACAAATGTACAAGAAAAAATACAATTCATAGGCAATACCTATTAATCGCTCAATAAAGTCGGGGAAGCAACGATTAGATTTCAGGCGAGGGGTATTATATAATCTGAATCAAGGATATTGTTAAAAAAATTTCAAGGAGGACTTGTGAAATGAGCAAATTATCTGCAGAGGAATTCCAGGCCTATTTAAAGCAGATCCGCGAATTGGCGGAAGGGCCGCTGGAGGAGATTCAGAAGGAAGTGGAGGTTACCAATAAGTTTCCTCAGGAGTTTTACGATCTGGCCATTGAGAACAATTTGTATCGCTGCTCTCTTCCGGAGGAGTACGGCGGATGGGGCTTAAGCGAACTTGAGATCCTGCAGGTGCAGGAAGAATTCTCCAGAGGGCCGGGGGGAATGCGCATGCATCTTCACTATGCTATGGATCTGAACTGGAGAATCCTGGATGATTACGGCAGCAAGGAATTAAAAGACGAGTACATGAACAAATTCCAGGACAAGTCGGTGTTCACCTGCTTCGCGCTGACAGAAGCCACAGGGGGAACCGGCGCCGACTTACATACCACCGCGGTGAGAGAGGGCGACTTCTATGTGTTAAACGGTGAGAAGACCCTGATTTCCCACACAGATTGCTGTGAATTTGCCTATGTGATCGCGGTGACCAATCCGGAATCCAGCAAAGACGATAGACTCTCCGCTTTCTTCGTGCCCATGGACGCGCCGGGATTTGAAGTCATCAATATGCCTCACATGATGGGGTGCCGGGGAGCCGGACACGGGGAACTGAAATTTACAAACTGCAAGATTGACAAGAAATACCTTCTGGGCAAAGAGGGCCAGGGCCTTGAGATTGCCATGCACTCCTTGTCGGTATCCCGCGCCCATATCGCGGCTTCCAACCTGGGCATGGCGCAGAGAATGCTGGAGCTGTCCCTGCAGTACGCCCATGACCGCGTTACATTCGGAAAACCCATCGGAACCCGCCAGGCGATCCGCTGCAAAATCGCCGATATGTCCATGATGGTACATGCCCTTCGCTGCATGGTATATGACTTTGCCAAGTCCTACGAGGAGAATCCTACAGGCGAGTACATTGAGGAGAAGGCTGCTATGTGCAAGCTGTACAGCATTGACACCACCAGAAGGGTCAGCGACGAGATGCTGGAAATCTTCGGCGGCGTGGGGTACTTCGAAGACTGCAAGTATGGCCCGGTAGAGCGTCTGTACCGTGACTGCCGTGCGATGTGGCTGGAAGAGGGAGCTCCCACGGTACAGAGGATCACCATTTCCAGAAATACCATCAAGCACAATGCCCATATGGAATATGTTCTTTAATTAAATAAACCAAGATAAAAGCAGTGCAAAAACGCAGCTGGCTGCAAACCGATCCGAGAGCTTGCTCGCATAAGGTTTTGCCGCCGGCTGCATTTTTATGCGCAGGCCCGTGCGGAGGAAGTTTGCCGCTAAAGCGGCGCGCGGGCCGTGCGGCGAGAAGGAGAATAAGAACCATGAAACCATTACAGGGAGTAAAAGTAGTAGATTTAACCACTTATCTCGCAGCCCCCACCACGGTACGGGTATTGGGCGAATGGGGAGCGGACTGTGTCAAGATAGAATCCGCCAAGGGCGACCCCGCCAGAACCCAGGGGGCTGTCTTTAACATGCCTTTTTTAGACAACGAAAATCTGGCTTTTGATGTGGCCAACATGAACAAGCGCTTTATTACCCTGGATTTAAAATCGGAAAAAGGCCTGGAGATCGCGTACAGGCTTTTGGAAGAGGCGGATGTGTTTGTCACCAACACCCGCACCAAGTCCCTGGTAAAGCTTGGATTGGACTATGACACCTTAAAGAATAAGTTTCCCAGACTGATTTTTGCCCAGGTTTTAGGATACGGCGAAAACGGCCCGGAGAAGGATACCGCCGGTTTTGATGTGACCTGCTACATGGCAAGGGGAGGCGTCTTCGGAACTACCGTAAACCGGGGAGATGCCCCCATGATTCCCACCAACGGTTTCGGTGATTTCCAGGTATCCCTGGCATTGGCTTCCGGAATCTGTGCCGCCCTCTATTCCAGGGAGAAGACGGGCATGGGGGACAAGATTACCATCAGCCTCCACCATGCGGCGGTTTATGCCTTGAGTACGGGAATTATTTCCGCCCAGTACGGCAACCAATATCCCAAAAACAGGAAAGAGGTTCCCAACCCCTTCAACAACGTATTCCGGACAAAAGACGGCAAGTGGCTGGTGCTGTGCTGCCCTGAATATGACCGGGACTATGAGAAGATCATGACATTGCTTGGCAGGGCGGATCTGGTTGGCAATGAAAAATATATCCATTGCGCTGAGGTGAACAACAACAAGCTGAACTCAGAGGTGACGGATATTCTGGATGAGGCCATGGCCAATTTTACCCGTGACGAGCTCATGGCGATGTTTAAGAAAAATGACCTGGCCTGTGAGGCGGCATATGAGCCTGTGGACATTTACGAAGATGAACAGGCCCACGCCAACAATGTTCTGGCCAAGATTCCCTATCCGTCAGGAGAGAGGTTTATGCCGACCAATCCGGTGAATTTTGGTTCCATGGGAAAACCGGAATATGTCATCGGCGGCTCCCAGGGCGCCCACACCATCGCCCTTATGAAAGAACTGGGATATTCTGACCAGGAGATTCAGGAGGCTTTGGACAGCGGCGCGGCCGTGGGGGAGACCGGCCTAAGGAAGCTGTAGGAACTGTTGCAGAAAATATAAGAAAGAAGGGTGAGATATTATGAGCTTACTTTACACCAATGAGCAGAAGGAACTGATCGCTATGGTGCGGGAGATGGCGGAAAATGAGATTAAGCCTTATGTTCAGGAAGCGGACGAAAAGGGAGAGTGCCCCCGGGAACTGTTTGACTGGGGCTTTAAGATGGGCCTTCATATGCTGGAGATCCCCGAGGAGTTTGGGGGCACCGGGTTAAGCTATGAAACTACGGCCATGATTTTCGAGGAACTGGCAAAGGTGGACGCAGGTTATGCCATCAGTTTTGTGACCTCCTTTGTGGCCCTGAGAAATGTGATCCTGGCAGGGACGCCGGAGCAGGGAAAATATTTCGCAGACGTAGTGAAGCCCGGAAAGTTCGCAGCCTTTGCCCTGACGGAGCCAAACGCGGGATCGGATCCCGGGGCCATGCGTGCCACAGCGGTAAAGGATGGGGACGAGTACATTTTAAACGGAAATAAGACCTTTATCACCAACGGAGCTCTGGCGTCCATCATGGTAGGTTTTTTCAAAACAAGTCCGGAGAAGGGCAACAAGGGGATTTCCGCGTTTATCGTGGACGCGGACGCGCCTGGGATCACCATCGGCAAGCATGAGAACAAGATGGGGCTGCGCCTCTCCAACACTACGGACGTGACCTTTGAGAATGTGCGGGTAAAGGAATCCGCCATGCTGGGGCCGGAGGGAAGCGGGTTTAAGCTGGCTTTAAACGCCCTGAATCTGTCCCGGGCTTTTGTGGCCACCATGGCAGTGGGCATTATGCAGCGGGCCCTTGACGAATCAGTGAAGTACGCAAAAGAGAGAAAGCAGTTTGGCCAGCCGTTGATCAGCTTCCAGATGGTACAGCAGATGCTGGCGGATATGGCCATCAAGATCGAGGCTTCCAGATGTCTGGTAAACAATACCATGAAAATGATGGACAACGGCAGCCTGGTTCAGAAGGAAGGCTCCATCACCAAGACCTTTGTCTCCGACTGTGCCCAGGAGGTGACCTCCAACGCGGTTCAGATTTTCGGGGGGTATGGTTACAGCAAGGAATACCCGGTTGAGAAGCTGATGCGGGACTGCAAGGTATTCCAGATCTTTGAGGGCGCCAATCAGGTTCAGAGGATGACCATCGCCAATGTGCTGAACAAGGAATATAAATAAGGAGGCTAAGGGAAGATGAACATTGTTGTTTGTATCAAACAGGTTCCGGATACTACGGAGATAAAGATTGACCCGGTTAAGAATACATTGATTCGTCAGGGCGTGCCCAGCATTATGAATCCCTTTGACAAAAATGCCCTGGAGACAGCGCTGCAGTTAAAGGACACCTACGGCGGAAAGGTAGTAGCGGTCTCCATGGGCCCGGCGCAGGCAAAAGCCGTGCTGAGGGAGGCCATCGCCATGGGAGCTGATGAGGGATATCTGGTGACAGACCGCGCCTTCGGCGGCTCGGATACCTATGCTACCAGCTACATTCTCTCTCAGGCCATTAAAAAATTAGGGCCCTTCGACGTGATCTTAGGAGGCAAGCAGGCCATTGACGGCGATACGGGGCAGACGGCCCCCAGCATCGCGGAGCATATGGGGGCAACCCGCCTGACCTATGTGCTGGATCTGAAGGCAGAGGGAGACAAGGTCATCGCCCGCCGCCAGGTGGAGGAGGGCATCGAGGTCATTGAGACAAAATTCCCTGTGCTGTGCACGGCCACAAAAGAGAGCAACAAGCCCAGATATGCCACAGTAAGCAGAAAACTGTATTCCTTGAGATGTGAGATTCCGGAATTGACTTTTGCCGATTTCCCGGATATGGATACTGCCAAGATCGGGTTGAAAGGTTCTCCCACCAAGGTAAAGGCTACCTTTACCCCGAAGAGGACGGCTACGGGGGTGACCGTGGAAGGCAGCAGTCCCTCTCAGATAGCGGTTTCCCTGATTGACAAATTGACAGAAGCCAAAGTGCTGTAAGGAGGTTATGACCATGAGCTTTGAGACATGTAAAGATGTATGGGTATTTATCGAATGCTTCCAGGGCCAGCCAAAGAGCGTTGGCTTTGAACTGCTGGGGCAGGGAAGAAAGCTGGCAGACGGTTTAAAGCAGCAGCTTTGTGCCGTTGTAATCGGAAAAGAAACAGATGCGGCTGTAGAAGGGGCGGCCCGTTACGGAGCCGACAAGGTGTATGTGGTAAAAGGTGAGGAGTATGAGAATTACACCGCGGACGCATACGGCCATGCGTTCCTGGAACTGGTGAAAAAATATGATCCCAACACGATCCTGGTGGGAGCTACGGTCAACGGGCGGGATCTGGGTTCCAAGCTGGCGGTGAGCCTTCACACAGGCCTGACAGCCGACTGTACGGCTCTGAGCGTTGAGGAGGAGACAGGCAACGTGGTGTGGGAACGCCCGGCTTTCGGGGGCAACTTATATGCCCAGATCCTCTGCAGCGAGACCCGGCCCCAGATGGGAACCTGCCGGCCTGGGGCCTTTAAGAAGCCCCGGGAGAACCCTGACAATAAACCTGTGGTGATTGAGGAAAATATTCATACGCCTTCAGAGTCCATCCGATCCAAGGTGGTGGAATTTATCAAAGCTGCCGAGGATCAGGGGATGCGCCTGGACGAAGCGGAAGTTATCGTATCCGGAGGGCGGGGTATGAAAAACGCGGAAAATTTTGCCGTTCTCCAGGAGCTGGCAGATGAGCTGGGGGGAACCGTAGGCTGTTCCCGGGCTGCAGTTGACGCAGGATGGATGCCTCAAACTAAACAGGTGGGTCAGACAGGATCCACGGTGTCCCCGAAGATTTATTTTGCCTGCGGGATTTCGGGAGCCGTGCAGCATGTGGCCGGCATGAGCGAGTCCGGCACTATTATTGCCATCAACAAAGACGAGACGGCTCCGATTTTTGAAGTCGCGGATTATTGTATCGTGGGAGACTTGTTCGAGATTGTTCCGGCTTTGGTAAAGGAATTGAGGGCAAGACATCAGGGATAATTGGAGAAGCCTTATGTTTGAAGAGATCAAGATCAATCCCGGACAGAAGCAGGAATATATCAATAAGGGATACTGGGGCAATCGGACCCTGCTGGACTGCTGGGAGGAATCTGTAGAGAAATATCCTGACCGGGAATATGTGGCAGACGACAGGGGATTTCGCTATACATATGGCCAGATGGACGAGGCTGCATCAAAGGTTGCAGCCTATCTCCTTGAAAAGGGCATAAAACCCAGGGATGTGGTATCGTTCCAGCTTCCCATCTGGAGCGAGTTCGCGCTTCTTACCATTGCCTGCTATAAGGCAGGAGCGGTGGCCCATCCCATCGCCATGTCCTATGAGGAGAAGGAACTGATCCGGAGCATGACGGTCACGGAATCAAAGGCGTATTTCGGCCCCACATTTTTCTATAAGACCGATTATGAGAGCCGGATCCTGGCCGTAAAGGACAAGCTGCCCCTGCTGAAAGCCATTGTGCTGGTGGATTACGCAAAGGAAAAGAGAAGCAGCCTGCCTGTCTTAAGGGACATTTTAAGGGAAAGCAAACCTTTAAAAAAGGAACAGTGCTGTCATGATCTCACGGGGCAGGACATAGCGGTGATCTTGTGTACCTCCGGAACCACGGGAGGAACAAAAGGGGTACTCCTTACCCACGACAATATCCGATGCAGCGAGGAGGCTTTTAACCGGGAACTGGGACTGACCAAAGAGGACATCATGTTTATGCCGGCCCCGTTAAACCATGCAACGGGATTTCATCACGGGGTTATAGCCCCCATGCTCATAGGGGCAAAGCTGATTTTGCAGCAGAAGTACCGGTGCAAAGAGGCCATCCGGCTGATGAATCAGGAAAGATGCACCTATTCCATGGGAGCCACTCCCTTTATCTATGATATTCTCCGGGAGCTGGAGAGCAGCAAAGGGAGCCTGCCCTATCTGAAATTCTATCTGTGCGGAGGAGCCCCTGTGCCGGGCTATATGGTACAGAGAGCGTGGAAACATAAGATTCTGCTGTGCGAGGTCTACGGCTCCACGGAGAGCGTGCCCCATGTGTTTGTAAGACCCTGGGAGGCCTTGGAGCTCAACGGTTCCGCTTCGGGCCGCGCCGTGGAAGGCGTGGAAGTCAAGGTGGTGGATGATGAGGGAAAGGAGGTTCCCCGGGGAGTGCCTGGGGAAGAACTGTCCAGGGGGCCCAATGTGTTCGTGGGATATTTAAAAGACAGAAAGATCACCGACGAGATGCTGGATGACGATGGCTGGTTCCACAGCGGCGATCTGTGCGTCATGGACGAGAAGGGCAACATCCGCATCATTGGGCGGAAGAAGGATATGATCGTCCGGGGCGGCGAGAACTTAAATTCCAATGAGATCAACGATAATCTGGAGGGCTGTCCGGGGATGGGGGATCACACCATCATCGGCATGCCGGACGACAGACTGGGAGAGCGCATCTGCGCTTTTGCGGTGCCTTTGCCGGGCTGTGAAGATTTGAACCTGGAGGCTTTGATCGCTTATCTGAAAGAAAAAAAGGTTCCCAAACGCTTTTGGCCGGAACGCCTGGAACTCATTGACCGGATTCCCCACACAGGAAGCGGAAAAGTAAAGAAATATCTTCTCCAGGAAGAATTGAAGAGACGGACGAAAGGATGACCTGTTTATGACAGAACAGACATTCAGCGCAAGAAGATGCAGGGATACCCGCAAACCCAGAGAAAAGGAGTGTCCGGAGACCGTGTTTTACCGCTGCAGGGCCTGCGGCGCCCTGTTTCTGGTCACAACCGGCGGGGAGGCCCAAGAACAGACGGAAGGCCCGGAGGCGGCAGACTCACCTGCCAAAACCGGAGGAAGGGAGATCATCTGCTGCGGGCAGAGGGCAGAAAAGCTGGTTCCCACTTCCCCGGAATCGTCAGGGGATTTCTTAAAACTCAGCTATGAGATTACCGGGGGGTATAATGACAACGCGGTAAAGGTGTACTGGAGGGCGGCGGCCCCCCAGTACAAACCGGAATGGATGTACTTGAGGACCTTTACCGGAGGGTATTTAAAATATGTAAGGGATACAAAGCGTTCTCCGCTGGTATTCGCCCTTGCGGACACAGACGCGTTTGCCTACTGTGATGAAGACCCCTGTCTGGAGTGTGTGTTCCGGTGTAAAAGGGGATTTGTGATTTATGTGTACGGCAGCGAGACAGGGCTTATTGCGGTTCCTCTGGATAAAATGAACGCCCAATGGCAGTCGGCGTCAGGCAAAGGTGGAAAATCCCATGAAAAACAGATCTGAAAGGTTTGAAACAGGTTGAGATATGTTTTAAAATAATGGTAGGAGGGAATCTATGTTATCTGCTATAGGTTTGGCTGCGGCAATTGCGTTGCTGGTGATCATGATTATCAAGGGAATCGATATGATCACGGCAACCGTTGTTACGGCATTGATTATTTTAGTAACCAGCGGGCTTAATATATTTGAAGGGTTTTTAACCACCTATTCCGGCGGGGCAGGGGGATTTGTGGCCTCCTGGTTTTTGATCCTGGGTATGGGCGGCGTATTCGGACAGCTGGTTTTGGAGACAGGCCTGGCAACGAAAGTGGCCAAGTATCTGACAGAGAAGTTGGGAGCCAGGCTGGTGGGGCTTGTCATTTTGATCTGTACGTTTTTCATTACCCTGCTTGGAATCAACGGGTATATTATGGTGTTTGTCCTGTATCCCATTGCCGACAGCCTTCTTAGGGAAAATAAGATGGACCGCCGGGTGCTTCCTTTTATGCTGCTGGGCGGCGGAGCCTGCGCAAACGGTTTTATGTACACTCTCGATATCTGCAATGTGCTGCCCAATACCTATCTCCACACGTCCCTGGGCTCCGCGCCGGGGTTGTCTGTAGTATTTACCGCGATCCTCACGGTATGCTACTTTGTTTACTTTAACTATGCCCAGAAGAAAAGTCATGAACAGAACACAGAGGCGGAGCTTCTGGCTATGTATAAGGATAAGGCCGACATCATACCGGATGAGGAGCTGCCGGGAATCGGAATGTCCGTGCTGCCTTTTGTGGCAGTGCTGGCTGCGGTGGTGGCCACCTCCGGATGGGGAACCTCCAACAGCATTCTCTTTTCCCTGACATTGGGGATCCTTTTAGTTGCGGCGACACAGTTTAAGCATATTAAGGATATCAAAGCAGCCATAAAGTCGGGGAGCGGTTCCGGGTTAAGCTCCATGCTGACGGTGGCCGCGGTGATGGGACTTTCCAAGGTGCTGGGCATGGCGCCGGCGTTTCAGAGCCTCCAGGAAGCCGTGTTGTCCATGAATATCCCTGTCTACATTAAGGCATACTTCGGCACGGCGGTGCTGACGGGGCTTACGGGCTCCGCCATCTCCGGGGAGACCATTTTCCTGGAAAGCTTCGGTCAGGCATTTCTGGATATGGGGGTAAATGCCCAGGCTCTCCACAGGATCGTGACGGAATCCGCCCTGATTTTAAACAAGCTGCCCAATTCTTCCGTGGCCATTTTGACCATGTCCATCTGCGGATGCAGTTTGAAAGAAAGCTATAAGCATGTGATTATCGGAACTACCATTCCGGCGGCCATAGCGGCCCTGGTGATTGCCCTGATGGCCACGGCCGGAATCATCATCTGATTCAGATTCGCTCCATCCATGATTTGATGGGAAGAGGAGGAAGGCAAACGCGAAGCGTTTTTAGGATGCCTTCCGACGACGTGGCAGGTGACGCGAAGCGGCGCGTGCCGATCGGGAAGAGAAATGGAGGAAGCATTTATGAATTTGCCCCAATTGTATTATTTCCGCAAACTTGCCCAACTCCAGCATTATACAAAAGCAGCAAAAGAGCTTTATATCACTCAGCCCAGCTTAAGCGACTCCATCGCTTCTCTGGAGGAGGAATTGGGGATATCTTTGTTTCAGAGAGAGGGGCGGAACGTAAGACTGACAAAATACGGAAAAGAATTTTATAAATATGTCAACGCGGCCTTAAACCAGCTGGATGAGGGCATTGCCATAGCCAAAAGCAAATCAGGCCCAGTAGGAGGCGTGATCGATATCGGCTGCATACCCACCATCCTGGGGGATTATATGCCCAAAGCGATGCAGGATTACAAAAAGAAAAACCCAAAAGTGGTTTTTAACATTTATCAGGGCCATACATTGGATCTTTTGGCGGAGCTGAAAAAGGGGAAATACGATATTGCCCTTTGCTCAAAGACCGATGACCCGGAACTGGAATTTGTGCCTATATTGGCCCAGAGGCTGATTCTGGTGGTGAGAAACGACCATCCTCTGGCCGCAAAGGACACAGTGGAGCTGGCGGAGCTGAAAGGATATTCCCTTACAACCTACCGGGAAAACATTCCCATCGGAAAGATCGTCAGGGCGGTGCTGCGGGAAAAGGGAGTGAAGGCGGATTTTTCCTATGACGACGAGATTTCCATCGGCGGGGTGGTGACGGCAACCAATCAGGTGGCCATAGCGGCAGATACCCCGTATTTAAGCCAGTTCGGACAGATCAAAAAGATCGCTGTATCGGATATTCCTCCCGATACCAGGCTGGTTTATATGGTTCGCAGCAAAAAGAATTATATGGCCATGGCTACAAAGGAATTTGCGGAATTTCTGGTTCAGCATCAGCGGCAGCTGCCGGATTTTATGATGGATTGAAGTGCGAAAGAACAGGAGGGAGGGCGTATGGCTACGGCAGTCTATCCGGGCAGCTTTGACCCGGTAACATTGGGACATGAGGATATAATCAAGAGAAGTTCCAGAATTATGGATAAGGTGATCGTGGGGGTTTTGAGGAACCAGTCAAAATCCCCCCTGTTTTCCGTGGAAGAGCGGGTTGGCATGCTGACGCAGGTGGTAGAAGGCCTGCCCAATGTGGAGGTGAGGGCCTTTGACGGGCTTTTGGTAGATTTTGTCCGGCAGTGCCGCGCGGATGTAATCATCAGAGGGCTGCGGGCCATAACGGACTTTGAGTATGAGCTGCAGTTATCCCAGACCAACCGGGTCATTGCCCCAGATGTGGATACCATATTCCTCACTACGAATTTGAAGTATTCTTATCTGAGCTCCAGCATCGTAAAGGAGATCGCTATGTACCACGGAGATATCAGCGCCTTTCTCCGGCCGGAGATCGCGCAGAAGATCCGGGAGAAATATTTTTTATGTCCGCGGGACATGGCTTTACCATTCAACAAAAATATTTCCCAAACGCCGGACAGCTTCCCTGATGATGGTTTCATTTATGTCAGAATAGCTGAGTACTAAAATGTGCTGATATTCGGGTTTGACCTCAACGCAGAATTCGGAAAGGCAGGAGAGCTGTATCCTTTGCTGCCTGGCGGCCCATTTGATCTCCGTGTCTGTCAGAGAGGTGTCTACTTTTACCAGGAGGTGGGTGCCGCTGCTGCCTCCGGTAATTGTGACGGCAGGGAGCAGGGCAGACTGCTTAAGAATCCGGATGAGCCGTTCCCCCTGGATTCGGTAATATTTTTTCATCCGGCTTAAATGGCGTTCAAAATACCCTTCATTAATAAATTTTGCCAGCGCATACTGTTCACAGCTTGAAGAGGTATTGGAATAGAAATTACTGGAGTTGATATAACGCCTCATAAGCTTTTCAGGAAGAATCATATAGCTGATTCGGATAGAGGGGGCAAGGGTTTTATTGAATGTATTCATATAGATAATCCGGTGGCTGCGGCCGGCGTTTAACAAAGGGGGGATGGTGCGGGAATAATAGCGGAACTCGCAATCGTAATCATCCTCTATGATATAACGGCCGGCCTCTTCGCCGGCCCAGCTCAACAGTTCCTGTCTTCGGGCAGCAGACATCACTGTCCCCAAGGGAAAATGGTGTTCCGGTGAAACATGGATTATGTTGACTCCGTTTTTCCGCAGGCTTTCCATGCTGATTCCGTTTGAATCCATGGCAACGGGCTTCCATTTCAGACCATATTCCTCATAAATGCGGGGAATTTTTTTATATCCGGGATTTTCCACGCCATAGACAGAGTCAGGGGGAAGGATTTTGATCAGCTTTCCATAGAGATACTCAATGCCGGCTCCGATCACGATGCATTCCGGGGAAACCATAATCCCGCGGGCGCGGTAAAGATAGGCGGCAATGGCTTTTCTCAGCTCTTCCACCCCTAAAAAGTGCGCCCGGCGCACAAGCTTTAAGTCGCTGTCGCTTAGGACCTCCCGCATAACCTTCCTCCACATGGAGAAAGGGAACTTTTCATACACCGCATTGCTGGCAGTGAAATCAACGAGCCATTTCTCCTCCGTATAAATAGGAGAATATTCTGCAGGCTCCATCTGGTAATCCGGAACCGCTTCCACATCTGCCACAAAATATCCCCTTTTTTCTTTTGAGATTAAATATCCTTCTACCACCAGCTGTTCATAGGCGTTCATTACGGTTTTTACGCTGATTCCGTTGTCTTTGGCCATCTCACGTTTGGAAGGCAGTTTCGTGCGGGCCGTGAGACGGCCGTTTTGAATGTCGGATTTCAGACATTCATACAGGTATTGGTATAACGGCTTTCCGTTCTTTTTGCTGAAGTCATATTTGATCATCGTCTGGTATCCTTATTTTTTACTGATCTGATTATTTTCTTAATACCAGATCGATTATACAATAGGGGCATAGGATTTGTAAATAAAAAATACCAGATAACTCGTGTACCTAAAACATAGTACTTGAAGTACTCGAACTGGGGTAAAAATCAGTTGGAGTACGGTCATAACTCGTGTTGTGTACTTATAGTACTTGAAGTACCCGAACTGGAAGTAGTTTTCTGAAAGAAGGTGATGATTTAAAATTGCTCATGACTATATAAGAAAGGAGCATGAGCAATGCAAGTAGTAACTGTAGAGACAAGTGCCGGACAGACCCGGTACTATCTCGCCAATGATGATGGAACACCCGTAGAGCCGGTACTGCAGTACCTGAGGTTCCGGGACAACGCAGGTGCGGCGAGGAACACGCTTCGTCTGGCCTGCATCTTTCTGAAGCACTATTTCACGTACCTTGAAAAAAGAGGGCTTCGCTGGCAGGCAGTCACAATCGACGACCTGGCAGATTTCCTGGCCTGGCTGAAGTACCCACGGATCGAGGAAAAGGTGATCCCCCTGAACCTTGAACCGAAGTACAAGGCGGAAACAATCAATGCGATTCTGGATACTGTACTGGCATTCTACCATTATGAGTACCTGCGGGGCGGACTGGACAACAGCGTATCCGAAAAGCTGGTCACATTTATCAAAAACCCGCATGGGGCATACCGGAGTTTTCTGGACGGGATAGCTGACCGGAGGAGGGAAAAACGGTATCTGCTCCGGCTTCCAACTCCAAAGCGTGTGATCCGTACAGTGGCGAAGGAAGATGTGGAGGCGGTCATGAAGGCCTGCGTCAACATCAGGGACTATTTCCTGATGTACCTGCTCTTTGAGACGGGGATGAGGATTGGGGAGGCGTTGTCCCTGTGGCTGGAGGATTTCGACATCTCCGAATGCAGGATCCGGATTGCTGACCGCGGGGAGATGGAGAACCTGGCGGAGATCAAGACGGTATCAAGCCCCAGGACGATCGACTGCACTTATGACTTGATGGAAGTGTTTACCGAGTATATCTGCTACTTCCATACGGAGAGCACGCCGACAAACCATGTGTTTGTGAAGATTCAGGGGAAGAATGCCGGGAAGGCCATGGGCTATACGGATGTGGACAACCTGTTCCGGCAGATCCGCAGGAAGACAGGGATCTATATCACGCCCCATATGTTCCGCCATACATCCCTGAGCATGCTGAGCAGTGCCGGGTGGGAGCCGGAGCTGCTGCGTAAGCGTGCCGGCCACAAGAACATCTACACGACCCTGAACACCTATGTCCATCCATCGGAGGAAGAAGTGACAGAGGCATTCAAGGAAGCAGCGGACAGGTTCCGCCTCCCGGGAAAGGAGGCGGAGGAATGATCACAGAAGGAAGTGCCGCCCTGAAGATGCCTTGGAATCCCAGACAGACGGAAATGGAAGAATACCTTTCCGCAGAAGGCGGCTACTGGCTTGAAAATGACATATGGCGGACTGATTCGGAAGCATACAGGTCAAGCGGGCTGAGGAAGAGCCGGCGGGATGGGGTACTGGCAGACTTTACAGGGTGCCGGAATGCCTCCATGAAGCTGGAATTAAAGTATTACATCCTCTGCTCCCTGAAAAACCAATGGAAAAGCCCAGTGTATGTGCAGGACATGCTGGTGTCGGTGATCCGTCTGGTCGGACAGGGCATCGCCTCCACAGGCATTTACAGCAGCTTTGTGGAGACTGGACAAAGCATAACAGAGGAACTGCCGGAGGATACAGAACCGACGGTGGCAGCACTTTACAGGAGGTTCCTGAAAGGGATACAGGCATTCTTCACCGATTATTATGACGGCCGGGAGGAAACAGAAAAAGATGTCTGGCAGGCGCTTAAGATTCCCGGCGTGAAGCTTTCAGCAGCAATGAAGCGCCAGCATCCCGGTATGAGCTTCATGGAGATCCCGGAAGCTTACCGCGGATCGGCCAAGCGCTTTCTGAAGCGGCTGGTGGTCCGGCGGAGCTGGTCGTACTGCAAGGAGATGCTGATGTATATCCGGTACTTTTTCGAAGCTTTTTATGCGAACGGGTATGCCGATGGTTTTCTGGAAAAACTGAGCCGTCAGGATGTGGAGAACTACCTGCGGTGGGTGGCAGACAGCTATGATAAGAAGAATGCGACGTACCGCAGCAAAGCGGTCTCGTTCATCCGCAGCTGGCTGGATTATATCCAGATCGCCGAATACCCGCAGGCACCGAGGCAGAGCATGGAGCGGCTCATTTTTGATGATGACGTGCCAAAGAGGGAACGTGCTGCGGATACGCTGGAAAAGGTCCGGTATATTCCGGCACCGGTCATCCGGCAGATGGATGCCTGCATGGACCAGATCGAGCCGGCAGAGATGAGGCCTGTCTATGCCCTTCTGAGGGAAACGGGCTGGCGCGGCACGGATGTGCTGAACCTGCGTTACGACAACTGCCTGCAGTATATCTGGAATGCCAGAGAGAACCGCTCTGTCCCCTACTTATGCGGCGAGATCACCAAGGTAGGCATCCCGCAGATGAAAGATCCGATCCGGGATGAGGTGGCAGAGATGGTAAGGCTCCTGGCAGATGAAGCGGCTGCGAAAAGCAACAGGGAGAATAATCCTGACCGGTATCTTTTCAACTGTTATGAAGGAAAGTGCATGGGGCTGCCGTTCAGCAAACCGGCGTTTTCAAAGGCAGTCCAGAAGATGATCGAAAAGAACGGCATCCGTGACGCGGATGGAAACCTGTTTCATTTCAAGGCCCATGGGCTGAGGCACACGCGTGCCATGGAGTACGCAGAGCAGGGAATGCCGATCGGCATCATCCAACGGCTTCTGGGGCACTGTTCCCTGCAGATGAGCCTGCATTATGCGAAGGTCACAGAGGACACGCTGTACCAGAAATGGAAAAATACAGAACGGCTGGACTTGTTTAAGCCGTCGGTGCTTCCACCGGGAAGGACGGCGGATCAGGAGGACATGGTCCACTATGAAAAGGTCAGGCCGGGCCTGGATGCGGTAAGGGTACCATTTGGCATGTGTTTCAAGCCGTCAAAGGCAGGGTGCCGGCGGCAGACGGAACAGTGCCTGGAATGTCCAAGCTTCTGTTCCACCAGCGAAAATCTGGATGAATATGCAGCGGAGATAGAGAAAGCCAGATCCATGATCCGAATCAGCCAGACACTCGGCCGGGAAGAATGGGTGAAGAAAAACAAGGAATACCTTGACCGGCTTATCCGGATGCATGATGAACTGGATGCGAAAGGGATCGTCCATAAAAGCGGCTCCATGAGGGAGGCGTGATATGGCGGAACCAACGAAATATCTGGAAACGAGCTGGCGTAAACGGTCGGATGAAGCGCAGGCGAAAGTGCTAAAAGCAATCAAAGAATTACAAGCGAACGGAGAACCAGTCAATTTCAATACAGTTCATTTGAAAAGTGGAGTATCCAAGAACTATCTGTACACGAATGAAGCTGTACGGAAGGAGATTGAAAGCCAGAGATCGCTGGAAGCGGCGAAAGCAGGATTATGGCACAAAAAATATGACCGCACATCAAAATCGAAAGATGTGCTTATAGAGGCAAAAGATAAACGCATAGCAAAACTGGAGGAGGAAAACCATCGGCTTCGACAGGAATTAGATACCCTTCGGCGGCTGCTATATGAAAAGTAGTAGGTAGTTCGAGTACGGTGTACTCGAAATAAAAACACAGTATTTCCGGGGCTTTCAGCCCCGGGTACACGAGTTATCTTAAGGAGGTTTTAAAGTATGGGTGTATATGCTGTCACTGGAGGTTCCAGCGGAATCGGAGGAAAGACCGTGGAACTGTTAAAGAAAAAAGGCCATGAGGTGATCAACATTGATCTGAGAAATTGTGATATCGAGGCCAACTTAGCCAGCCCCGAAGGGCGTCAGAAGGCTGTTGATGAGCTTCACCAGATGCATCCGGAAGGGCTTGACGGGGTGATCTGCTGTGCGGGAGTCTCCGGCGCCTGCGGGAATCTTGAATTAATCGTTTCCCTGAATTTTTTCGGAACCGTTGCTATTGTAAAAGGCACCTATGACTTATTAAAGAAAAAGGGGGGAACCTGTGTGGTAACCACCTCCAACACGATTTCCCAGGGAGCGGCCAGAATGGACATTGCCGACCTGCTTAACAACAACAACGACAATGAGCAGAGGATTCTAAATGTGGTTTCCTCCATGGACGGAACCAACTTAAGCGTGGGAAACAGCATTTATGTTGCCACAAAATATGCGGTAGCCAGGTGGATGCGCCGCCATTCCGCCTCCTATGCCGCCAACGGAGTCCGCTTAAATGCAGTTGCCCCCGGCAATGTAAACACGGCCATGACCGCTACCATGTCGGCCAATGCAAAGACGGCATTAAACGCCCTTCCCATTCCCACAAAATACGGGAAAGAGACATTGATGGATCCCGAGGAAATCGCTTCTGTCATTGTATTCCTGGGTTCCCATGAGGCAAGGGGAGTGAACGGCAACATTATGTTTGTAGACGGCGGCACAGACGCGCTTCTGAACACGGAAAAAGTATATTAGGAGGAAGAGGGATATGAAACCCATTGAACGATTTATTGAAGTGATCGAAAATAAGGATTTTATGGCGCTGGGAGAATTGTTTACCCAGGATGGACATTACTGCGATTACTGCGCCAACGGAACCGCCCAGCATGAGTATCATCTGTACGGGAAAGAAGCCATCTCCATGTTTTTCAGAAACAAATTTCTTTTCCGCCAGTATGCGGTGATGGAAACGGAAGTTTTAAATGAACGCCAGGCGGAGTTTATCGCGTCTTTCGGAGGATATTATATTATGGCTATCGCGACTTTACAGCAGATCTCAGAAGACGGCCATATCAAACGGATGACTGTGCGGCCGAAATAGAGAGCGCCGCGCGGTCGGCAGGGGGCCATATCATCAGTGGTCCCCTCTGCCATCGCGTTGTATCCCGCTTCTTTTAAGATTCGTCAGGATACTGGTTTTGAAGTTTCCTGCTGAGAATTATTGTCTGAACGATAATTGTTTAAATATGCCTGGATGGAGGTCAGGATATAAGATTTTGTTAAGATCTTTGCGTGGAGGATATTTTCCGGATTGTCCATATCACATTCCAAAATCTGGCCAAGTACACGAGGGTATAAAGCAAGATTAAAAAATGAAATTACAACAAAGAAACTTAAAAGCTTTGCGCTGAATGAATCCATGTTCGTGGCATAGGACAAAAATAATTTATAAAAGTAGCCATGGACATCCATAGCAGGGACAGGCACTGTGGAGAAGAGGGGAAGAGGTGCAGCGGATGTCATTTCCTGATTCATCAGCCGTATCACATCCTGCTCTTCCTTTAACATAACCCAATCTGTCATTTTTGTTACCAGATCAATAATAAGGTTCCAGGCATTGGCAGAATTCAACAGCCCGGCCTGTTCATAAGCGTTAATTTCATCAAAGATTGGTTTCAGCATCTCATGCTGCCGGGCAAGCGCGCGGTTGATGGCTTCGGAATACACACTTTCTTTTGACTGAAAATAAAACTGCAGGGAAGAAAGGCTTGAGCCGGCCTCTTTTACGATTTCACGGGTCGTAGTGCCGCTGTATCCTTTTTCGGCAAACAATTTTGCGGCTGCCTTCAGTATTCTTTCATATGTAGAAGCATCCTTTGCGGAAACATCTTTGTTTTGCATTGACAATCCACCTCTCGTCGGTCATTTTCAGATATTATTCTAACACAAAAATCCGGAATGAGGAAGATATCTTTTTTCTCCTAACTGGTATACACAGCTTCCAAATAGAAAGCGTTTATACCTTCTATGTACAAGGCCGGCCTCTTTCATCATACCCATAAGCTCCTTCCAATGGGCAAATTCCCGAGCAGACAGATCAAGCCAGTGATATTCCTCCTGTCTCTGGGAACCGCCTCCCAGAAGAGGCATAATTCGGGCAAAATACAGAGAAAATACCCTTTTGATCAGAGGATGATCCGGGTAATGGGCGTCCATAATACAGACAATGCCGCCATTCTTTGTTACACGGACCATCTCTTTTATGACATGCCTCCAATTTGGCGTATTGCGCAGCCCGAAAGAAATGACAACAGCGTCGAAAGTTTCCTCTGCCCACGGAAGGCACATGGCATCGGCATGAATCAGGTGGAGCGTTCGGTTTCCGCCAAGTTTTTTGCGGGCCAGGGCAAGCATATTTGGGGAAAAGTCACCCCCGGTTATTGTAAATCCTTTCTTTTCTTTCAGAAACAGTTTACAGATATCCCCGGTTCCGCAGCACAGATCCAGGATATGTCCGCCTTTAGGAAGCATCCCGGCAAGATGGCGAACCATATGTTTTTTCCAACGCCAATGCATCCCCATGCTGATTATGGCGTTGGAGCGGTCATATCGGCCCGCTATATTCTGGAAAATCTGAAAAATATCTTTTTCCGTACATTTAGTATCTATCATACTTATATCCTCTAAATTCGATAAAAACATCCGTCAGTCAATATCATAACGGCATAAAAGCATCCTGCACAGAGATTGAGATTTGCAATCCTCTTCATGGCCAATCCACGTTCGCCGGGAAGGAATGAAAGATTCATCAATCCCGCAATCTCTTTTCCGGCAAAGCCAAGGAGAAGCGGATACAGAAAGAATCCGTCTTGAAAATACCAGAATGTCATATGACCTATGGATAAGATCCAAACCATCAGAAGGCCTAGATAGAGCCTCCTGGCTTTTTTTCGTCCTAAGCAGACGGACAGAGTTTTACGTCCCGCAGAGGTGTCCTTCTCAATATCGCTGATGTTATTGGTATACATAATCAGTCCGATTCCAAGCATCAGGGGAGTCATATGGTAAAAGGTGAGAACGTCCAGCCTGCCGGTCAGGACATGAATCACAGCCATAGGAAGCAGGCCGCCCATGACGGTTCCGGATACAAATTCCCCTATGGGAAGGTAGGAGATAGGGACTACTCCTCCGGAATACAAAAGGATTACAACTCCTCCCATACAGCCGATACCTAAAGGAATAAGACCGCAGCGGAATGTTATATAAAGGCCGATAAAACCGGCTACAGCTAAAAAGGCCATAGCCAGTATCAATACAGACATAGGCCGCAGGTGCTGATATACCAGAATGGCTTCATTGGGGTCAGGAGAATTGTGTAGATTGTCAGTTCCCTTTTTATAATCATAATAGTCATTCAATATATTGGCAGAAGACTGCATCAGCAAAGCTGCGATCAGTGTGAGATAAAACAGAAGAATGTCTGCCTTTCCATATCGATTCAGCGAATAAGCCCCGGCTGACAGAACCGGAGCCAAAGCTGCGGCCCAGGTCTGAGGAGCAGCCAGTCCGAAAATATGCTTCAGTGTTAAGGGGGCATATTTCGTTGATCTGTCGGGTACATTCATATGATTACTCCTTTTATACTCCAAATAGAATCAAATGATTTTTATATAAATGCTATTATAAGCATAAAAATGTATAAAGTCAACAAAAAAGCAAGAAAAAATAGGAATTTGTTATTGACTTTACTCTGCTGTAAGTATATAATACAAACCATAAAGAATCAATTGATTCTAAAAAATATACCGGAAATATATCTAGAAAAGGGAGGAGATAGCAATATAAAGTACGAAAAAAGCATATAAATATAGGAAATATAAGAAAATAGGCATTGTATACAAAAGAAATAGATTCTGGAAAAAATAAATAAGAATCAAATGTATCAAAAATTGAGAAAGGACACAGACATATGAAATTAGCAGGTAAGGTTGCGGTAGTTCCTGGGGGAACAGCGGGAATCGGAAAAGAGATTGCGCTGGCCTATGCGAGAGAAGGGGCAGTGGTGGCAGTCATGAGCAGGAGTAAGGACAAAGTGGCTGCTATGGAAAAACTTCTGAAAGAAACCGGATCAGAGAAGTCTTTTGGAATTGCAGTGGATATCTCAAATGAAGACGCGGTTATAGAGGCATTCAAACAGGTAAAAGAGACATGCGGAAAGATTGATATCATGCTGAACAGCGCCGGTATCTATCCGGTGGCGGCATTTGTTGAGACCACAAAAGAGGAGTGGAATCGTGTAATCGATGTCAACCTTAACGGCCCTTTCTATTGCGCAAAGGAAGCAGCAAAATATATGATTCCTCAGAAAAGCGGACGTATTATCTTCATTACTTCCGGGCAGGCACTGCGGGGCGAAGCGCTGATGGCCCACTACTCTGCGTCTAAGGGAGCCTTGGTAGCCCTTGCAAGAGCATTGGCAGCCGAGCTTGGCCCTCATGGAATTACGGTCAATACTATCGCGGCAGGTTTGACTACAACGGATACAGTCAATTCCAGTATGCCGCCGCAGCTGCTGACCAATGCGGCTATGAGCTTCCCCCTGCAGAGACTTGGAAGACCGGACGAATATAACGGTGCGGCGATCCTCCTGGCTTCTGATGACGGGGCATATATTACCGGGGACACCATTGCGGTTGACGGCGGCGGTTCCAACGCCAACGCTTCTCATTTATAAGGAATGATAAAAAATAAAAAGGAGATTTGATATGGCAGAAAGACATGATATCGTAATCGTCGGCGCAGGCCACAACGGATTGACTGCCGGGTGTTATCTGGCAAAAGCCGGCCTGGATGTTTGCCTGATTGAAAAAAATGACAGTGTAGGCGGAGGTGTTTTGTCCGGCGAATACATAGCGCCTGGGTTCGTGACAGACCACTGCTCTACGATCCACGTTCTGGCACAGTTAAGCCCTACTATTAAGGATGATGATCTGGGGCTGAAAAAGGATTATGGGTTTGAGTACATTTATCCCAAGGTACAGATGTGTATCCACTTCCTGGATGGAACGACCTTGAGTATTTACAATACTTTGGAAGAAACGTGCCAGGAAATCGCCAAATATTCGGAAAAGGACGCTCAATCTTACCGGAAATTCCAGGAATGGGCGGCA
>CAMTAF010000051.1 GCA_947066955.1 uncultured Hungatella sp.
GTGCCGCTACCGCTTATACTAGGAGGAAGGCAAACGCGTAAGCGTTTTTAAGATGCCTTCCGACGACTTGGCAGGTGCCGCTACCGCTTATACTAGGAGGAAGGCAAACGCGTAAGCGTTTTTAAGATGCCTTCCGACGACTTGGCAGGTGCCGCTACCGCTTATACTAGGAGGAAGGCAAACGCGGAGCGTTTTCAGGATGCCTTCCGACGACCTGGCAGGTGCCGCTACCGCTTATACTAGGAGGAAGGAATTTTATGGAGATCAAGAAAGTGACGGACCCGGCTTTTAAGGCTTACGGAAAAGTAGTGACAGGCTATGACTGCAAAGAGCTTTTGGAGGCAATGGGGCGGACCCCGGTGCCGGAGGATGTGGTGTATGTGGCCTCCGACGGGGAGCTGGAGGGGCTGGCGGTGTCCAAACAGATCCAGAAGAATCTGTACGGGCAGCTTCCCATCCAGACAGGCTACTGCAACGGCCACAACCAAAAGATGAATGCCATGGAATATCACAGGACGTCAGAGATCAACGTGGCGGCCACGGACCTGGTTCTGATGCTGGGAAAGCAGCAGGATGTGGGGGAGGACGGGACCTATGACACTTCTCTGGCAGAGGCGTTTCTGGTTCCGGCAGGGACCATGATCGAGGTCTACGCCACAACCCTTCACTATGCGCCCTGCCATGTGGAGAAAGACGGGTTCCGCTGCGTCGTCATTTTGCCAAAAGGCACCAACACGGACATGGAGCCTGTGGAGGAGACATTTTTTGAGGATAAGCTTCTGTTCGCGAAAAATAAATGGCTCATCGGCCACAGGGAAGGCGGATTGCCGGAGAACGCGTTTATAGGGCTGAAGGGCAGCAACCCGGAACTATAAGGCTTAATAGAAGGAGCAGGGGGGCATGGGCCTGATGCCTTCCTGCTCCTGAGGTGAGGATTGTACATAAAATTTTAATATATTAATATGTCAGGAGGAAGCAAAAATGGAGAATATGCCGGTTGTAAAGATGGGCATCGTGGCGGTGAGCAGGGACTGCTTTCCGGAAAGCCTTTCCGTGAACAGGAGAAAGGCAGTGGTTGAGGCCTATGTCAAAAAGTACGACAAGAATGATCTCTACGAGTGTCCCGTGTGCATTGTGGAGAGCGAGGTCCACATGGTCCAGGCCTTGGAGGATGTGAAAGCCGCGGGCTGCAACGCCCTGGTGGTCTATCTGGGGAACTTCGGGCCGGAGATCTCGGAGACCCTGCTGGCAAAGCACTTTGACGGGCCTGTGATGTTCATTGCCGCCGCTGAGGAGGATCAGAACAGCCTGGTGCAGGGGAGAGGGGATGCCTACTGCGGCATGCTCAATGCCAGCTACAATTTAAAGCTCCGGAACGTGAAGGCCTATATACCGGAACACCCGGTGGGAACGGCCCAGGAGTGCGCGTACATGATCCGGGAGTTTTTGCCCATCGCCAGAGCCCTGGTGGGACTTTCCAGCTTAAAGATCATCAGCTTTGGCCCCAGGCCCCTAAATTTCCTGGCCTGCAACGCGCCCATCAAGCAGCTCTACAACTTGGGAGTGGAGATCGAGGAGAACTCAGAGCTGGACCTGTTCGAGGCCTTCAAAAAGCATGAGGGGGATGGGAGGATCCCGGATGTGGTGAAAGACATGGAGGCGGAGCTGGGAGGCGGCAATTTAAAGCCTGAGATCCTGCCAAAACTGGCCCAGTATGAGCTGACCCTTTTGGACTGGGTGGAGGCCCACAGAGGCTACCGCAAATACGTGGCTATTGCGGGAAAATGCTGGCCTGCCTTCCAGACCCAGTTCGGCTTTGTCCCCTGCTATGTGAACAGCCGCCTCACAGGGAGAGGGATTCCCGTGTCCTGCGAGGTGGATATCTACGGAGCCTTGAGCGAATTTGTGGGAACCTGCGTGAGCGAAGATGCGGTGACCCTTTTGGACATCAACAACACGGTGCCGGCGGACATCTACAGGGAGGACATCAAGGAGGCGTTCCCGTACAGCCATGAGGACACCTTTATGGGCTTCCACTGCGGCAACACCTGCTCCAAGAAGCTGTCCTTCTGCTCCATGAAGTACCAGATGATCATGGCCCGCTCCCTCCCCGAGGAAGTGACCCAGGGAACCTTAGAGGGGGACATCCAGCCAGGAGACATCACCTTCTTCCGCCTTCAGAGCACAGCGGACTGCAAACTTAAGGCTTATGTGGCCCAGGGCGAGGTGCTGCCTGTGGCGACCCGCTCTTTCGGAAGCATCGGGATTTTCGCCATCCCGGAGATGGGAAGATTCTACCGCCATGTGCTTATCGAAAAGAACTTCCCTCACCACGGCGCGGTGGCTTTCGGACATTTTGGGAAAGCTCTCTTTGAAGTGTTTAAATACTTGGGAGTGGAGGACATCGGGTTCAACCAGCCTAAGGGGATGAGGTATCCTGGGGAGAATCCATTTGCGTAAAAATTGACAAAAATGTACTGCCCCCTGCCGGACCAGGAATTGCCGGCAGGGGGCAGTCTGATAATAGAGAGACTATACAACCGCCTCAATCAAGAGCTTGTCTCCCAGGACGATCTCCTTTACTCCTGTTTCTTTTTTCTTATTAAAGTTAAAGCTGAGCATGTATCCTTTTTTTAAATGGAAATAATCCAGATAATCGGAAAGCTGCTCTTCCCCGCGCTTGTTGTAAGCATTGCCTCTCCATATTTTCAATTCAATAATGTTCTGTTCTCCGCAATAATCAATAACCAGGTCCATCCGCTCCCGGTTGCGGGTTTCCGCTTCCACATAGCTGTTGCCAACCCCGTTAATAATAGGCTTCAAAAACAGCATGAAATAACGCCGTCCCGCTTCCTCCAAAAAGGTTTCATCCTCATCTCCGTAAAGATACTCAAATGCCTCTACAAATTTTTCTAATATTCTCCGTACATTCAGATGTCCTCCGGTAATAAACTGATTCTTCTCCTGCAGTCCCGCGTCATAGATCTTGCTGGTGGAAAATTCTTCGGAAATAAACAAATTATAGAGCACAGATTCAAAAATCCTGTTTGATAGAACTGCGGTTCCGTTATGATTTTTTATAAAACCAAACATTGCGGCAGAATCAATATATGGATTTTGGGAAATATAGGGTATGGTTTTGCCTGTAAACAGAAGCTGGTAGAGGATGTTTCGGAGTTCCGGATAATCTGCCAGCTTGCCGGTAAGGGATTGAAACAGAGCATTATTCTCTCCCAGCAGTATTTTTTCTGCTTCCATAAATCCTCTTCTGGTCCATGCGCTGCTTTTATCTGGAAAATCTTTTGTTCCGGCAATCTCCTCATCTATGCTTTTGCATAGACTGGAAACAAGATATGGGTAGCCGGATGTATAATCATAGATCAGCTGGGCGATCCCCCTGATATCCATACCAGTATGATAATCTGCCTCATATTCCCGGAGCATTTCAGCGATCTCTTCCGCGGAAAAACTCATCTCTACGCGGAATTTAGAAGAAATGTTCCACGGGCTGTTCTGCCTATGCCCTTCGTCAGGGCGTATCTTTCTTTTGATATTGCGAATATCATAGACACCGGCAAGGATTACGGATTGAAAAGCAGGGGTAACGTCTCTGTCAAGATAAGCGGCCCGCAGTTGTGCCAGGAAATCCAGGAACACCTGATTGTTGGTTGCCGTGTCGATCTCATCTATGATAAGAATCACCGGTTTTGAAGATTGCCCGCACCAATCACTGAAACGGTTAAATATCTCAGCCATTTTACTATGGCTGTTTTGTTCAGCCAGTTTTATCAGATCAGCTTTGAGGGAATCAGGGACATCGGCCATATGCCGGACCCGCCGGTTGATCTCTCTCGCTAATCCGCTGACAAAAGCTGATTCACTCTCAAAATCTGAAAAACTCATCTTTTGAAAATCCAGACTGACAACCACATAATCATTTTTCAGATCATCCGACAATGCCCGCAGTATGGTAGTCTTGCCGTACTGCCTTGCTTTGGTGACAGCGAAATATTGTCCTCGGTCTATCATTGCTTTGATCTCGCCAAGCCGTGGCTTGAGATTAACCATATAATCCCTGCCGGGCTTGCACGCGCCGTTCACATTAAAGGATTTTGTCATCCCACGCCTGCCCCCTTTCTGAAACTTTAACTTGTTGTAAGCATATCATAAAGCGGTATTGGTTTCAAGAAACCGATCCAAAAGGATAAAAAAGTGCTATCAATGAGACAAGCAATCCACTAGGAACCCATGGGGAGACAGGATATACTATTGGCAAAACCGATGATAATATGGAGGAAGATGTCATGAATCAAGATGTGGAAAGAAAGTCGGTCAACGCCATACGGGTCCTGTCAGCGGACGCGGTGGAGAAGGCCAAGTCAGGCCACCCGGGGCTGCCTCTCGGGGCGGCGGCCATGGCCTATGAGCTGTGGGGACACCACATGAACCACAATCCCCAGGACCCGCTGTGGGAGAACAGGGACCGCTTTGTGCTGTCAGGAGGACACGGGTCAGTGCTCTTGTACTCCCTGCTCTATCTCTTCGGCTACGGCCTCACAAAAGAGGACTTAGCCAGCTTCCGCCAGGAGGGTTCCCTGACCCCGGGCCATCCGGAGTACGGCCACACGGTGGGGGTGGAGGCCACCACGGGGCCCTTAGGGGCGGGGATGGCTATGGCTGTGGGCATGGCCATGGCGGAGGCCCACCTGTCCGCGGTGTTCAACAGGCCCTACTACCCGGTTGTGGATCATTATACTTATGTGCTGGGGGGAGACGGATGTATGATGGAGGGCATCTCGTCGGAGGCATTTTCCCTGGCTGGGACCCTGGGGCTGGGGAAACTCATTGTCCTCTACGATTCCAACAACATCTCCATAGAGGGCAGCACGGACATCGCTTTTACGGAGAATGTGCAAAAGCGCATGGAGGCTTTCGGGTTCCAGACCATCACGGTGGAGGACGGCAATGACACCCGGGCCATAGGAGCTGCCATAGAGGCGGCCAAGGCAGACAAGCTGCGTCCCTCCTTCATCACCGTGAAGACCAGGATCGGCTGGGGCTGCCCCGCCAAAGAGGGAAAGGCCAGCGCCCACGGCGAACCTTTGGGGGAGGCCAATGTGACGGCTCTGAAGGTGAACTTAGGCTGGGACAGCCTGGAGCCCTTCTATGTGCCAGGGGAGGTCCTGGACCACTGCCGCAGGCTGGGAGAACAAGGCGGGAAGAAAGAAACCCGGTGGAAGGGGATGTTCCAGGAGTACCGGAAGGCCTACCAGGAGCTGGCCGCCCTGTGGGACCGTTATCACGACCAGGAGGCGGGGAGAAAGGTCTTTGACGATCCCGAGTACTGGGCATTTGACCAGAAGCCTGAGGCCACCAGAAACGTGTCGGGGATCCTGATCAACCGGCTGAAGGATCTCGTGCCTGCCATGATCGGCGGGGCGGCGGACTTGGCCCCGTCAACCAAGACCTACATGAAAGGGGCAGGGGATTTTGGCAGAGGCGATTATACAGGGAGAAATCTCCACTTCGGAGTCAGGGAGCTGGCCATGGCGGGCATTGCCAACGGTCTGGCCCTCCACGGCCTGCGGCCCTTTGTGTCCACTTTCTTTGTGTTCAGCGATTACACCAAGCCCATGGCGCGGCTCTCCGCTCTCATGAAGCTGCCGGTCACCTATGTGTTTACCCATGACAGCATCGGCGTGGGGGAGGACGGACCTACCCATGAGCCCATTGAGCAGCTGGCTATGCTGAGGGCCCTGCCCAATTTCCATGTGTTCCGGCCGGCGGATGCCGTGGAGACAGCGGCGGCGTGGTATTACGCTATAACCGCCAAGAACGCGCCCACGGCCCTGGTGCTCACCAGGCAGAACCTGCCCCAGCTTGACGGGTCGGGGAAGGAGGCCCTTAAGGGAGGATATATCCTGAAAGACTCTGACAAAGAAGAGCCTGACGGGATCATCATGGCATCGGGTTCCGAGGTATCCTTAGCAGTGGAGGCCAGAGAGCTCCTGGCAAAGGACGGCCTTGATGTCCGGGTAGTCAGCATGCCTTCCATGGATGTGTTTGAGGAGCAGGATGAGGAATACAGGGAAATGGTGCTTCCAAAGAAGGTCAGAGCCCGCGTGGCCGTGGAGGCCTTATCCGGCTTTGGATGGGAGAGATACACGGGCCTGGATGGCGCCTGTGTGGCCATGAAAGGGTTCGGCGCCTCAGCTCCGGCCAAAACCCTGTTTGAAAAATTCGGATTTACGGCAGAGAACGTGGCCAAGGTTATGAGGGAAACAGCCGTCAATTGACATCAGGAGTGTTGAAAAGGAGCGGAAAAACCGTTAGAATAGAAGCAGGCAAAGGAGCGGCAGAGATGAGTATGGATTTTTCACATGAATTGATCATTCCAAACGCGGATATCCCTTTCAAGCTTTTTCTGTTCGAGGGAAAGGACGGCAATTACCGCAGGGCCAAGCACTGGCACAGGTCCATTGAGATCTTCCTGGTTCTTGAGGGGGCGCTGGAGTTTTTTATCAACAATGTTCCGTTCCCCCTTAAGGCCGTGGATTTTGTCATCGTGAACTCCAATGAGATCCATTCCATAGAATCGCCGGATCCCAACACCACCATTGTGGTGCAGATTCCGGTGTCCTGCTTCAGCGGATACATCAAGGATGACGGCTACGCGGTCTTTTCAAAACAGGGGGAGGAGGAGAATCTAAAGCTGGCCCAGCTGATCGCGCAGATCTACCAGGCTTACCAGAAGAAGGAGACTGCCTATGACTTAAAGGTGCGAGGCCTGTTTTACGAGCTTTTATATCTTCTGGTCACCTGCTTTATGAAGGCGGAGGAGGACCAGGGGAACATCAGGCAGAAGCAGAACTTGGACAGGCTTTCCAGGATCACCTCTTACATGAAGAAGCATTATGATCAGAATATCACCTTGGAGAGCGTGGCGGACACATTTGGCTTTTCGCCCACCTATCTTTCCCGGATGTTCAAGAGATACGCCGATGTCAGCTATAAGAGTTATCTTTTGGACCTGCGGACAGAGTACGGGTACCGGGAGATGATGAACACGGACCACAATTTAAGCGAGGTGGCTTTGAACAACGGATTTCCCGACAGCCGGGCATTTGCCAAGGCATTTAGAAAGCGCTACGGATGTCTTCCCAGTGATTACAGAAAACGATATTTTAACACAGAAAAAAATAGAAAATGAGAGGAGAAAATTATGAGATTTTTTGTTGATACGGCCAATGTGGAAGAGATAAAGAAAGCCAATGATATGGGAGTGATCTGCGGAGTCACCACCAACCCCTCCCTGATCGCCAAAGAGGGGCGGGATTTTAAGGAAGTCATCAAGGAGATCACCTCCATCGTGGACGGCCCCATCAGCGGAGAGGTGAAGGCCACCACAACCACGGCCCAGGACATGGTCCGGGAGGGCCGCGAGATCGCCGCCATCCACCCCAATATGGTGGTAAAGATCCCCATGACCATAGAGGGGCTTAAGGCGGTGAAGATCTTGTCCGCCGAGGGCATCAAGACCAATGTGACCCTGATCTTCAGCGCGGCTCAGGCCCTCTTGGCGGCCAGGGCGGGGGCGGCCTATGTCTCTCCCTTCTTAGGAAGGCTTGACGACATCTCCATGCCTGGGATCCAACTGATCCGGGAGATCACGGAGATCTTCCAGATCCATGACATTGACACGGAGATCATCGCCGCCAGCATCCGCAATCCTATCCATGTGCTGGACTGCGCCAAGGCAGGGGCGGATATTGCCACGGTTCCCTACAAGGTTATTGAGCAGATGACCATGCATCCTCTGACTGCCGCGGGGATCCAGAAGTTCCAGGCAGATTACCGGGCAGTGTTTGGAGAGTAGGGCAGGAATTTGGCTTGGGGCGGAACTCGCTGCAGGTGACGGCAGGGGAAGGGGGATATGGACATGTTTACCGCAATGATCATTGACGATGAAAAGACCGTGAGGGATGGGATCGAGGAGCTGATCCAATGGGAGAAGGCGGGCTTTCGCCTGGGAACCAGCGGAAAGGATGGCAGGGACGGGCTTGCCAATATACTCAGGGAAAATCCGGATCTTGTTTTGATCGATATCAAGATGCCGGGCCTCTCAGGGCTTGAGGTGATCAAAGAGGCAAAGAGCCAGGGATTTTCCGGACATTTCCTCATCCTTACCGGCTATTCCGAATTCGAGTACGCAAGAACCGCCCTGTCCATGGGAGTGGAGGGATACTTGTTAAAGCCCATCGATGAGGACGAACTCCTGGAGTATCTGGTGAAGATCAAGAATAAGCTGGAGGAGAGCCATTCCCTGGCGCGGTACCACAGCCAGAATGAGGACAAAGCCAGGCAGGAGCTTTTAAGGCGGGTGGTGCTGGGGGAGGGGGATCCCAAAGAGCTGGAAAGAGACGTGGCCCTGTATCACCTGACTCTGGATGGCGATATTTTCTGCATTGCCGTGTGCAGGGAGGAAGAGGGCGAGGCAGACAGGGGGAGCAGGAATCTCCACGAGAAGGTGAGGGTTCTCACCCAGGGGGATACCTCCTGCATCGGAAAATTTCCCATTGAAGACCAGGTGATCCTGGTGGGCCGCTCCATCGAGTACGGGCGCTGGAAAGAGAGGCTGGAAAAGCGGAACAAGAGAGTGGAAAATTATTTCGGGACCAGGCTTAAGATCGCCATCGGCAACAATGTAAGGCGGTGGCAGGAGATCTTCTGTTCCTACGAGAGCGCAAGGTATCTCATGGATCAGGCCTTTATCTTTGATCAGGAGGACATCCTGACTATTGATCTGATCTGTGGTCTGGAGGAGAAGAGGGAAGCGGTCACCATCGAGTGGCTGGAGATGCTGATCGAGGTGGGAGAGCTGGGGGGAATCCGCAAGGCCATGGACATGCTGAGAGATTACTGCGCCTGGAATCTTCTAAAGGAGTCAGAGATCAAGCTGATGCTGGTCCAGGACCTGGTACAGATCCACACCCGCCTTGGACAGAAGTATGCCTCCTCCTCTCTGTCTAAAGAGGCCCTCCAGGAGGTCTTAAAGAAGCTGACAAAAGCGGAGGACATGAAGAGCCTTCTGGAGACCTACGAACAGGCCCTAGCCGGGTTGAGCCAGGCCATCGGCACGGCTGGGGGAGGAAATATCATACGCCGGGTCTACTACTATATGGAAAAGAATTATGACAAGGACTTAAAACTGGAGACCATTGCCAGGAATTTCAATTACAACAGCGCCTACCTTGGAAAATTGTTCCGCAAGGAGATGGGGGAAAACTTTAACAATTCCCTGGACATGATCCGGATCAACAACGCCAGGAGGCTTCTGGAGGAGACGGATTTGAAGGTGTATCAGATATCGGAGATGGTGGGATACGGGAGCATTGATTATTTTTATATGAAATTTAAAAAATATGTAGGAATCAGCCCCAAGGAGTACCGCAAAAATACAGGGGCAGACAGCGGGAGCAGAGATTAGATCTCTTTTCTGGGAAAAAAACCGGCAGCCAGGTCATGGCAGCCGGTTTTTTTCGCATGGCGGTATCTGAGCCTTGTTCTGACAGCTGCAAAGTAAAATAACAAGGGGAAATTTCCCCCAAAAACTAAGGTATTTTTCTTTTTTGGGCCATGATAGACTGTCATCACAGAGAGTTTTTATCTAAAAAAGGGGGAAAACCATGAGATTCAAAAGATTTACTTTAGCTTTGAGCGCGGCGGCGCTGGCGGTCTGGGTGCTGTCCGGATGCTCTGGAAGCTCCGGCGCCACACAGGCGGCGGAGACAGAAAGCACAGTGTCAGAGACCCAGGCGGCGCAGGAGACTAAGACAAAAGAAGAGGAGACGGAGGATTTGACACAGGGGGAGGGGACTTTTGAGCTGACTTCTCTGGAATATGGGAAGGCCATGGGCCATGGCTGGAATCTGGGCAACTCTTTTGACGGGGTCAATACCGACGAGGCGGAGGAGGACAAGAAGGAGACGGCCTGGGGGAATCCGGTGGTCACCAGGGAACTGATCAGGGAGGTGAAGGCCAAGGGCTTTGACAGCATCCGCATCCCCATGACCCTGTTCAGAAGGTACGACAAAGAGACGGATCAGATTGATGAGGAGTGGCTTGCCCGGTACAAAGAGGTGGTGGACTGGGCAGTGGAAGAAGGTCTCTATGTGATGGTCAATATTCATCACGATTCCTGGATCTGGCTTAAATACTGGGACGGGAATACGGAATCTGAGGAATACGTCCGCTACGTCAGGCTGTGGGAGCAGCTGGCGGACTATCTGAAGGAGGAGCCGGAACAGGTGTGCTTTGAGACCATCAATGAACCGGATTTTGAGGAGGGCTCTGACGAGGAGAAGCAGGCCAAGCTGGATGCCGTCAATCTGGCGGCCTACCGCGCCATCCGGGACAGCGGCGGGAATAACGGCGACAGGATGATCGTCATGCCCACCATGGCTACGAACTTTGAAAAGAGCACCCCGCTGCTGGAGCTGATCCAGAGCCTTAAAGATGACCATATCATTGCCACGGTCCACTATTATAGCGAGTGGGTATACAGCGCAAACTTAGGGATCACCGGCTTTGACGAGGCCATCGACGACACGGGGAAAACCCCCAGGACCGCGGCGGACTACGCCATGTCCACGGTTTGCGACACTTTCGTGAAAAACGGAATCGGCGTGGTCATCGGGGAGTACGGCCTCTTAGGATATGACAAGGGAGAAACCTGCAACCAGCCGGGGGAGGAGTTAAAGTACTATGAGTACATGAATGAGCTGGCCAGAGAGATGGGGCTGTGTCTGATGTTCTGGGGCAATGGTTCCGGAATCGACAGGACAGAAGACGGGTTCCCGTGGAAAAAACCTTTGGCAGGAGCCATGCTGGAGGCGTCTATGGACGGAAGGTCTTCCTATGCCCAGGGGCTGGATACCCTGTATTTTGACGGCGAGGTCCAGGATGACGTGAGGATTCCTCTGACCCTCAACGGCAATGAGTTTGTGGAGATTCAGGATCTGAAGGAGGGGGAAGCCTATGTCTACGACCAGGAGACAGGGACCCTGAGCTTAAAAGCCGGTTATGTCAACAGGCTTATTGAGGCGCAGGAGGATTACGGGGTCATGGCGGATCTGGTGATGCGGTTCAGTTCAGGAGCGGACTGGCACGAAAAGCTGGTAAAATTCGCCGCCCCCGTGTTTGGAGATGCCTCGGGAACCGCCTCCGAAGGAGTGACCATCCCTGTGGAGTACAACGGAGCGGCGCTGAGGCGGCTGTCGGCCTACTCCGGGGAAACCCACACTGGCCCTCATTCGGACTGGTGGAAATATCTGGAGAATTCTTCCGCCTTCCAGTGGGATCCTTCCGCCGGGACCCTGACCCTGGATCCCAAGTTTTTCGCGGAATGCGCGGAGGGGGATATCCGGCTGGAAGCAGAATTTTTTGACGGGCAGGTCCTGGAACTGAAGATGACAAAAGAGGGGGAACATGTAAGCGTCCGGGGAACCCATTCATAATCTAATCTCTAAAAAATAGGAGTTTCTGGTCTGATTTTTCAGGTATCAGAAAAAAGAGGTCAGATGGTAAAATAATGATATCTTAAAAAATCTTAAGGGAGGTAGCAATGAAGAGAACGTGGAAAAACTTTGCGTCAAAAACCGCGGCAAAGATTTTGGCCGCGGCGCTGACCGTCACTGCCTGCTTGTCAGGGGTGACGCTCCCGGTTCATGCCGCCGATTATGGCAAGGACGGCGTGGTGCGGGACATGACTTCACAGCAGATCGTGGAAGACATGGGACTTGGCTACAATATCGGAAACACTTTTGACAGCCTGGGCTCCTTTATTCCCAAGGGAGACCCCTGGGATTACCAAAAGGGGTGGGGAAATGAGCCGGTGTCAAAGCATTTTATCCAGAAGGTAAAGGCGGCAGGGTTTAAGACCATCCGGTTTCCTGTCAGCTGGGCCCAGTGGATCGACGACAACCACCAGATCGATCCCGGCTACATGAACGCCGTTCAGACCGTGGTGGACTGGTGCATGGAGGAGGACTTATACGTGATCCTCAATATGCACCATGACAGCGGAGCCGGGGACACCTCCTGGGTCCGCAAAGCGGCTACGGACTGGGAGTGGACTTCCAGGCGGTATGAGTCAGCGTGGACTCAGATTGCCAACAATTTCAAAAATTACGGAGATCACCTGATCTTCGAGGGGATGAACGAGGTGGAATTCCCCGATGCCCCCAACATGTCCAGGCAGTATGAGATCTTAAATGCCATGAATCAGCTCTTTGTGGACAGCGTCAGAAAGACAGGGGGCAATAACGGGACGCGCCACCTTCTGATTCCCGGCTACAACACCAATATCGAGAGAAGCTGCGACAGGCGGTACCACATGCCCTCGGACCCTGCGGGCCACTGCATTCTCTCCATCCACTATTACAGCCCCTCCCCCTTCTGCGTGGCGGAGCACAACGTGGACTGGGCAGTGCCCCTGACCTCCTGGGGAAGCGAGGAGGATATCCGGGCAGTGGAGGCGGATTTTGACATCCTGGCTAAGAATTACCTCTCCAAGGGAATCCCGGTGATCATCGGGGAGTACGGCGTGCTGACCGAGGATCAGAAAGAAAAATCCAGCATCCAGGCCTATGTGAGCAAGGTGCCGGAGCTGATCTTAGAGTACGGCATGTGCCCGGTTCTGTGGGATACCAGCAATGCGGGAGACATGAAATTCATCGAGCGCGTCAGCGGTGATTTCTACGATCCGGTGATCAGAGACAATTATCTGGCTCTGTCCCAGAAGAGAGACGCGGGCCAGATCACCAGAAGACAGTTCGACTACCCGGAATACAAGAGGGTGTCTGTCAAGGCAAGCCCGGAAGGCTGGGTGTCCCTGGCGGCGTATCAGCCTGAGAATATCCTGGGCGTGGCCTTTGAGATGGCATGTTCCAGCGACTGGGACAGCTATGGCGGAGGCGGGATCTACATAGACAGCTGGGATAACACCATTGAGTACCAGTTTAACAGCATCTACGATGAGATCGTTCATATCTTTACAGAAGATGAGAAAGCCAGATTGAAAGATCAGATCTCTGTGGCCATCTGGTGGACCGACGAGTCAAAAGGCGGGAGCCATCGGGATGAGCTGTCCTTAAAAGACGGCAGAGTCACGCTTCTGTACGGGGAGGACGCCAATCCTCCGTCCACCGGCTCTTCCTCAGGGACAGGCTCTGGCGGCAGCGGCACAAAGAGCCCCAGCCACCAGGCGGACCCGTCAGGGGATGGCAACGGCGGATCAGGCGGGAGCCAGAGGTACGAATATGTGCTGACAAAAGACAGAAACAATGTTCCCGACGACGACCAGGAGACCGGTATCCAGAAGCTGGATCTCAATGAGATCTGCCCAGGCTACCAGGTGGGAGACAAGGTTCGTCTGACCCTGTCCCTTTTGTCGGACGGCGGATACAGCTTTGCTGTCACTACCAACTATTTCGCGGAGCAGTCAAAGTCATGGGCGCCCTCTGACGGAAAGACGGTATCCTGGGAGTGCACTCCCTCCGACGGGCTGGTGTTTGTCCGTCTGTGGTATCTGGGAGGAAGCTACCTGATGTTCAACGTAAAGGCCGAGGTGACAGAGAAGGCCCCAAGGATCGAAGGGTTCGATGTGGAGGCTGACCCGGAAAGTGAAGGCGGTTATTCTTATGACCTGGAAAATGTCTATGAGACCTACGGGATCAGGGATGGAGGAAGGGTCAAATTGACAGTCTTTGCGGAAGAGACGGCGGATGGAGCCTTTGCCCAGGGAGAAGTGTGGTTTACTGATGAAAACGGCGCCAGGGTCAGTGGAGATATCGGCCCGGAGAGCGCCAGCGCCACATTGATTGGCACGCCGAAAGATGGAAAACTGATCTTTGATCTCCAGGATGACCAGGAGGCCAGGACATCTGCGGCGCCGTCCCTGAGAGTGAGCAACATAAAGGCCAAGGAACTGGAAGACAGCGTCGCGCTGGCCGAACTCCAGGGGAAAGGACGGGTTGAGATCGACTCCAGCCTGGTGAGTGAAAAAGAAGGCAGGGAGCAGGGCTACAAGATCTACTTTGAATTTGACGGGGACATCCACGACCCAGGCGCGTTTTCCGGCAATTTGGTGGTAGACGGAGACTGGAGCTACGGCAACGCCGACTGGGTGATCAGGGAGGAGGGACAGGAAACCTATATCTGGTATCCGTCGGAAAACAGCAGCAATGTGGTGATCGCGTGCTGGTACAGCAATGGCACTGCCTTTAAGGTGAAGCGTGTGGAGCGGGTAATTGACCCAGAGGCTGCCTTTGCGGCTTTCGAAGTTACAAAAGACCAGCCCGTGGTCTACGACTTGTCCCAGATGAAAGAGAAGGCAGGCATTCCTGAGGGAAGCCGCGTAAAAGTTACCGTGTCCGCAAAAGGAGAGAAGGCCTTCAGCGGCGAGGCCCTGGCAGAGGATGCTAACGGGAACACGGTCACAGGCTTTATGCCTGACGGCGGAACCACTGTAATCGGAAACTTTGACGAGATGGAATTCCGCGTCGTCAACGGGGCGGACGAGGGAGAGGCAGAGAGCTTCGAGCCCTACACCGTGGAGAATCTCAAAGTCGAGGAGGCCCAGGGAGAAGCTCTGGGAGAATTCCAGAGCGCGGGCAGAATCGAATTTGACCAGAGCCTGATTGAGAAGAAGGTTGACGAGTCTGTCCAGGAGAGCGGGCTGAAGGTTTACTATGAGTGTGAGAAAGATGCCAAGGATATTTCCTCGAATCTCATCGTGAACGGAGACTGGAGCTACGGCAACAGCCAGTATGTGACAGGGACTGACGAGGATGGAAAGTATATCTGGTATTCCACCGATTCCGTGGACAGCGTCATGGTGGCCTGCTGGTATGTGGACAGCTCGTGGAAGATCATGAAGCTGACAGAGATCGCCAAGAACTCGGGGGAGGATCCTACGCCGGACCAGGGTCCCGAGCTTGGGGAGAACGAGATTTGGATCAAGGCCGACGAGAACGGGGAATATCACAATCCGGCAGGAAAGCCGTCCCCCAGCGGCCTGCGGTTCACCATGAAAGGGGAGAACCCCTGGGGAGCTAACATAAGCGTCAACGGGGAGTACTGGGGCTGGAAGGCATCCGGGGAAGAGCACAAGTTTGACGAGGGAATGCAGGTTGAGTATGTGACCCTTGTTGCCGGAGATAACACGGAGATCGAGTACGTGGTCTTTATTTACTCCGAGGATGAACCGACTCCGCCAGAAGAGGACGATCCGACTCCGCCGGAGGAGGATGACCCAACCCCGCCGGAAGAAGATCCCGGCCCGGAACTTGGGGAGAACGAGATTTGGATCAAGGCTGACGAGAACGGGGAATATCACAATCCGGCAGGAAAGCCGTCCCCCAGCAGCCTGCGGTTTACCATGAAAGGAGAGAATCCTTGGGGAACCAATGTAAGCGTCAATGGAGAGTACTGGGGATGGAAATCCTCTGGGGAGGAGCACGAATTTGACGAGGGAGTGAAGGTTGAGTACGTGACCCTTGAGTCCGGAGAAGGGGCTGAGGTTGAGTATGTGGTCTTTATCTACTCCGAGGATGAACCGACTCCGCCGGAAGAGGACGACCCGACTCCGCCGGAGGAGGACGACCCAACCCCGCCGGAAGAAGATCCCGGTCCGGAACTTGGGGAGAACGAGATTTGGATCAAGGCCGACGAGAGCGGCGAATACCATAACCCAGCCGGAAAGCCGTCCCCCATCAGCCTGCGGTTCACCATGAAGGGAGAGAATCCGTGGGGAACCAATGTAAGCGTCAATGGGGAGTACTGGGGCTGGAAGGCATCCGGAGAAGAGCATGAGTTTGGCGAAGGGGTGGAGGTTGAGTATGTGACCCTTGAGTCCAGCGAAGAGGCCGAGGTTGAGTATGTGGTCTTTATCTATTCCGAGGACGACCCGACTCCGCCGGAGGAAACTCCCGGCCCAGAGCTTGGAGAGAACGAGGTGTGGATCAAGGCTGACGAGAGCGGCGAATACCATAACCTAGCCGGAAAACCGTCCCCCATCAGCCTGCGTTTCACCATGAAGGGAGAGAATCCCTGGGGAACCAACGTAAGCGTCAACGGTGAGTACTGGGGCTGGAAGGCATCCGGAGAAGAGCATGAGTTTGGCGAAGGGATGGAGGTTGAGTACGTGACTCTTGAAGCCGGGGAGGGAGCCGAGATCGAGTACGTGATTTTCATCTATGACGAGTCCCAGACCCCTGTGGCGGAAAGAGAAATGGAAAAGGCAGGCAGGCTGATGGCGGTCCTGCAGATGAGAAAGAGGGAACAGGAAACTGTAAAACCGGATGACGGCGAGAAACCGGAGGGACTCCGCTTCAAACCAGTGAGGCCCCGCGCGCTGTCCGCCAAAGCCCTGCAGGGAAGATCCGGGGATAAAAAAGGAGGTGCCGGCAGATGAAAAAGGCAACACAGCTCCTCACAGCGGCCGGCCTGGCGGCTGTGGCGGCAATGTCCGCCCAGCCGGCTCTGGCTGCTGGCGGGATAAGAGGATGGCAGCAGGAAGACGGGAGATGGGTCTATCTGAAATCCGACGGTTCCAGGGAGACGGACACCTGGATAAAGGGAGAGGATGGCTTTCGCTACTATGTTGACGAGGACGGATATATGGCAGTGGATTCCATCATAGAAGACAACGACGACCTCTATTATGTAGATGAGAACGGCGTGCGAGTATCCGACCGCTGGGTGAGCCGCCCTAACGAGGATTCCCAATGTGAACAGGATGTGGATATCCTGTGGTACTATTTCGGCAAAAACGGAAAAGCTGTCAAGGAAGAGGGAAGAAAGGTAAGACTGATGGAAGGCTCAGCGGAGCGGTACTATTTCTTTGACAGCGACGGACACATGCTGTCCGGCTGGCAGAAGATCCAAAAAAAGGGCGACGACAGCGCGAAAATCTGGTATCTGGGAGACGAGAACCAGGGCTATGTCCACAGGTTTTGGCAGCAGCTTGAGCCGGACGAGGAGGTTCTTGACTTAGACGGCCATGACTATGACTCCCTGGAGATGTTCTATTTTGGCTGGAACGGGGACATGACCGGACTGGGAGAGTCCAAGCTGGAAAATGAACATTTTATGTTCGATGAAAACGGGGTTATGCTCAAAGGCTGGTATCCCAATGTCAAAGCAGATACCCCTGAAACCGCTGTGAACCGTTTTTATGACGAGGAGACCGGGGTGCGGGCAAAGGAGTGGCTCTATGCCTATGACCCGGGAGACGAGGGGGGCGATCCCCACTGGTTCTACTGCAGCAAGGACACAGGCCTCGTCTACAACGAGGGCGGCAGAGACAGCGACGGCCAGGTGGCCTACAAAAATATTGACAACAAAACCTACTTTTTTGACCCTGACGGCCATATGATCACAGGCCTCATTGCCACAGACGGGACAGACTTGTCCTCCAACCCCTTTGCTGAGGATGAATTCAGCGGATTGGCGGGAGATATCGGAAAAGGGAGCAATTTAAGACCAGCGGGGATCTACTACCTCAGCCAGGAGGAGAAGACCTTGGGACAGCTCCAGAAGGACCAGAGGCTGTGCCTGAAAAATGAATATGAAACCTTTTACTATGAACTGGACAAGAAGGGGCGGGCTTACCAGAACGCTCTCATAAAGGACCGCGTCTATGGGGCGGACGGAGCCATGCTCCATTCCGATTCCGGATGGCAGGTGATGGAGGCGGACCAGGATATCTATGAAAAAGATAGGACAGACGCTCCCAAGATCCCTGCGGGAAGCCGGATCATCGTAAACCAGTCAGGAAAAATTAAAAAGAACGGAAGCGTCAAAATTGACGACATCACTTATGAAGTAACAGACTACATCGTTGTGTCGGAATAAAAGGAGAAAAGCCTCATCTGCCCTGGAACCCATTGCCGGACCAGGGCAGACGGGGCTTAAAATATATTGCGGCCCCGGTCAGTCCATGATATAAATTGTATAAGAAATTCAGAATTTGGAAGGAGGGGCGTCAGAAGATATGAAAAAAGGACAAAACAGGTTGATCCTATTTTTCCGCCGTATCCTGGAGGCGCGGCTCAGGACAAGGATGCTGCTTTTGTATATCGCGGGGGGAGCCCTTCCCATGATTCTCATCGGGCTGTATCTGGTATCCGGAACCAACAAGATTCTGGTAGAGAGGGAGAAGCAGGCAGAGATGGGGGAGCTGGAGATTCTTGGGAGGGAGCTGAGAGAACTGCTCAATAACGTGAATACTGCCTCAAAAAGTTTTTATTTTGACGAAAAGCTGGAGGAGATTGCCGGGAAGAATTACGAACTCTATGAAGATCTGGTGGCTGACTACAGGGCGTACACAGCCTTTGACAATATAGGAAACCTGTACAACCGGGCAGTGGTGTGGACCAGCGTGTACTTGGACAATGAGACCATCACGGAAAATGCCCATTTTCGCAAAGCAGACCAGGAGATCAAGAAAGAGAAATGGTACACAGATGCCGTAGCCAGAAACGGAGGAGCCGTGTGGCAGACCATGGCGCTCCCCCTGGCACTGGACCATGAGGACACTCTGACCCTCACCAGGCTTTTAAGAACCAGGAACAGCGAACAGGTGGGGGTGCTGGTGATGTATCTGAGGAAAGAGCGCCTCAAGGAGCAGGTGGACAGCCGTCTGAGCCACACCAGGCTGGTGCTGGATGGGAAGGAAGAAATTTTGTCAAACGGAGAGGGAGCGGACTTTGCTCTCGTCAGGCCCATGCTCCAAAGATGGAACCAGGAAGGAATCTTTCAGGAAAAGGCGAACATAGAGGGGACGGAGTATGTGATGACCTGCTGCAGCTTTGTCATGGGGGAGTCCGAAAATATGATGCAGATCGTCAGCATGAAATCTTATAAAGATATTTTGCGCCAGGCGAACCGCCAGAACCGCAGGAGCGTGGTGCTCTTTCTGGCCAGCGCGGCCATGTCCATGACCATGATCGCCCTCTTTTCCTGGTCCTTTGGGAGCCGGGTGGATCGCTTCCGGAGACAGATGCAGAAGGCGGCTGCAGGGGAGTTTGACTTGGACCCAAGCCTGGGAGGACAGGATGAGATCAGCGAGCTGTACGGATACCTAGGAACCATGATCGCGGATATCCAGAAGCTTTTAGCGGAGATCTACCGGGAACGCATCCACGCGGAGCAGCTGAAAACCCAGCAAAAAGAGGCGGAGCTCAAGGTCCTGGCGGGCCAGATCAACCCCCATTTCCTCTATAACACCTTAGAGACTATCCGCATGAAGGCCAGGCTGAACCATCAGCCGGAGATCGAGGACTTAGTGAAGATGCTGGCAAAGATTCTCCGGAAAAATATCCGGTCAGGGGGCCAGGAGGTAACGGTGGAGGCGGAGGTGGAGCTGGTGGAATCCTACCTAAAGATCCAGAAATACCGGTTTGAGGAGAGGATTCAATATCAGATCGAAGTGGACCCTGAGGTGAGAGAATACAAGATTCTGCCCCTGATGCTGCAGCCCATTGTGGAAAATTCCATCATCCACGGTCTGGAGACAAAGGAAGGCACAGGCCATATCCTGATCAGCATAAGGCAGGTGGAAGAAGAGGTCCTGATCACCATCGAGGACGACGGCCTGGGGATCCCAAAGGATCGTCTGGAAGAGCTTAAGAGGAAGCTGGGAAGGAGAGATTCGGACAGCTCCCACATAGGAGTGTGCAATGTGCACCAGAGGATCCGGCTGAAATACGGGGAATCCTACGGCCTGACCATCACCAGCGCGGAGGGAGAGATGACCAGGGTAGTCATGAGGATCCCGGCAATAAACAATAAGGTATAAATATCTAGGGGAAACGGGTCTGAATTTAAGGGTATTTATTTTTTCCTCCTGTTTTTATAATTAATTTATAAATGATTTATAAAAAAGCGGGAGGTATATGCAGGATGAAGAAACAAAAGAAACAAAAACAAGCGAAACAGGCATTCAGTCTGGACCTGATGTGGAGGCAGAGGTATCTTCTGATGATGTCCATCCCATTTGTCATCTGGGTGATCATCTTCAAGTACATACCACTGTGGGGCTGGACCATGGCGTTCCAGGAGGTGGTGCCAAAATCTTTTGCTCTGCCTATGTGGGAGAGAAAGTTTGTAGGCTTTGACAATTTTACTCAGGCGTTCACAGACCGCCTCTTTGCCCAGACCATGATCAACACCATCGGGATCAGCATTCTGGGGATCTTCATCGGCACAGCGGCGGCCATCATCTTCGCTCTGTTCCTCAATGAGATCCGCATGAAGAAATTTAAGCAGTTTACCCAGACAGTGTCCTATCTTCCCCACTTTGTCTCATGGGTTATCATCGCCAGCATCGCCAAGATGCTGCTCAACGACGGAGGAGCTCTGGAAACCATGTTCGGGGTGAATTTTCACTTAATGTCAACGAACTCGCCTCTGTTCTGGATCGTTGTGTGCATCATCAATGTGTGGAAAGAGGTGGGCTGGGACGCCATCATCTACCTGTCAGCCATGGCCGGGATCGATCAGGGGATCTACGAGGCAGCCAGGGTGGACGGGGCAAACCGGTTCCAGCAGATGTGGCACATCACCTTGCCGGGCATCAAACCTACAGCAGTGGTCCTTCTGATCATGAGCGTGGGAAGCGCCCTGAACGTGGGCATGGAGCGGCAGATGCTTCTCTCCAACGGCATTGTGCAGGACCACGCCATGGTTCTCTCCTGGTTCGCTTATATCCGTGGTATCGGCTCTAACAATTACGGCATCGGTACGGCCATCGGCATGTTCCAGTCTGTAGTAGGCATTATTCTGCTGTTCATCGCCAACAAGGTGGCAGGCATGATCGGTGAGAACAAGCTGGTGTAAAGGGAGGATATCATGGAGAATAGAAAAACAGTATTTGACTATGTGCTTTTGGTAGTGTTCTGCGGTATGATCGTCATCACGGTGTACCCGTTTTTAAATGTGCTTGCCATTTCGTTAAATGACCCCATGGATACCATGAGGAACGTAAACTTCATTATTCCCAGAAAGTTTACCCTGAGCAACTATATCTACATATTCGCGGAAAACAATATGATCAGGCCGTTTATTCTGTCTGTTGTAAAGACCGTGGTAGGTACGGGCATCGGCGTGATCTGCACTTCCATGCTGGCCTATGTGCTCAGCAGAAAAGACTTTTACTTTAACAAGCCCTTTACCATCCTTTTTATTGTGACAATGTATGTCAGCGGCGGAATGATCCCGGAATACCTTTTGATCATGAGAACCTTGAAAATGGGCAATAATTTCTGGGTCTATATCATTCCGGGCATGATCTGGGTGTACAATGTGATCCTCATGAGATCCTTTATCGAGGGGCTGCCCATGGCTCTGCAGGAGGCCGCGAAGATCGACGGGGCCAACGACTTTACCATCTGGTACCGGGTGATCCTTCCTCTGTGCACGCCCACCATCGCCACAGTGGCGCTGTTTCAGGCAGTGGGACAGTGGAACTCCTTTATGGATACGTACCTGTATGCCAGGGAGCTGCCCACTCTGCAGTATGTGCTGTATGAGATCATGGAGAGCGCCCAGATCAGGGTCGATCCTCATGCCGCATCCATGGGACAGCTGAAAAACGCGGTTTCCCCCATGTCTGTGCGTATGGCGATTACAGTGGTGGCTACGGTTCCCATCCTCGTGGTGTACCCGTTCCTTCAGAAGTATTTTGTAGGCGGTATGACACTTGGGGCAGTGAAGGATTGACGGAGGGAGGAGAAAAGTGATGAGGAGAAAATATATAAGGACTTTTATGCTTGGGGCCGCTGTGTGCGGAGCCCTCATGGCGGGGTGCGGCGCCAAAGAAGATGACAGCATCGGGGAAGACGGGGTTCTGGAACTGGAATTTTTTAATAAGGACGGCGAGGAATGTCTCTGGGATGACCCGGTGGCCCAGGCCCTCACGGAGGCCACAGGGGTAAGATTAAAGATCGACTATCCGGTGGCATCTCAGGACTTGACAGTGGCCCTGATGATCGCGGAGCAGAATTTTCCGGATCTGATCTACGCCAAGGGAGACGCGGCCAGCCTCATCGACGCGGGAGCGCTCATTGACATGACCGACTTAATCGAGCAGTACGGCCCCAATATCAAGAAAATGTACGGAGATGAGCTTGACAAGCTGAAATACTCGGAGGAGGATCCCTCCATCTACCAGCTGTCATCCTACGCCGTGGGCGGAACCAAGTATGAGCACTCCGGCACTGCCCAGATCCAGTGGGCAGTGCTCAAGGAAAATAATTATGAGATCCCCCAGACTCTGGATGAGCTGGAGGCCATGATTAAGTCTTATATAGCTGCCCACCCCACCACGGAGAGCGGGCTGCCCACCATCGGCATCACCTTGTCCGCAGCCGACTGGCACTGGATGATTACCCTGGGCAACCCGGCGGGACTGATCGCCGACGGGCAGCCGGACAATGGACAGTGGCTGGTGGATGAGAACTTTAACGCCATGTACAAGTTCCGCTCCGACAAGGAGAGAGAGTACTTCCGCTGGCTGAACCGGATGTACAACGAGGGGATTCTGGATCCGGAGTTCGCGACACAGACTCACGAGGATTATATCGCCAAGATCTCTTCCGGTCGTGTCCTGTGCCTCTTTGATACAGACTGGGACTATATGGACGCGGAGCGGGTTTTAAAGGCGGACGGGAAGCTGGATAAGACTTACGCGCCTCTCCCGGTGACCATGAGTGAGGATATCAAGTGCCCCGCTCTGATGTACCAGGGCCTGGTAACCGGGCAGGGCGTGGGGATCACCACTGCCTGCAAGCACCCGGTGGAGGCCATCAAGTTCCTGGATTACATCTGTTCTGACGAGGGCCAGGTGCTGGTGAACTGGGGAATCAAAGATGTGAACTATTTTGTTGACGAAAACGGACACCGCTACCGGACGCCGGAGGAGGTGGAGGAAGCCAATTCCAACCAGGAATACAAGAGAACCACAGGAGTGGGCTTCTACAATTATCCCTTCCCAACCTACGGCGTGGGCGTGGAGGACCCCACGGGAAATACTTACACCACAGCCAGCAGGGAGGCAGTGATTGAGGAGTACGATGAGGAGGAGAAGGCCGCCTGCCAGGCCTGGGGCGTGGACCTTCTGGTGCACATCTTTCCCCAGGCGGATGAGTTTGAAGTTCCGGAGTATCCGCCGGTCTGGGCCTATATAAAACCCGCGGAGCTTGACGATATCGGAAACAAGCTTGACGAGGTGGCCTGGTCCGGCCTGATCACCAGCGTGATCGGCAGTCAAGATCAGTTTGACGCCAATTACGACTCCATGATCGCCAGCCTGGAGAGCACCGGGATGGCAAGGGCAGAAGAAATCCTGACAGAGATGATCAAGGAAAAGGTAGCTCTGGTGGAAGAATAACATTGTGAGCAAGTGGGAGGAAGGCAGATGTGCAGCATTTTCAGGAGGCCTTTGAAAAAGTTCCCCTACGGAGGGGATTACAATCCAGAGCAATGGCCTGAGGAGATCTGGGAGGAGGACATGAGGCTGTTTTCTCTGGCAGGAATCGACTGTGTAACCTTAAATGTGTTCAGCTGGGCGGCCCTGCAGCCGTCGGAGGATATATATTGCTTTGACAAACTGGACAAGATCATGGACATGGTGAAAAGGAACGGCCTTCACGTGATCATGGCTACCTCCACTGCAGCCCATCCGGCCTGGATGGCGAGAAAATACCCAGAGGTCCTGAGGGTCGAGTTTTCCGGAATCAAGAGAAAATTCGGGGGCCGGCACAATTCCTGCCCCAACAGCCCGGTTTATCAGAAATACTCTAAGGCCCTGGCAGGGCAGCTGGCTAAGCGGTACGGTCATTATGACAATATCATTGCCTGGCACATCAACAACGAATATGGCGGTGAGTGCTACTGCGAAAACTGCGAGAAAGCTTTTCGGGCATGGCTGAAAGAGAGATACAAGACCCTGGAGGCGCTGAACCGGGCGTGGAATACCGGATTTTGGGGCCACACCTTCTATGACTGGGATGAGATTGTGGTTCCGGATCTGCACAGCGAGCATTTTGAGGAGAACCGAACCATGTTCCAGGGAATCTCCTTAGACTACCGGAGGTTTTTCTCAGACTCCCTGCTGGCCAACTATGAGGCGGAGAATGAAGAGATCAAGAAAGTGACGCCCCGGATTCCTGTGACCACAAACCTTATGGGATTTTATAAGCCCCTGGATTATTTTAAATGGGGAAGGTCCATGGACTTTGTGTCCTGGGACAACTATCCTGACAACGGGACGCCGGCGGCAGTGGTGGCCATGAACCATGACCTGATGCGGGGACTGAAAGGGGGACAGCCCTTTGCCCTGATGGAACAGACCCCCAGCGTCACCAACTGGCTTTCCTACAATGCGCTGAAAAGGCCGGGAGTCATGAGGCTTTTGAGCTATCAGGCCGTGGCCCGCGGGGCGGATACGGTGCTGTTTTTCCAGATGAGAAGAACCGTGGGGGCCTGCGAGAAGTATCACGGGGCAGTCATTGACCACGCCGGCCATGAGAACACCAGGGTCTTTCGGGAGGTCCAGGAACTGGGGCTGGAGCTGGAAAAATTAGGAAACCAGATCATGGGAAGCCGCGTGCCGGCGAAAGCGGCCATAGTCGTGGACTGGGACAACTGGTGGGCCTTAGAGTACTCGGCAGGCCCCAGCCAGGATCTTAAGTATTTGGACGAGGTGGAGCGGTACTATACGGCATTTTACCAGCAGAATATTATGGTGGATATGATTTCCACCGAAACTCCCCTGGATTCCTATGATTTGGTGGTGCTTCCGCTGATGTACATGGTGAAAACCGGCTATGACCAGGTGCTGCGGGATTATGTGAAAAAGGGCGGGCATGTGATCGCCACTTTCCTCTCCGGCATCGTGGATGAACATGACCTGGTGGCTCTGGGAGGATATCCAGGCCCCATCCGGGATGTCCTGGGCATCTGGGTGGAGGAGTGGGACGCCCTTCCCTCGGGGCAGGCCAACGGCTTTGTCTGGAACGGGAAACATTATCCGGCCAGCCTTCTGTGTGACATCATGCATATGGAGCAGGCCCGGGAGATGGCGGTGTATGAGTCAGATTTCTATCAAGGGACACCTGTGATCGCCTGCAACGACTTTGGAGAGGGCACGGCCTGGTATGTGGGAACCAGGAGCAATGAGGAATTTTACCGGGATTTCGTGGCAATGGCGGCAGAGACCGCAGGGGTCAGGAGCTTGTGGGCCCCTGTAAAGGATGTGGAGATTGCGGAGCGGAGAAAAGGGGACAGGCAGTATCTGTTCTTTTTAAACCACAGCGAGGAGGAGCGGGAGCTGACCATGGAGGCGGAAGTTTTAAACCTTCTGGAAGACTGTGCCTATAAAAAAGGAGAGAGGGTGC
>CAMTAF010000052.1 GCA_947066955.1 uncultured Hungatella sp.
TTTTCCTGGATCTGTTCCAAGATCAGGTACAGCCCCTCCAGGTACCAGGCCGCCGGGCCGACAGCGGTCTGTACGATGCTCCCTTCCCGGGTATCAAGATCCGCCGGCACCTTAGACAACATCGATTTTTCAATGGCCTTTGCCGTATATCCTGACAGGTCGATCATAAGACCACCTCCTTACTCAATGTTCCAAATACGGTCACCACCCGGAAGCCGCAGGTCACTTGGTCCCCATCCGGCTCTGAAAAAACAAAATCCTCCACGGACAGGACCCGGTTGTCCACAGACAGCGCCTCCTGGATTCTTCTGGGCACCTCGCTGACAATATAGTCATACTCTTCTCCGACCAGCCCCTCCAGCTCGCTGCCAAACCGGGAGGAGTAGATCTGCCAGGCAAACCTTTCATTTTGCAGCATGATGTCCACCGCCTGGCTCATGGCGGCCAGGCCGCTGTCCATGCCGGTGATCCGTTTTGATGCCCAGTCAATGAGAAAGGTCTTTGTCGGCTTCTCCGCAAATCTTATGGACGCCGGAAATCCAGCGCCTTCTGGAAGTGTCGCCATCCCCATTTCCTCCTTACGTGATCTTTGACAGGACGATGTACTGGTTCCCGTTCTGCACCCGCAGCATCAGCACCCTGTCACCTGCTTTCAGCCCCTCCGCAACCGTCACGCTGCCGCCTTCCCCTCCCTGAACCATGGCCGTCTTCTCCTTTACCGCGTCTGTGAGGAGGAGCGCGGCTGCCGGGAGGGGCGGCATGCTGGTGTCCGTCTGGATGCTGAGGGGATCCGCTGACAGGACCGTCCCGGTTGCTTTGTCCGTGGGCTTCATGGCCCGTATGGTGTTCTGCACAATCTTCTGGATTACTCCAATCAGTTCATCCAACGTCCTCTCCCCCTAACTGGTCAAACGATTTGACCTCAATGGTCATGGTATGGTCATCCGCTTCAAACTTGTGAGTCACTTTCTCGGCCAGCAGCAGCCGCGTGGACGACAGCTCGTCGATCTCCTCGATGCGGACAGGGATCAGGAATCCCGCCCGTATCCCAGGCACTCCCAATGCCTCCAGGGTCAGTGTCTGGAGGACCCGGTTATAGTATTTCAGATACAGCCTGCACATCTCGTCGATCTGGGCGTCGTTCAAATTTTCGTCCACCTCTTTATAATACTGGAGCACTCCCCATTTTTTGATGGTCTGGGTATCCTCATGGACGTACACGTCCGTGCGTCCGCTCTGCTCATTCTTTTTCACCAGCTTGACCCGGTTATAAGTATCGGAATCAATATCCCTCTTATAGGTAAAGCCGATGGCCAGGCTGCCGCTGCCGATCAGGGTCTTCACAAGCCGGTCCTTTGCCTCCGTCAGGGTCAGCGCTCCCGCGTCATCATAGAACAGGAAAATTCTCCCGGTCTGCAGGATCGTCTCATACAAAGCCTCAAAGATCATGTCCAGGCAGCTCTCGTCTTCCTTGATTAAGCAGGGGAACACATAGCCCGTGTCAGCCAGGGCTCCCACTTTAAGCCCAAAATCGCCGGCAATCCGCTCTATGATCTGAGACAGGGACATGTTCTCAAAAATATAGCTGGCATTAGCCTTCAAGTACCGAAGCTGGTCATAGGCGGTATAGGTGGTTTCCCCGTCCTTGTTTCTCTCAATCACTTTCACATATCCCCGAAACATCTTCACCTCATCGCAGACCAGCTCTGCCAGGCTCCCTTCCGGGATCCCGATGGGGCCGGACTCCAGGCAGGTGAAGGTCATCTTCCCCGGTGTATCCATGCGGCTGGTGGACACCTCCACAGATTTTGCCACATCGGCATAGTCCGCCAGGACCGTTTGGCTCCCGCCTCCCGGGGCGCTGCCCATTGACTGGATCAATAATGACAGCTCCATAGCCTCACCCCGTGATCTGGAGCTGCCCCTCCCCCACCCAGCCATAGTGCCCCACATGGACCGGGTAGGGGTTGCCTGACACGATTCTTGTCACCGTGGTGCTCAAGTTATTCGCTGTCCCATGGGGCTTGGAGCCATAGCTGTCATAACAGTATTCCCCATTGACGATGACAGGGGCCCCTACCCGGAGGACCGGCGTTTCCACCTCCCTGGGGGTCTCCAGGGAAGCCTCCGCCTCCGCCTGCGCCCCCTCCCCTCCGTCTCCCGGTACCGCCTCCTCCGTAATCATCTCCACGGTGTCCGGGGCATAAGGGCGGTACTCGGTCAGCTCTACGGAATAATACACGTCCTCCGGCTCCCCGCCTTTGTCCTTGGTCTGAAAATCCGAAACAAGGCAGCTCATGTTGGTGTCATACAGCCCAGACCGGGCAATAATCAGGCGGCAGCGCCATTTTCCCCGCACCGCCTTCTCAAACCACTTAACGTAAACCTCCGGATCCTTTGCCCCGCTGTTGACATAAGGCGCCCCTAAGTCTCCTGGGAAAAATCCTTCCCAGGACACGGTTTTTAAGGACGGCTTCCTGGGGACAACTACCTGCCCGACGCCCAGCACATCATAGGTCTTATGGTCTGTGGGGTACTGGATCTCCAGTTCCTCCGGGTTCACCGGGATCCGGATCTTTTTCTTTCCAAAGGCCAGGTAAATGGCAGTTCCTTTCTTTGGGGGAGTCTTGTAGGATGCCCCTGCTCTCAGTTCAATCATAAACCTTCCCTCCTATCCGTGTGAAATGGCGGTGTGGGATCCCATCTGCTGGATCAGCATCTTCCGGATAAATTCCGCCACCGCTTCCGGGTCCGAACTGGCCGCGGAGCCTGGAGGCAGGGTGACGTGGATATTCGGCGCCAGGGTTTTCAGCTCAATCTGGTTTAGGTATCTCCGCTCTGCCAGATCCCGGTACAATTTCAAATCCTCGTCTGCCAGCTGGATCTCCCCTTCCACATTCTTTACGTTCCCCACACTGCCCACCTTCCCGATATCCTCCGGCACCACGGCCCCGATATCCGGAAGGTCAAAGCCCCCGCCAAAGCCTTCCGCCAGGGAGTTCAGGCTGAAATCAATGCCATCCAGCTTGGCTCCTAAGTCGGCTCCGGCGCTGCCCCATTGGTTCACGGTGTCCTTTATATCCAGGCCCGCCATGCGCTCGATCTGTATGGCGTTCTCCCCATAGGTGTCCTTTACCCATTCGGACAGCTTCCCACGAAATCCGGAGACAGCGCCGGATAAGTCCGAACCCAGCAGGGAATCAATGGCCCCCGCCACCGTCTCCACGATGCCCAGGATTGTGTCGAACACGTCAAAGAACAGCCGCGCGGTAGCTCCCAGGGGATCGTTCCACACATTGGTGAAAAACTCCGCAAAAGAGGCGATTACGTTCCACAGCCCCGCAAAGGCGTTATAGCCTACGGAATAGATCAGCCCGAACGCCGACCCTACCATCTGGCCGATGTCCTGCATCCCGATGCCAAAAGCCTGGGCCTGCATCAGGGCTCCCGCGATCGCCGCCGCAACCAGCAGCAACGGCCAGTGGACCACCGCCCACGCAGCAGCGCTGGCCATGGCGCTGGCCACATTCACCGCCCCTGCCAGAAGGGCCTGCCCGTGGAGGATTGTGTACGCGATCCCGATGGCGGCCAGAACCGGAAGGATCTTGTCCAGATTGTCCGTCACCCAGGCGGCTCCGGAGATCATCCCGTCAAAAGCATTTGCGGCGGCGGCCCCCAGGGTTGACAAAACATTGAGGGAGCCGGCTACGAAACGCTGGAAGGCGTCGCTGTTAGCGATCTCACTCATCCGCTCCAACGTCGGCTCAAACGCTTTCAGGGCGTGGTTCTGGAAGGAAGTCCAGATCTGGGAGAACGTCTTTGGCATGGACTCAAACCGTTCGTTGGTCTCATCGGCCGCGGCGAACATGGCGGCTTTTAACAGTTCCGCGGAAATCAGCCCCTCCCCGGCGATGTCCTTTAAATGCCCCTGGACGTTGCCCGCCAGCTCCTCCGCCTTCATGCCCATGGCATCAGCCACGGAATTCAGCACATCCTCATTTCCCTCAATATACTTTCCAATGTTCTGGACGATGTTGGGCGCCTGCTCCAGGATGCTGTTGTACTCCTCGCCTCTGAGGACTCCGGATCCCATTGCCTGTGTAAGCTGGAGCATGGCCGCCTGGATCCCGGAAGCCTCTGTCCCGGCGATGGCAAACTGTTTGTTAATCTGTTCCATGAACGCCACGATCTCCTCGGTGCCGGAGAATGCCCCTCCAGCCATCAGCCCCAGCTTTGACACTGCATCGGCGGTAGCCTGGTAAGCCCCTCTGGACCGTTCCGCCGACTGGAAGATCCTGTCCTGGAATTCTTCCACGGTCTGCATTCCGCCGCCCAGGCTCCCCACCTGCTCAATCACCATCCCCAAACGGGCCGTTGTGGAGGAGAGCTGATCCGACAGATCCATGGCCCCCGTTACCGTCCGCATGGTAGCGTAAGCGGCAACCGCGCTCTTGATGACCTGAAAAAGCTTTCCCGCGTGTTCCTCACCGTTCTTCAACTCGCGGTTAAACTCCCTCTGGGACTGGGCGTTGTCCTGGATCTGCCTCTGGGTCCTGCCAAAGCCCCCTGGCAATTCCATGCAGGTCTCATGGACGTCCTTCACCGTTTTCTCAAATTGCTCAGTCCCGCTTATGTTATCCCGGATCCGTCTCTCCGTTTCCCCTATGGTTTGGGACAGCCTTAAGTAGGCGTCATTGACTGCCCCTGCATCCATACCGGACATCGCCGCGCTCAAGACCTCCTGTTCCTGGATCGCCTGGGACAGCTGGCCTCGGAGCTGTTCCACCTCCTGGCTCATCTTGTCCATTCCCGCCCCCGGCGGAATATCTCCCAATCCCTCCACGCGCTCCCGCGCGGCGTCGATCCTTCCCATCAGGGCGTCGAGATCATCCAGGGCTCTCTCAGGCAACAGGTTGGCACTGTGAGCGTTGGCCGCGATATCCGCCTGCGCTTCCTTAAGCCTGGCCATCATGTCAGAAGCGCTCTCCAGTTCCTCCTGAAAACGGTCAGCTCCCGTGCTGGTAAAGACTTTTAATTCATCGCTTTTCCAAGTCACCGGAACCTCTATGGGCTGGGACAGGGAATCCCGGACAGACCGTTCCATGCCGGATAAGTTCCGGGATAGATTTAAGTAAGCCTCATTGATCCGGGATAAGTCAGCCCCCTCCATGGCGCTGTTTAACTCCTTCTGAAGCCCCAGGGCCGCATCCAGCTGTCCCCTCATCTTCTCCAGTTCATTGGCCGCTCCCTCTGTCCCGATGTTCAAAGGGGCGCCCCTCAGCTGGGCAATGGATTCTTTCAGCGCCCCCAGACGGTTCTCAAGCATCTGGACCTCATAGGACGCCTGAGGAGAAAGGATCGCGGACTCGTTCGCCTGCCTGGTGATGGTGTCCTGAGACTGGAGCAGCCTCTCCAGCGCCGCCTCCGCTGCCCCCGCCTCCTGTTGGAACCGCCTGGTCCCCGCCGTGGTAAATGCCTGTAGGTCATCGCTCTTCCAAACCACAGGGATCTCCACGGGTTTGGCTGCCTGTTCTACCGCCTCCAGCTTCTGGGTAAATTCCTGTATGGCGGAGCTCTGCCTGGAGATGGCCTCCTCCGTCTTAAGGGACTGTTTCAGCAGGGCCTGTTCCGATACCTGGGCCCTGGCCAGGGCTTCCGCCGCTTTCAGCGTGGAAGCCGCGTCCTCTCCTTTGTCTGCCGCCAGGGATTGGTATTTCTCTGACAACGCCTGGACTTTCTTCCCCTGGGCTTCCAGCCTCTGGCTCTGGGCGGCATGGAGCATCTGCTGGGCCGCCAGGGCATTCCTCATAGAATCCAGTTCCCGGGCAGCATTGGCGGAGGATCGGGCAAACTGTTCACCAGAGCGGTCCAGGGCCGAAAACCGGTCCACCGCTCCCTGCCCCATCTGGAGGAAGCGGGAAAATGTGGCGCTGAACTCATCTGCCAGGATAAACTCTTCTCGGATCTGGCCCATAGCCATCCCCCTTCCTATTTATGCTGCCTCTCCTGGGCAGCTCTCTCCATCATGGCAAACATCAGGATCTTTTCTTTTTCCGTCCTGTTGGCAAAATCCTCCGGGAAGATCCCAAAGGAGACAAAGGCGAAATACGCTGTCTCCGTCTCCCAGTCTCCCCGATTTAGGAGTTTTTTGCCTTCTTAAGCCTCTCACTTGCCGTGGTAATATCGTTGACCTCCATGATGGCATCCTGGATCATCTGCTTCTCCCCGATGGTGAACATGCGGTTTGGCACATCACCCGGATCCATGGTGCCGTAATACTCGCACAGCTCCGCATTCTTTAAATCCGGCTCCACCATGCACTCCACGATCATCTGGTCACCGTAAGCCGCGGTATCCAAGGATCCGTCGTCCTTCACAAATTTCTGTGAGATCCTCTTATTCTCCTCCGGGGTAATGCATTTCACAATGATCGGGACCACTTTCCCCTCCTCATCCGTAAAACGGTCTAACCATACCTCTTTTGTCCTCCCTGCCGGAGCAGGTCTTAAAAATACGCTGAGTTTTCCCATCCTTATCTCCCTCCTAATTGTGTTGGCGCTTTAAAGGTCTCAAGCGGCTCAAAATCCGTAAAAGTGAACGGGATCTCTTCCTGCAGGTAATCCGCCCCGTCATCCAGCATGGCGATCGGAATCTTGCTCAAGATGGCATTGTAGATTGCGACCACCTGACGCCCCACGGAAGATCCCTTATCATCGTTAATCACTTGAAAATTGATGAGCGGGAATCGTCCTGTCCTCTTATATTCCATCAGGATCTCCAGGAACTCATTGGTCCCGTAGTAAATGGTCAGCGACCCGGTGTATTTAACCCCCTTTACTTTGGTCTGGTTTACCAGGGCTCCGACCACAGGGAATTCCGCTGTCTGGATCTCCGCGTCTGTCTGATATTTTTTAATCCCGAACAGTTCAATGTTCCGCCCGTTCTTCACCATGAAGGCGCTTCCCGCTTTGCCATCTACGCCGTCATTCGCCAGTAAATATGACATATCTTACCTCTCTCCTTCTCTGTATCGGCACGCTCCGCTTTGCGGCACCTGCCAGGTCGTCGGAAGCATCCTAAAAACGCTGCGCGTTTGGCTTCCTCCTATTCCGTCTCTGTGTTTACGGAAACTGTCACGCTGATATAAATCTTCTCGATGCTGTCAACCGGCTGCAGGGCCACGTTTACAAGCACGGAATCCACGGAATTCCCCTGCTCCACCGTGACATCTTCCGGATCAAAATCCCGGATTCCCCCGTTGGCCTGCATCTCACTTAGGTACCCCACAATCCAGCCTTTTAGGAGATTCCTTCCATTGTCATCATTGTCTGTCTTTCCGATGTAGTAGAGGCTGAACTGCTGATACACGTCGTTACAGAACTGGTCAAGGACGCGCATGACCCGGTTTTTGGAATACTCCTGCCCTTTGTCCACGGTGAAGGAGGTCAGGGTATTGATATCCGTACAGACCTTGACCGTGCCAAAATTGTCGATGAACACAATCTCTCCCTTTTTAACCGCCTCCTCCGTCTCCGCGTCCGTCCTTTTCGGCAATGCTTCCACTGCCCCCGGATACTGGGCATAAGTAAGGGACTGGTGATATCTGGCTCCGGCCTCCGCTCCCGCCAGCCACCAGACAGCCTGCTGCGGTGTCAGGACAGTCCCGTCAGACAGCTTCACGCCGTTATTGACGGAAAGGACCCGTTCGCTGTTACAGTCCGACGCTCCGGCCATAACCGCCTGGCATTTCAATCCGACCCGGTTGGAGATTCTCTCCACGAAAGCGGCGTAAGCCTGGATCGTGGCCTTGTCGCTCCCATCATAAACCAGGATATCAAACCGGAAAGGCTCAACGGCTGTCAGAAAAGCAGCATGGTCCCCAGGGGACACTTTTGGGTCAGCGCCTCCCGTTAGAGCCTGCCCCGCCGTAGGGGTCAAAGTTCCCTCACCGGATTCCACAGTAGAAAAGGACACCCACTGATTGGTCTTTAATTCGGATGTCTTTGTCACGGACTGCTGGTCAGCTACCGTTCCGTCCACCACCGTGGACACATCAAAAACTCCTTCCGTGTCAGGGTCCTCTGAAATCATGACGGTGAGGTCATTTCCCCTTACCCCATCATACAGGGCGGTCACCACCAGGTCTCCAACGGTTGCCGTAGCTTTTGCTCCCCCGGTTCCTGGCAGACGGTAGAGCAGGATCTGAATGGGGCCGTCTGTCACGTCACTGCCCTTCATCATCTCCCGCAGGAACATCGCCTTGCTGTGGGTGATATCGTAACCAAGATAGGGGACCGTCTCCTCCCCTGGGGTAAACTCCCGCATAGTCCCGGATGGCCCCCAGGATAAAGGCTCCGCGATGGCCACAATCCCCTTTTCCCCGACGCTGGCCCTTGCGCTCCCCTGTGACCGGGTATTGATGTACACGCCCGGAAGGATCTTGTTCTGGCTGGTCCATGTGCCTCCTGCCATGTTATCTGCCTCCTTTCAACACATTGTCCAATACCGCTTTCGCCTCCGCTATGGAGTAAGCCGGCTTTGACAGGATCACTCTGGCAAAATCCCTCTGATACCCTGCCAGATGCCGGCTCTTCAAAAGCTTTTCCGTTGGATATTTTTTATCTGTCGCTTCCCTCTCCTCCGGCTTCACAGCCGCTGTCTTCTCATTCTTCTTTGACATAGACATTCTCCTCTATTTCTCTCATGAGCTCAGGATCCTCAGGGAGCATGACCCGCTGCCGGATATGGAACTGGTAGTGCAGCTCCATGTCCTCAATCTGCCACTGGCGCTCAAAGGTCCGGATAGGGACCGTCTCCCCACTTCCATCGGAGTAGGGGAACTGCTCCAGGACGGTATCCAGATGCTCCGCAGCCTCGTGCAGCTTGGTGTTCCCTCCCACAAGGTTCCGCTGTTGGACAAACACCAGATCCACCCCTAAATCCCTCATGGATCTCCCGCCGATCTGCTCTTCAATTTCACTTGGCATGAAAAAGATATAAAAACAAGGATATTCCGTATCCTGCGGCGTCGGGCTGTCATACACCGGGCAATCCGGATATTTTTCCTCCAGAACTCCCGCCAGGCTCTTTATGACGCGGTCTAACGTAAAGATCAATGGAACACCTCCCGGACACGCCTTCCCAATTCCGCCCTCACGACTGTCCGGTATTTCCCGGAGGCTTTCTGTCTCATATACCTTCCTCTCACGTAGGACGTCTTTGTCCCCACCAGGATGCCGCCGCTCCCATCCGGGCTCTTCTCCAGAAGGCCGGAAGTCTCGTTGATCACCAGGCCCGGCACAAAATGCCGGTCCATCCGGTGCCCATCGTTCACATAGGAAGCGTACATCATGTTATTGCCAAGCTCGGTCCTCACGGCTCCTCCTGTGTAAACCGGGGTTGTCCGGCTGTCCGTCTCCCAGTGCTGGGCCATCTGGCCGCTTCTGGTATTGGTCCCGGCAATCTTAACCCCGCCATTTGGCGGCGTATTCTCCACCGCCACCCGGACCGCCTCAACCGTGGCCCCCTCGGCCACTTCCATCATAATTCTGGGGACATTCTCCCCAGCTCTCCGCAGCTCCTCCAGCCTTTTTCTCATTTGGCTTCCAAAACTTGACATCGTTACCTCCCGATGAGGTTGTCCCTCAAAAGGCCAACCTCCTTGTGCTGGAGGCCCGTAAGGGCTCCCCCAACCGGATCATAGTAATCCACCGGATCCCCGGCAAGGTACCGCTCCGGCTTTGTTTGGTACCCCAGGGCGCCTCCCCTGACAATCATCAATTCGTCCCCCGCCTGGATATCCACGTCCAGATCACAGGCCATCTCCTCGGATGACTGGCTTCTCGCCGCCGTGCCGGTCATCAGGGGGCCTCTGTTTTCCGGCTTGTAAATCCTGCAGGGAACCGGGGACCCGTTCACCTGACGCCGTTTCTGGCGGCTCACGCCGTCTTCCTTCACCGTCTCGGTCCTGTAGATGTCCATGCTGTCTGTATACCAGCTGTTAAAAATCGGATTCAAACCCATCATATCACGTACATTCCTCCCATCCCTGCCATACGCGCCATGGTCACCAGCTGGGCCCCGTACTGGGTAGCGTTCCAGGCCCCCCATTTCTCTGTCCCGGCGGTGACAGCGCTGTTGTCATAACTGATGGACGTGTTCCCCATAGAAGCGGACCTCACGACTCCCACCTGGGCTGCTCGGTTTGCGGCTTGGATCTCGTTGTCAGAAGAGGGGGCGTATGTTTTCAGATACATGGCGGCGAAATGGGCCACATAAAGTCCCGCGGCGTACCGCCACATGCTCCCCCAGCGGGAGGGAAGCACGCTGTCATTGGCCTGTCCGATAAAATTCTCAAGCATCGGCCCCGGCACCAAATCCTCGGTCAACGGCTCCCCCTCCTCTTCTCTGGGAGGAACGGTCCTCGTAAACTGCGGGAAATCCCCATGGAACATCTCCACCGTATACCCTCCCCGCTCCCCCGGGCACGGCACATTGGAAGCGGCCGCCCTCGCCTCCATGAAATAGGGCCCCATGGGTTCCCCGTAGGCATGGTCCCACATCACCGCTCCTTTTTCCCAGGTCCCCGTTTTCCGGCTGGCGGTTTGGGATCCTCTGCCTCCAGATCCTCCGCCTCTGCGGCATCCGGGCGGATATCATTCTCTGCCTCCCTCTCCCCGGCTTCCCTGTCAGCCTCCTCCAGCTGCTGGTCCCTGGTCCCCTCCGGCACACAGATCATGCCGCCTCTGATCGCCCGCTGGACCAGGCTGCTTGCCGCCACGTCCTCCGGAATCTCTCCGATATAGTCCCTTTTGATGAAATAAGACGAGCCGTCGGCCCGCCTTACCCTGTAATTCCGTTTCGATACAATAAACATAAAAGGCCTCCTTTAGATCCCATCCAGATAGGTGATGGTCTGGTCATAGAAAACTTCCACCTCTGACAGGTTCCCGGCATAGGCCGTGTCATAACAGAAATTCTCCGTGTTCGGCCCCGTCATGGCCCTGGTCAGCGGGTGAAGCTCATCCATGGCCAGATAGCGCTCCTTGTTACAATAGACTACCAGACGGTCTGTTCCATCGTCGCCTGCCCCCTTGCACCACTTGGTCGCCCCAATAAAGAAGTCGGAACCGTTTTGCGAGGCCACGTTGTGATCCATGAGGAACTTGAGAATGGTCTTCTCCGCCAGCTCCGTCACCTTTGTGGTGGCGATGTAATTGTACTGCTCATAGGGCATGATGAGATGATTGGGCACCGCGTCCCGGTCGTATTCCGCCCGCTCCCAGGTGGCCAGAATCCCATCATTCACGTCCTGGAGGATCTGGTCCGGCGTCTTGTCCCTCCACTTGGAGCTGGGGCTGGCAGCGCCGTTGGATCCGGCCTCCATGATGGTTACATCCGGATTGTTGATGAGCCCCGTGGTCTGATATCTTGAGAACCCGGTATAGGTATTTTCCTCCATATGCTTGTCATAGGCCATGCGCAGGCCGTCCCGCAGAAGGCTGTCAAGGTTTCTTCCGGTCATGTTGCCCCTCTGCATATCAATCCACATTACCCGGGTTCCGGCGGCGATCATGTGGGCTTTAAAAAATCCTTTTGAGAAATCCGCCTGGACCATGGGAATCCCATTGGCCCCTCCGGAATGCATCAGGTTATCCCCCGAGCCTCCCGTAATCCCGTACCCCACCTGCATGGCAGATACGTTCTCAGCCCAGCCCCCGCCCACACGGACCGGGATATCCCGGGTGTACGTAAAACTGGTCAGGGGCGTCCTCACCAGCATATCCCTCTTTTCAAGCTCTGATGTCAGGAACGCCTGGCCGGAAGCAATTCCCGCCGCGTCCATATTGAATACCGCCGCGTTTCCTCCCCTTGCGGACTGGGTGCCGGATAGCCCCAGGTTCGATGTTCCAACGTTTTTAAACGCCATATTCTTTTCCCTCCTATCTTTGTATCGGCAAGCGCCGCTATCCGTTGACAATGGTCAGGATCCTCAGCTCCGCCACCCCGTTGGCGTCAGCTGTGCCCTTCCACCGGCAATTCGTCAGCTCCGTTGTGTAAGAGACGCTCTCCCCAGTGTCCGCCGCTGCCTCAAAGCCGCCTATGGCCAGTTTCGGTTTCGCCGTATTAGTCCCTATCCTCACATACACCTTTCCTCCGGGAGCCGGTGTCCCCGACTGGCAGATCACGTTCACGCACCCCCGTTTCATCACCGGGACCGCTTCCCCGGGACGGTACGCGCCCGCGTTTTGATCCAGATAGTCCATAGCAGATTTTACCTCTCTCACCGCCACCCCCAGAAAACTCGCTGCTGTGGAATCCGCTGCCCAGGCTTTGGCCGCGCCGGATGTTCCCACGGCCAAAGGAGCGCCGAACAGCACCTCCCCGGTCCCTTCCAGCGGATGGGTATCCACTACCATATCCGGCTGTCTCGCGTAGCTCCCGGCGTATCCGTGGGGCATCGTCCTTCCAATCGTCTGTCCTCTCATTTCTCAGTCTCCTTTCTCCTGTGCGGGTTTCCGGCGTCATACATGGCCTGAATCGCGTCTAAGTCCATGGACGCCGGCTTTTTGTCCGCCGCCTTTTGTTCTGCGTTCTTTTGGCTTGCCTGAAGGACCGCCGCCATATCATCACGCTGGCCCCCAGCCGTCACCAGGTTCAACAGGGCATCCGACACCGCCTTCCTCTGGTCCGGGTCCTTGATGGCAGCTACGGACGGCCTCATGGCCTTGAGGATCCCCACCGCCAGGGCACTGTCCATGCCATGCCCCCTATCCGCCTCCGCCGCCGGCACTACCACGGAAGCCTGGTCAGCTGCCGGACCGCCGGCAGGCAGGCCTGGTATGGAATCTCCCGTGAGCTTCTCAATGGCTGAGTCGATGGAGTCCTTTGTCTTCTCTTTCTCCTTCTCCGCCTCCTTTGCGGCCAGCTTCGCCATCACTTTATCAACGATCCCGTCCACCACGGACTCGTCTGCTGTCTCCTTTTTTTCCGGATCCTTCTCTTCTCCCGGCGGTTCCTTTGGCGGCTCTCCTTCCTCGTCAAAGGCCGCCGCGGCGTCCATAGCCAGCCTCTCGATCTCCTCCGGGCTTTTATCCTTTACCGCCTGCCCGAACAGCTTAAAAAATAATCCCTTTTTCTTCATTGCTTTCCTTTCCGGCCCGTTGACGGCCCGCTGATGATTGCCTTGCGCTGAATCTAAAATAGCGGCCCGTCTCCCGGCTCTTCCCCGTTCAACGACCGCTATGTGATTCCCTCTGATATTTTTTTGACGGTAAGTCCCGTCTGGATCCTGCACATAATCACATTCATATCCGCAGGAGATCTCCCGCTTCCCGCCCTGGACGGCGTCGATCAGTTCCCTGTCATGGATGTGCAGGTCCGCCACCATGTAATCCTGCCACTCCCCCGTTCCCCTGCGTATGACCTGGGCATGGCCCTTCTCGTAAGCCATCACGTCATCCGGCCCGATCAAGTCAGGCGGATGGTCATTGGTGACCGGCTTGCCCTCAAAGGATGCCAGGGCCGCGTCGGAAAACACCTCCTCAGGCGGGCGGTGTACCGTGATGATCCGGTCAGCGTCGGACCCGGCCAGGCCGATCTCCCGCCCCAAGTACTCCTGGTCCCCGGTGCGGGCAATGGGGACGTTGCGGCATATTAAAAAGCCCTCCCCAGTCTCGATCTGGTTCGGGCTTATGGTGTAGCCATAGTATTGGATCATGATCCCTGGGAACCTCCTTTCTTTGGTCTATAAAAAGAACCCCCCTCATGGGAAGGATGCTCTGATTATTTAATTATGCTGTTTTGATCCTATTCGCCGCCTCATTCCTCCCGATATGGACAATAGTTCTCATCAAAATTTTCTGTACCTACATAGGATTTTTTTCTAATCTCATCTGGAATCCTATCCTCATATTTATCACATTTCAAAAAGCCACGCCAATACACGCACTTTCCACATAAACTTGACTTCGGCATTGGATTGTCCCACCATCTGGGATCTGAATATAGTTTTTTATCCATCACACTTCCTCCATATAGATGATATTTCCCATAACCTTGGTTACTAAAAACTCACTTTGGGTTTTAAATAATATCTCTTGCTCCAAGCTATAAGATCTAATATCTTTTCCGTGTTTTGACTTTATTACGTATTGAATGGGAAAACTTTCATCATATACCTCTTTTGATGTAGATAAATATGACTCGAATACCATGGATTCCCCAACAACATGCGACTTAATAAATGAATCTACATCATCAATCCCAAAGTCAGAAACTGAGCGATATAAGGTCCCACGATACTCGGGCATCTTATCCAGCGCTCTATCCAAATCCGCCTTCCACTTAATCTCTTCTCCTGACAGCCCCACGCCCTGCCTGAGCTTATCGTTTAGCATATAAGACTCACTGCTAATATATCTGTTTAATGCGTACTGTTCATCATCGGTCAATTTTATTATACCAGAACCAGCACTCTTTTCAACTGCCTTCTTTCGTTTATCCCGCAAAAGCTTCTGCCTCGCCCGCTCCTTCTCCCGGTACGCTTCGATCTGCTTTTTCGTCCGGGGATCCCGGGTGATAGGATTGGTAATGGGATTAGAAAACTCCTTGTCCCTCTGTACCTGCTTATCGCTCTTCCCAATGGTCGTGTACTTGACCAGGGCATGGAGACAGTTCGGATGAATGTTTAAGTAGGTATTGGTCAAATCCTCAGGCCCAAACGGATCAACTTTCCCAAATGCCAGGGAGAGGGGAGGGTAATCCGGGCTGGTGCCGCTCTTGGAGTAAACCCGGCCTTCCAAAGGCGCGCACACCGGACAGGTTGTTCCGATCTTTACGATCTGCCACAGGTCGTAATCGTCAGCGGTCAGGATCGCGGCCACCTCCGCCTGCCTGGCTGTAGTCCGCACGGCCATGTTGCCGTAGCTCTGGAGGCTCCACTGCCTTCCCGCCTTATCCACAAAAGCGGTAATGCCCTTGTTTTGCATATCCCGGGCAAGCTGCTCGCTGGTCACATACCAGCCCCTTCCCGACGCCTCCTGGGCCAAAACCTGTTTCAGCGTGGCCTCCCGGAAAGGATCCGCCTCCAAGCGACCTATGGCATACAGCCGCTCCACGCTTTTATAGGCTGTCTCGGAAGCTTCCGTCAGTTCTCCCAGCAGATTGTTGCCCAGCTGCTGGACCACAGCGGTCTGGGTGGCTGTCAGGACTCTGGCGTTGCGGTATCCGGCGGCGTCCTTGTCTGACCGGTAGAAGATGGTCTCAATCATCTGCGGCACATAGGACCAGGACTCATCCACCATCTCTTTCAGGATCCGCTGCACCCTTTCCAGGGAAGCCGCTTCCCCATAGTCCACCAGCCCCCTCTTGCGCTTCCGGTTGATCTCCGCTATCAGCTCCCTCTCGGTCCGCAAAAACAGCCTCCTCATGAAAGCCGTGACATCGGCTCTTTGTGGGGGCCGTATCCTCTTCATTCAATCTCCTCCTGATCCTCCTCCAAAAACTCCAGCCCCGCCATGGGGTCCGCCATCGCGCGGCTGCTGGTGTAGGTCTTGCCTCTTCCCGCCTCAATGCTCTCGTCGGAGATTTTGCTGAACATGCCGGTCTCGTCAGACATGGCCTGGAGCTCCTGCTGAGCCACAGCGGAATCGATGAGATCATTTTGGTAAGCCACGATAACCGCATTGGTCTTGCGGTCCGCAATCTCCGCGATCTCTTTGGCGTCCGGCGTCCACATGGGCGGAAAATCAATGTCCATGTCGTCCGGGATCCTTCCCCACGCTGACAGGGCCATAATGGGGAGGAGCCGTTCGATGATGCCTCTCAGCTCCGTCTCCCGCAGGCCGTCGATGTAATCATAGTAATTCTGCATGTCCGATTCCCCTGTGGCGTTAAGCCCTGCCGGAGACCGCCCAAACAGCTTGGTCACCGGAGTCCGGGCAGCTCCCGCCACGTCCATCATGATCCGGTCGTACACATCAGACAGCCCTGTAAACGTATATTGGGTGTTGTGGACCGCATCTCCCTTGTTGATCACCCTGGTGCCAAAATTGCTCTCCATGATGGACTGGGCGGCGATCAGGTTCCAGAAACGGCGCTGCATCTCCGTGTTCGCCGTGCCCAACAGCTGGTCCAGCCCTTCTGTCTCCATGTAGTTGATGTTGGCCCGGAAGGTCAACGCGGCAATATTTCCCGCCACATTGTCCCGGCGCGCCACCTCGCTGTAGATGGCCTCGATCTCCGATTCCCCCCAGTACAGCTCCGCCACCTGTTCGCTCCATGGAAGCTCCCTGCCCACAAAACGCAGGATCCGGCTGTGGTGCACCCTGGCTGCCAATTGCCCGGAGGCCTCATCGCGGACCGTATAGAAGGCCGGAAGCCCATAGTCCCGGTCCTCCGGATCCGTCACCAGCTCACCCTCCGGGTAGATCCCGTTCCACCGGTCAAGGATCTGGAGCCCCAGGAAGCTGCCGGGCATAACCGCGTCCGGATCCAGAGGCTGGCTTAAATCATTCTGCCCCTTAATCAGGATCACGCCGGCGGCGCCCCCGTAAAGCCTCCCCCAGTACATGCCCAGGAGGAGCTTCTTGCGGATCTGGGTCTGCCGCTCCAGTTTTAGCATCTGGTCAAGATACTCCGGGGGGACGCTTGACTTGATCTCATACCATTTCCGGATCATGTCATTGGGGATCGTGGCGACAATGTTCTGCACGATCCAGTTGTCCCGGTACAGGCTGGTGAGCAGCTGATAATTCTGGGAAAGCCTGGTCATGGGGTATTCCGTGGCGTTTAAAAGATCCATGGTCCCAAATCCGATTCTCGCAGCCGGATTGGAAAAAGCGTCCATTGTAGGAATAGACGTTTGTTTTGTCTGTATTGTGTCCGCCCTCACCCGGCGGCCTGGCCGTTTTCTGCTCATCTGATTTCTGTCCTCCAACTTGGTAATATGGTTTTCACAAAGTAACGCAGCGCGTCCAAACCGTGGTCCATCTGTTTCACTGGCTTTTCCTCCCCCCGCTCCGCCGCTTTCTCATCCCACGCGTAAGACTGCATCTCCGCTTTCAATCCCGCGCATGACCGGTTTATCCGAATGTTCCTCTGGGCCAGCAAAACCGCCACAATCCGGATCCCGTCCAGCACCTCATTGTCTGCCGGCTTTACATAGAACCCGCGGTTCCGCAGCTCCACAATAAACGATGCCGCGGAAGGGTCAACGATAACCGTACACTGATCCTCCGGCTCTGTGCCCATGAACTCCACCATGTCATCCGCGTATTGGAAATCCGTCTTCTGTGGGGATCCCGTCCGCCTGGCCTCCTCTGACCGGCTGTCCCAGCGGTACTCCCGGTCTACCCATATGGTCTCGCCATCGTCCCAGATCTCCAAAAATACACAGGGGTTGGTGGTCCCATAGTCCACGGCGATATATTTCTGGGCAAAAGACTTTAGGCCAATGGGGCGCTTCTCGTCGGTATAGTAGTTGGCTTTGGTGCACATGGTATAGATCAGGCCCTCTGCCACGGCCCACAGGCCTTTGATGTATCGCAGGAAGAACACACCGGCATACATGCCGCGGTACCTGGCCTTAATCGCCTCGTCCAGGCTCAAGTTGTCTTCCATGGTGAAATGGAGATACACAAGCCCCTTTTCCCGCTTTTTATCGATCCAGTTGATTTTAAACCAGTGTGCCGGGCCCGCCGGGTTACAGTTAAACCAAAATTTGCTGCCCGCCACGGAACAGCGCCCTGTAGCCTGGTTTACGAAAGATTCCGGCATCAGGGCGACCTCATCAAAAAAGGCCCCCGCAGCCGTGATGCCCTGCACCAGGTCCTGTGACGCCTCGTCTTTCCCGCCAAATACATAAAAGTAATTGGTACGGCCCTTCCGGGTCACCTCCAGCATGTTGGGGGTATCACCTGACAAATGGTAGATCCAGCGGTAGCCCCTGCTGGTTAGCATTAGCTTAAGGTTCTGGAGCACGTTGCGCTTGAAAGAGCTGATGGTTTTTCCGGCCATGATAAAGTTCTGTCCGTTAAAATTCTCCATGGCCCAGATGATGAAGCCCAGGGACATAGCCACCGTCTTTCCTGAACGGATCGCCCCATCTGCTATGATGCCGTTGCAGTCTTTTACCGGGCTGCTTTTCATCCACCAGTTCATCACCTGCCGCTGTTTCCTGGAAAATGGCTTAAACTTAAAGATCGGGGTTTTCTTCTTCATCTTCCTGGACCCACCCTTCCCAGTCTCCTGTCCCATTCAGGGCAGACAAAAAGTCGTCGTCCGGCATCTCCTCGTCCTCTGCCTCCCCTGCGGCTCTCGCGGCCAGTTCAAACCGCTTTCTCTCCAGCTCGATCTGCTCATCGTCAAAGCCGAACTTATGCAGGGATTCGATCGCCCGCTGTTTTCTGGCCTGTACCCGGGTCAGGGCCTCCTCAATCGATTGGATCTGCCCCAGCTTGCCCTGATACTCCTTTAAATCCGTTTCCTTATCTTTCTCCGTTCCGGACTTGCGGCTTACCAGGGTCATTCCCTCAGCCGGCTCCCCGTTTTCCAGATACGCCACGGATTCCTTGATATCCTCAATTCGTTTCAGCATCCGGCGCTCCCGGACAGTGAGGAGCTGGATCTCCTGGAACAGAAGAGTGTGCTTGTCATCCGGCATCGAGTCCACCAGGCGTTTTTCTTCCTCGTTCAGACAATCAAAAAAGAGAGTCTCAAACTCTCCTGTGGTGACTGCGTTTTTATTTTTCAGCGGAGCCGCTCCTCCTCTGCTGCCCGCGGCGTTACGGTTTCCAGGCTGGCCTCCTCTGCGTTTCGCAACGTTGCGTTTTTTATTTGCAACGTTGCAATTCCACTTGTATCGGTTCTTCCAGCTCCGGATCGTCCCTTCCGGGATATCCAGAAGCTGGGCAATCTCAATGAGTTTCTTGCCTGAGAGGAACAGCTCACGCGCTTGTTCCGCCCTGGCGTCTGGTGCTCTTGCCAACCATCACCACCTCTCATTCGTGTTTGTTTTTGAATCTTTAAAAATCAGCAGCCAGGCTGTGACACCCGGCTGCCGTATCTGTAGGGAGGGCTGGAAAATCAAATGATTTATCACGATACCATCATAGCACATCTAAATGTGTTTTTGTGTGTTTTTTTGTGCTATCTTCAAGATATCGCTTTTGAAATTCTTGCAACGCTCTGCCATGAATGTGTCTTATATAGTTATAATCGTAGTTCATTTCAACGGCAATCATTTCAAGTCGTTTATTCTCAACATACCGCTTATGCAGAACCTCAACGCAATTTGTGTCATGCAGACTATGAATCTGACCAATCATTTTATGCTTCAGGTCGATATACTCATCAATCAGGCGGTCGATCTCGTCCTCAATCTCAATGATCTTAGCGATCTGTGCTTCATATCTCGCACTCTCAGGGATACTTGTCTGAACCCGCTCTTTAGAATAGTCAAAGCTGCCGATGCTGGAAAGTTTTGCCCGAAGATCCTCTTTCTCCTGAATCCTCTGGTTAATAATCACATCAACCTTATGTAACTGCCGCAAATATTCTTTTGCCTTCATCTCTATCCCCTCCCCTTATGATGATCAGTCCCCTGTCAGTCCCTGCCTCCGCCCTTTCGCTTTATTCTTCAACCGAATCACGTTTAACCCGGCCTCTGTCAGATCCGGATCCTCAAATCGGTAACCCAGCCTCGTCAGCGCCATGTTCTCGCCTCTTGTGACCAACATCAAGTTGTCTATGTCACAGTTCAGACGGTCCGTGTCCTTGAATGTCACCACCATTCCCTCTGGTACCGGCCCGTTATGCTCTTCCCATACCGCCTTATGGAGAAATTCCCATCTCTCCCACAAAGTGCCTTCCATCTTCCTCTTTATGAGCTTATACCCATAGGAATTAACCGTGATACTGCCGATTGGAAGTTCATTCTTCGCCCTATCCCCTTTTTTGAAACGGGTAGCTTTGGTTCTCTCGATGGCTTCCAGGCTCATGTACTCCTCCTGCTTCATGCCTTTGTTGCCAGGCGGATGTTCTTTCTGGTACCAGCCGGTGCAGCCAGAGCGGATGCCGTGGCGCTGCCGGAACTGCTTCATCATCCCCTGCGTGAAGCTGGTTCCAAACTTTTCGTTGACCATCTTGGCCATCTCCTTAGAACTCACACCCCAGGAATGATCCCGGACAAACTCATACATGCCTTTGGGATATCTGGTTTGATATTTCCAGTACTCCTCCTTCGTCCACTGTTTCCTGCCGTTTCGATAACCGTGGTTGCCCCTGAACGATTTCATGCCGTTGGCCGTGAATGCTGTCCCGAATTCCCGGTTACAGGCCTCCGCCAGATCCTGATCCCGCAGCTTAGGGGCCCATTTTCTGACAAAATCATGAACTTCCTGTGGATATCCATGGACCGCCATTATTCTTTACTCCCTTTCATGGTCAGCATAACAGGCGCGTTTGCTTCCCTGGAACTCTTATACCCATACTCGTCCATGTGTACCATGGTCTTATAAGCCAGCTCCGCGTTCTGTATAATCTGCCCGGCGACTTTTGTCATTCCTTCGGCCCTTTTGAGTTCCCTGTCAAGCTCCTCATCGGTCAGGTCATCATTATTTAAACGTTCCATCGCCTCAAAGAGGTGATTGTTTAGATCCTCCAGTGTATTTTTCATTCTGTTGTTCTCCTTTCCCCTTATTTCCCTACCCGCGGTTTATACACCCGGTCACTCGCCAGGTACTCCTCTTCCTTCCGCTGCTGCCCCAGGAGCTGCTCCAGCCTGTTGAACGTCTCCTTAGGGCCTTTCTCGGAAAAGCATTTTGCCAGGAGCTCGTACAATTTGACCTCATCTTTATTCTTCCGGCGCTCCCTGCGGCTTGCCCTCAGCTCCGCAGCGACTTGGTATAATTCTTCATCTGAGGCAAACTCTATCTCGTGGACGAAATCCTGGAGCCTCCTGTCCTCCCGGTTAACCAGGTCATGGGCCAGCTGGTATCTGGATCCGCACTCCCGGACAAAGTTAAGGAACTCCTCCAAGTGCTCCGCTGGCGTCATCTCCCTCTCCGTCATGGTCCGTCACCTCCTCCTGGCCTGGGCCCTGGCTGTCCAGGATCCGCTGCTCCATCTCTTTAATCAGCTCTGTAAGTGCCATATGCATCCTCTATCTTGTCACCATGTCAAAAGTCAGCTGTTCATACTCTGGAATTTTCACAAAATCAGATACTAACTCAATACCATATTGTTCGCAGATTAACCTGGCATTTTCCGCCACCTTATATGGCATACAATTTTGCCTCTCCATCAGACGTGCGGTCTGTTTAATTAAATTCGCCACCTCGCCTGGGTGCTCCGTTAAGGCTATTCGCTTCACCTGATTTTCCATCTCCTGGAACCGTTTCACATAGCGGGCAGTGAAAAGCACACCCCTTTCCCCAGTAGACTTATTCGCCAGGAAATCACAGCCGAGGCGGGTCACTTCGTAGCACTTGTTCTCCTTACCACTGGCATCCTTGTAGGAAGAAGGGATAAAGAAATCACTCACGGACATTTGTCCTTCAGTCATTATCTGAACATAGCCTTTTCTATCCTTTCTTCCCTCAATCTTTTTTAAGAGATCACCATGTGGTACCTCCATCATCTCAGCCACCTCCAAGGTGGTTATTGTTGCTTTCCTTAAGTCGTTCATTCTATACAACCTCCTTTTCTCAGCCCTTACAGACTTTTTTCTTCTGCCTTGCCTTTTCTGCCCTTTGCCCTTTCAAAAATCCCAATCTGAAAATTGTGTCAAAAGAATTCACAGCATTGTTATCATACACTTCCGCAATCATGACAAGGGTATGATAACTTACGGCATATCTCCCAATCTCCAACTGATCCAACTGCTCAAATAACCGCTTGTCTTTTTCTGGCAGCTTCTGTTTTCTTTTCTGGGTCTCCTGGTACATCTCACATGCTCTCTGGAACCGCAGTTCGTCCTGGTCCGTAAATGACATTGTATTATCCTCCTTTATACCCAAATTGGGTGTTTACTCTCTTGTCTATAATACGTACAATTTGAGTATATGTCAAGAGTTTTTTTAAGGAGGTAAATATTATGTTCCATGATCGGCTTCGTGCTACCCGTATTAGTAGAGGATATACTCTGCAAAAAACCGCTGACGCTCTTGATATTCCGTTACGGACTTACCAGAATTATGAAGCTGGTGAACGAGAACCTCACTTTGCCCTGCTATCGTCTATTGCTGATTTTTTCGATGTTCCAACAGATTTCCTTTTGGGTCGTGACGATTATCTGAAATCTCTCGGAGTATCCGTTGATGTATCCTTAGAATGTCCTCCAAGGCGTCCCAAACCTCAAAAGAACCATTGAGTTTATTGTACTCTATTTTTTGATAATGTCCCAATGTCAAACCCAACCTATCTGCCATCTGCTGCTGTGTCATGCCTGCCTTCTGGCGGGCTTCTTTTAGGTTCTTCCTCATAGCATTTCCTTTCTTTACTGCCCTTAAGCGGCGGCAACATCTTGGCGGGGTGGACCGCCGCTTATTTGTTGTTAAATTTCTTTCAAACCTCTTGCTTTAAGTTATTTTTTGATATAATATAGATACATGTTATACACTTAGGAGAACGAAACGTTCTGGTGGAAAGAGAAAATGGTTGGTGTATTCAAAATTCCTTTTATCATTCGGCTTAGCTATTTTGTCATATCGCACAGAAATGGAGGATTATATGAATAATACTAACAATATTCAGACTTCTATTGAATCAAATGATTATGACTCAAACACCAAATCTTCTTTCCCCTAAGTGTATAACTTATTTTTGTTAACAAATCTTACTAAACTTCTATACAACTTTGATTTTATTTTTCATCTTCTCTCTTTCACTCAAACATAGTCATCTGTTTTTTGTCCGGCTCAAAGTTCATCCAGAGGACTTCCGTCTTCCGGGAGGCGACCTGAGAATAACTTACCGCCTCCTCCCGGTGCCAGTCCTTAAGCCGGTCGTTGTACAGAGGGCTGTCATATCCTGACAGGATCACCGGCCCCTGGTGTTTCAGAAGCGCGTCCAGCAGCTCCTCGTGGTCCCTGTCTGACATCTCACACCGGTACTGTTTCCCATGCCTGGTCTCCAGCATGTACGGTGGATCGGCGTAGATCAGGACATGTGGGTGGTGAAATCTCCGGATCAGCTCCACCGCCGGCCGGCATTCGATCTGGACACCCCGGAGCCGCTCTGCTGTCTCCAGGATCCTTCCGGGAAGCTCACACCAGTCCTTTGCCGCATAAGCCCTTTCCCGGCCTTGGACATCATTTTTCCAGCCGACACGCTCCCCGTTTGTCCGGAAGCCGTGGCCCATCTGAAGGCGTATGTAAAAGTTTACTGCCTGTTCCAGGCTGTCCTTAGGCTCTGCTGCGAATGCCGCGTCATATACCTGCCTGGAGTAGGGAGTAAAATAGATTTCATGGGCCAGGCGCTCCGGATCGTCCCTGATCCACCGGAACAGATTGACTACACGCCCGTCCAGGTCATTGATCGTCTCAATGTTGCTCCTGGGCTTGTTGAATAAGACGGCTCCGGATCCAAAATACGGTTCCAAGTAGCTGTGGTGCTTTGGGAAGCATCTGATGATCCGTCTCGCCAGCCTCCACTTGCTCCCCGGGTATTTCAGAACCGCCTTCATGACCACTTTCCGTTTTCCTCATGCGCTTCGATCAGCCGCTCCACCTCATCGGGAGACAGCCCTGTGTCCTCGTAGGCCAGGAGCTTGCACAGGGCCCCGGTCAGCCTGTGGTCGATCTCGTCCCAGGAGATGTTCTTCAATCCCCATTTGCCGTCAGGTGTTTTCCATGTGATCCTATTCATCTCTTTCCCTCCATCAATATTTCCCGAACCCTTTGGAACATACAAGCCGCGACCGCTTGACTTCCGTTATCCAGAACCATGTCCCTCCAGCTGCAGGAACTGCACTCTGGCCGGTATCCTTTTTCCTTCGCCAGCGTCTGACACTTTTTAAAATCCTTCTCCATCCGCCCCGATACCCGGATGCGCAATTCCATACTCCGTGATGGGGATATCTTAACCATTCTCACGCTTCCTTACCTCCTTCAGCTTCTCAATCAACGCCGACCGATTACACCGGCAGTCTCTAAAGGACTTATCCGGTACCAGCAGGTAATACTCCTCACGGCCATACCCATTCCGATAGGCGCAGCCTTTCGCGCTGTAATCAAACAGCCTCGCCCAATACACCTTAACTATCATTGCCGTGCCGTCCGGGAGGTCGTACCGGTAATATCTCTCCCCTGTCTCCTCCGTCTCAATCCACAGGGGCCATGCGGCGTAAGCGTCGATGAATGCCACCCGCTCCTTATCATTCTTTAAGATTGGCAGCACGTCTCTTTTTGTCTCTCCCATGCCTTTTCCCTCCCCTACTCGGTCCAGTTACCAGAGCCGCGGCGGATCCGGTCACGGCTGCGCATCGGGATCCGCTCCGGCCCCAAAGGCACCGGTACGGAATCCCTGTCCTCTGGCTCCCTTGTCTTCCCATACTTGGGGTCCATGTATTTCAGCAGCACCGCCTCCACCTCTCCGTCCTCGTCGGCGTAGACCTTGATGTCCACCAGGTTCATGCCGCTGGTCAGCTGTCTGACCGCCTTCTCATATACGTCTGCTTGTCTCATTCCAGCTCCTCCTCATCAATCTCAATCCTAAAATACTTCTGCTTTTTCAGCCTGCCCTGTTTCACCTTGCTGATGTGGGAAATGACTGTGC
>CAMTAF010000053.1 GCA_947066955.1 uncultured Hungatella sp.
GCGCACGGGCCGCGCGGCGAGTAGGGGAAAAGACCTCCCCTACTCGATTGCGCACAGGGCGGAAAGGAAATGTGGCCGCTTGCGCAGTCCCGCCCCTACTCGATTACACACGGGCTCCGAGAGGAGGTTTGTCAGCAGAGCTGACCGGGGCCCGGCGCGATGCTTGAGATTATTTTTTATAGAAGGAGGAGCGTCATGAAAATGCTGAACCTGGCAGAAGATTTAAGAAACAACTCTTATCCCGGAAGAGGGATCATTATCGGAAAGACCCCGGACGGGACCAGGGCTGTGGCCGCCTATTTTATTATGGGGCGGAGCGCCAACAGCCGCAACAGGGTCTTTGTGGAGGAGGGCGAGGGGATCAGGACCCAGGCCTTTGACCCCTCAAAGATGGAGGACCCCAGCCTGATCATCTATGCTCCGGTGCGGGTGCTGGGCAACAAGACCATTGTGACCAACGGAGACCAGACAGATACCATCTACGAGGGCATGGATAAACAGCTGACCTTTGAGCAATGCCTGCGCTCCCGGGAGTTTGAGCCGGACGGCCCCAACTACACACCCAGGATATCGGGTATTTTGCACATTGAGAACGGAACCTACAATTACGCCATGTCCATCTTAAAGAGCAGCAACGGTAATCCCGACGGCTGCAACCGATATACTTTCGCCTACCACGCTCCCTCAGCTGGGGAAGGACATTTTATCCACACCTACATGCACGACGGCAATCCTCTGCCAAGCTTTGAGGGCGAGCCCAAGCTGGTGGGGATCCTGGATTCCATAGAAGATTTTACTGCGCTTTTGTGGGACAACTTAAACGAGGAAAACAAGGTGTCTCTGTTTGTCCGCTATATCGACATCAAGACAGGAGCCTGCGACACAAAGATCATCAACAAAAATGTTTGAGGAGGAAGACAAACGCGTTAGCGTTTTTAGGATGTCTTCCGACGACGTGGCAGGTGACGCGAAGCGGCGCGTGCCGATACCATAAAGAGGAAGGAGATTTATTTATGAAAGAACTGGAACTGAAGTATGGCTGCAACCCCAACCAGAAGCCCTCAAGGATCTTTATGAACGAGGACAAGGATCTGCCCATCAAGGTTCTGTGCGGAAAGCCGGGCTACATCAATTTCCTGGATGCGTTCAACGGCTGGCAGCTGGTGAGGGAGCTTAAGAAGGCCACAGGACTTCCTGCGGCCGCGTCCTTCAAGCATGTGTCCCCGGCAGGCGCCGCGGTGGGACTTCCCTTGGACGAGACCCTGGCAAAGATCTACTGGGTGGAGGATATGGGGGAGCTGTCCCCCCTGGCCTGCGCTTATGCCAGAGCCAGAGGCGCGGACCGGATGTCCTCCTTCGGCGACTTTATATCACTGTCCGACGTGTGCGACGTGGACACTGCCAGGATCGTCAAGAGGGAGGTGTCCGACGGCATCATTGCCCCGGGGTACGAGCCGGAGGCACTTGAGATCCTGAAAGAGAAAAAGAAAGGCAACTACTGCGTCATCCAGATCGACGAGGCTTATGTTCCTGAGCCTTTGGAGCGCAAGCAGGTGTTTGGCATCGTGTTTGAACAGGGGAGAAATGAACTGGACATCAACGAGGAGCTGCTGGCAAATGTGGTGACCAAGAACAAAGACATCCCGGCGGCGGCAAAGAGGGATCTGCTGATCTCCCTGATCACTCTAAAATACACTCAGTCAAACTCCGTGTGCTACGCGAAGGACGGCCAGGCCATCGGCATCGGCGCGGGCCAGCAGTCCAGAGTCCACTGCACCAGGCTGGCGGGCAACAAGGCGGACAACTGGTTCCTGCGCCAGGCGCCCCAGGTTCTGTCCCTCCAGTTCGTGGACGGCATCAAGCGGGCGGACCGGGACAATGCCATCGACGTGTACATCGGCGAGGAGTACATGGATGTTCTGGCAGACGGCATCTGGGAGAAGACCTTCAAGGTAAAACCGCCTGTATTTACCAGGGAGGAGAAGAGGGCATGGCTGGACCAGATGAAAGGTGTGGCCCTGGGCTCTGACGCGTTCTTCCCCTTTGGAGACAATATCGAGAGAGCCAAAAAGAGCGGCGTGGAGTACATCGCCGAGCCGGGAGGGTCCGTGAGAGACGACCAGGTCATCGAGACCTGCGACAAGTACGGCATGGCCATGGCATTTACCGGAATCAGGCTGTTCCACCACTAAAAATAGTATAAGCTGCCAGGAAAGGTGTAAAAGCACTTTGAAAGCCGCTTAAGCATAAACTTTCATTAAGGTTTGTGTTTAGGTGGCTTTCTTTGAAAACATTTGCAAAACCCCTGACTGCCCGCGAGGAGCGGGAATGCCTGGAACGCCTGAAGGAGGGGGACCAGGAAGCGCGAAGGTTGTTGATAGAACATAATATGCGGCTGGTGGCCCATGTGGTCAAAAAATATCAAAATACAGATTACGACACAGAAGATCTTCTGTCCGTGGGGACCATAGGGCTGATCAAGGCAGTGAACACTTTTAAGGTTGACCGGGGGCCCAAGCTGGCCACATACGCGGCCAAGTGCGTGGAGAATGAGATCCTCATGCTCCTGCGGGCCCACAAAAAGTATTCAAAAGAAGTCTCTCTCTACGATCCCATCGGCGTAGACAAGGACGGGGAGTCCGTGAGCCTGGTGGATGTGATCGAGATGGAAAACAAGGATACCTTGGAGGAACTGATCCTGGACCAGGACATCAGAGAGCTGAAGGAGGCGTTTGAGCAGTGCTTAAAAGACACGGAGCAGCAGGTGATCCGGATGCGCTACGGGCTGTTCGGGGGCAGAGAGTACACCCAGAGGGAGATCGCCGGAGAGCTGGGAATCTCTAGGTCCTATGTGTCCAGAATCGAGAAGAAGGCGGTGGAGAAACTGCGGGAGAGGTTTGAGCAGGGATAAATATTAAGTATAGCGGAGACACGGAAACACCAAGTCGATGGGATAGAATCGGTTTCAGCCATAAATGATGAAACAGGTTCTGTCCCATTTCTATTATTTATTGTCATTTCTGACATATCTTTATATTGTCCTTGAAAAAGGCATATGCCTATATTAAAATGATAACAGATCTAATGAGAATAAAGCAGGGAGAAACAAAGGGATGAGCAATAGGATCAATATCACAAGGCGGGAGTTTCAGGACAGTTACCGCAGACATTATAAAATGTACAGAGAAACGGATGGGAATGATAAATCCAGAAGACTGCTTTTATTTTATTCTGTGGAATGTGGTTTGAAAAGCCTGCTGATGAAAGATTTGGGTAATAATACATATGAGGAGTTTGTGGAATGCTGCGGGAATGAGAAAAAGGAATTGACAGGGCACAACATAAAGGCAATGCTGAAAAGACTGAATCCTCATAACAGTTACTGCCTCAGAAATATCCATTTAAAAAGAGGAGGCTTTGCCACTCCGGAAAAATTCAATGAGCTGTGGAGGTATGGTGCTGCGCTGGAAGATGGAGATGAAGAAGAAAAAGCAGAGAAGACATTGGCAAAGATAGCGGAATGGATTCATACAAAATTATAGGAGAGTAGCGATGCGTCTGTTTACATGGTATGATATTGAGGTTGAACTCAAGAAAAAGAGAAACTTGTGGCCCTTGTGGTGGAACAGGATTGATGTCTATAGTGACGAGATTGTTATCAATATTGACCCGGAGAGGAATGTGGGAGAGGAAAATGAAGAGACATTAAAAAAGATCTTCGGGAAATTATACACAGATGGCAGGGTGATGGTTGAATTTGACCAAAAACTGTTGGAAGTTATTTACGAGGAAGGGGATGAATCTGACAGAACTGAACCGATAAAGACCCCTCTGTTTAAGGACATGTTTACGAAAGAAGAGGGGGGGACAAATCAGAATGATTTAACAGGAAGTCCGATTACAGTATTCCATTCCTATAAAGGCGGTGTGGGGCGGACTTTGGCTCTGATTTCTTTGGTAAGGGAGATATCAGAGGCCTATGAAAACCAGAAAAAAGTGCTGATTGTTGACGCGGATTTGGAGGCCCCAGGCCTGACCTGGATGTTGGGGCAGGGAAAAAATAACGAGAAGATCAGTTATTTTGATGTGCTGGAATTACTCCATTTTAATTCTCTGAATGATAGTTTTGTCAAAAAGGTGGCAAAGCTTGTGGAGACCAATGTCATTAAGGTAATGACAGAAAAAATGGAAGTAGAACATTATTTTCTTCCGGTGTACAGAGAGAGGTCTCAAATGCTGAATATTTATTCAAGCCCTGAGAAAATAATCGCTGTACAGAAGGATAAATATGTCATTACGGAATTTCTTTCCAGATTAGGTGAAGCTCTTGGGGTTGACCTTGTCTTGGTAGATTTGAGGGCAGGTGTTACTGAGTTTTCTGCTCCGTTTTTATTTGATGCCCGTGTCAATAAGTTTTTTATTTCTTCTACCTCGATGCAGTCGATAAAGGGGACGAAACTAATATTGGAAGAAATACAGCGCAAGGTAGCGGAAGGGCATTTGAATTCCAAATTGCTGCTGACCATGATCCCCAGGGATATGGAAGAGGATAAGGTGGGAAGCCTGGAAGATGAGCTGGCGGAAAGCTTGGAGGAGGATTTCGACTCGGAAAACATGAATGTATTGAGAGAGGATTATGTCTACAGGGTTCCTTTTGATTCTGCGTTTGCCTCTCTGGGGGATTTCCAGGAAATATGCGTCTTGTTGAAAGGGAAAGTGCTTTCCGAGGTCATGGCGAAAGTTGCTGACAGCATATTAAAAACAGATATAGAGGTTGACAATATAGAAGAGAAGGCTCTTTCTCTGGAAGATATGAAGAATACCATAAATCGACTTAACGAGATTACTACCATGGAGATAACTGCCGAAGGAAGCGAATCCTCCAATATGTTGGCAACAACATCTATACGGGAAATTGTGCGGGAATTTAGGGATACTGTCCCGCAGCTGGTAGTGTTAGGCGCGAAAGGTTCCGGAAAAACTTACATCTACAAACAACTTCTTTCAAAAATAACTTGGGAAAATTTTGTATGTGGAGTGGAAACGACAAAGGAGAGAGACAGAGAGAAAACACTTATTTTGCCTCTTGTCTGTTCACCAAATATGAAAAAGTTATATTCCATGGCACAGGAGTGTATTAAAAACTGCAATAATTCCTTTGAGGAAGTAAAGATAAGCCCGGATATTGTTGATCGTAACTATAATAAACTGGCTTCTTATGCCGAAAAAGAGGTATCGCTGACAGGCTGGATGGAAATATGGCAAAAGCTGATGGTAGATATGCTGGCTATTGGTTACAATGATTTATCGGAACTGGATCAATATCTGGAGACAAAAGGAAAAAGAATTCTGTTTATTGTGGACGGGCTGGAAGATCTTTTTATGGATATGCAGATTCAGAAGCAGAAAACCTGGAAGTTTGCCATTCGGGCCTTGTGTCAAAATATAGTGAATACACTGCGGAACCTGCAGTTCGGAAACGTCGGCATTGTTATTTTTGCCAGAAAGGATATGGCGGAAGAGGCAATTGAAATTAATTTTGATCAGTTTCAAAATCAATATCAAAAATATGAACTGAAATGGTCGCCGTCAGAGGCGCTTCGCTTGGCATTGTGGATTGCGAAACAGGCGAATTCCACGCTGGGAGAAGGCATTGATATCCTGAAAGCCAGCAGGGAAGTACTGGAAGAACGTCTGGAAAAATTATGGGGAAAAAAGCTGGGAAGATATGAATCTAGGGAGGCAAACTCGGCAAGATGGATTATAGCGGCACTTTCTGATTTTTCAAACCAGTTGCAGGCAAGGGATATTGTGAGGTTTTTAAAGTTTGCAACCAGTACATTTCCCGCCGGTAAGCCGCCGTATGAGGACAGATATATTATGCCTAAGCAGATTAGGGAGGCCATTCCTGATTGTTCCAGAGAAAAATATAAAGAGATCAGGGATGAGATGAAAGCAATCTATCAGATACTGCAAATATTTGAGAATATGCCAGAAGAAGAGAAGGTATTGCCTCTTACATTGGATAAGATCAGTTTAACCGGAGAACAGATTGCCAGATTAGAAAACCAGGGTTATTTTATTATGTCAGATAAGAAATATTATTTCCCGGAGATTATCCGATTTGCGCTGGGGTTTAAATATATAAAAGGAGCAAGGCCCAGGGTGCTGTCGCTGTTGGCGAGATAATGCAGGCAGAGGCAGGCCGTGGAACCGGAAGACCGCTACATTGCTGTCTCCAACCAGGAGAGAAACCTTGGATGGCAAAGCAGCCAAAACAATCCAGCCTGCTTCTTGCATTCCACAACATATAATGTTAAAATATACCCATTGGAGAAAAAGGAGGGCTAAGAGATGGAGAGTTATTCTTACAGCAAAGAGATCAACCAGAGCAATGTGGTATTCAGCGAATTTGACTTAGACAGCATCAAGAAGATGTTTGCCCAGATATTTGAATTCTACAACCCCAAGGTGAAGGAGGAGGTATTTGATTCATTTTGCGAGGATTTTTATGATCTGGTGAAGGAGATGCACATGACCAATGAGCGGGTGTGGCGGATGCTTCTTACGGACATGCTGTTTAACTATGATGAGAGAGGTTATCTGGAGACCGGCACCACGGATAACAGTATCAAGAGAAAACAGTTCGCCATCATGGCAAAGGTGATTGTGGGCAAGCTGCGGGTGAAGAGCTGAAGACCCGTCAAAATCAGATTGACACAGAGGGAAATTGGCTTTACAATATAGAAAACAAAATAGCAGGGGAGCTTGTGTGACGGGCTGAGAGGAAGGTAGACCTTCGACCCTTGAACCTGATGCGGATAATGCCGCCGGAGGGAGTCAGCCATCGTGGGATGGATACGCTTTTACCGGGGCATTGTGTGCAATGCCCCGTATTTTTTTGTGCGCAGGTCCGTGCAGTGGAAGTTTGCCGCTAAAGCGGCGCACGGGCCGCGCGGCGAGTAGGGGGAAAGGTCTCCCCTACTGGATCCCATGGCCCCCTGCCGACGACTTGGCAGGTTCCGCGAAGCGGAGCGTGCCCATACTTAATATTAGGAGGTTTAAACACAATGTTTGAACAAATTTTTGCGAATGTGCGTCAGAAATCCCCGCTTATCCACAACATCACCAACTATGTCACGGTGAACGACTGCGCCAATATGCTGCTGGCCTGCGGAGGGTCGCCGATCATGGCGGATGACCCGGATGATGCTGTGGAGATCACAGCCATCTGCGGCGGGCTGAACATTAATATGGGCACTCTGAATCAGCGCACCATCCCGGCCATGATGGCAGCGGGAAAGAGGGCCTGTGAACTGGGACATCCGGTGGTGCTGGACCCGGTGGGGGCAGGGGCCTCCAAGCTGCGGACAAGGACTGCGTTCCAGCTGCTGGAGGCAATCAAATTCACCGTGGTCCGGGGCAACATCTCCGAGATCAAGACCCTGGCCGCGGGCAGCGGCACCACCAGAGGCGTGGATGCCGATGTGGCGGATCAGGTGACAGAGGAAAATCTTGACCAGGCCGTGGCTTTTGCCAAGGAGTATGCCAAGCGCAGCGGGGCGGTCATAGCCATAACCGGGGCTGTGGACATTGTGGCTGACAGCTGCCGGGCCTTCTGCATCCGCAACGGCCATCCCATGATGAGCGCAGTCACGGGAACCGGCTGTCAGCTGTCGGCACTGACAGCTGCCTTTGTTGCCGCCAATCCGGAGACGCCGCTGGAGGCTGTTGCTGCTGCCGTGTGCGCCATGGGTCTGTGCGGGGAGATCGCTTACCGGCGGCTGGGCGAGATGGATGGCAATTCCTCTTACCGGAACTATATAATCGACGCCATGTACCGCCTCACCCCCGCGGAGCTGGAGAAAGGAGCCAGGTATGAAGTGCGATAAAAGGCATATGCTTCTCTATGGGGTGACAGACCGGGCTTGGACCGGGGAGAGGACGCTGTATCAGCAGGTGGAGGCGGCTCTGAAAGGCGGTGTGACCTGCGTGCAGCTGCGGGAGAAATCCCTGGATGAGGCTGCGTTTCTTAAGGAGGCCAAGGAGATGTGTGATCTGTGCCGCCGATATAAAGTTCCCTTTATTGTCAACGACAATGTAGACATTGCCGTTGCCTGCGGGGCGGACGGTATCCATGTAGGCCAGGAGGATATGGCCGCCGGGGAGGTCCGCCGCCGCGTGGGGGATGGGATGATACTGGGTGTCTCCGTCCACACCGTAAAGGAGGCCCTGGAGGCTGTCCGAAACGGCGCTGACTATTTGGGCCTGGGAGCGGTTTTTCCCACCAGCACCAAGGCGGACGCGGACCAGATGACAGGTGAGACCCTCCGGGCCATCCGCAGCGCCGTGGATGTGCCCATTGTTGCCATCGGGGGAATCAACAAAGAGAACATAGGCAGGCTGTCAGGCAGCGGGGTGGACGGTGTCGCGCTGGTATCTGCCATTTTCTCCGCAGAGGATATTGAAAGCGCCTGCAGGGAGCTGAGAGGGCTGTCGGAAAGAATGGTGAATGCATGAAAATCCGGGGCGCGATTTTTGATGTGGACGGGACTCTGCTGGATTCCATGGGGATCTGGGACACCATCGGGGAGGATTATCTCCGCTCCGTGGGCCGGGAACCCCGGGAGAACTTAAACCAGGTTTTCAAAAATATGAGCCTCCATCAGGCGGCCCGCTATTATCAGACAGAGTACGGCGTGGCTTTGAGCATTGCCCAGATTACGGATGGCGTCAATGCCATGTTGGAGCAATATTACCGACTGGAAGCCCCTCTGAAAAAGGGAGCGGCCCAACTGGTTGAGCGGCTCTTCGGGGCAGGCGTGAAGCTGTGTATCGCCACTGCCACGGACCGCGATCTGGTAGAGGCCGCCCTGTGCCGTCTGGGGATTTGCTCTTATTTTGGGGAAATATTTACTTGCAGCCAGGTGGGCCGAGGGAAGGATGAACCTGATATTTTCAATAAGGCCCTGAGCTTTCTGGGGACAGAGAGAGAGGAAACCCTTGTATTTGACGATGCCCTTTATGCCATCCGGACAGCGAAAAATGCAGGATTTCCCGTTGCGGCGGTGTGCGATGCCCATGAGCCGGAGCAGGGGAAAATACGGGACCTGGCGGACATTTATCTGGAAGAGTTAAGCCAGTTAGGCAGAATCGAACAATTTCTCCCAACATAGCTGCCGGGGCAGCAGCTAAAGCAGGGGCGAAGATGGGCCTTGCCTGCCCTGCTGCCTTTACGAGAAAGAAAAGATTTTTAAGGAGGAAGGCAAACGCGCAGCGTTTCCAGGATGCCTTCCTCCGACTTGGCAGGTGCCGCAAGGCGGCGCATGCCGTTACCAGAAAGGAGGAAGGCAAACATGAGAACAGCATTATCAATCGCCGGCACAGACCCCAGCGGAGGCGCCGGGATCCAGGCTGATTTAAAAGCAATGACCATGAACGGGGTCTACGCCATGAGCGCGATCACGGCTCTGGTGGCCCAGAACACCATGGGCGTGAGGAAAATTGTCGAGGTGACCCCGGAATTTCTGGGACAGCAGATCGACGCGGTATTTGAGGACATCCCGCCCGACGCGGTCAAGATCGGCATGGTCGCCTCCTGCGGGCTGATCGAAACCATTGCGGAGCGGCTTCGGTTTTATGAGGCCAGGAATATCGTGGTGGACCCGGTGATGGTAGCCACCAGCGGCGACCGCCTCATCTGTGAGGAGGCGGTGGACACCTTGAAAAACCGTCTGCTGCCCTTAGCCGCTGTGGCGACTCCCAACATCCCGGAGGCTGAGATCCTGTCAGGGATGGCGATCCGCGGCAGAGAAGACATGGAGGCTGCCGCCAGACGCATCAGCGACGTCTACGGGTGCGCTGTCTTGCTCAAAGGCGGACACAATATTGATGACGCAAATGATTATTTGTACAGGGCAGGCGCGGGGCAGTGGTTCTATGGAACCCGCATCCACAACCCCAACACCCACGGCACCGGCTGCACCCTGTCCAGCGCCATTGCGGCCAACTTAGCCAAGGGCTTTGATCTGCCAACAGCCATCGGGCGGTCAAAGGACTACCTCTCCGGGGCATTGGGGGCCATGCTGGACCTGGGCAAGGGCCGGGGTCCCTTGGAGCACAATTTTAACCTCACCGGCGAATTCGCGCAGGAGGCAAAGCAGTAAATCAACAAGAATTACAGAAATGGAGAATGTGATGGGAAAAGAGTATCTGATTCAGGAAAAACCGCTGAAAGCGCTGATGGTATTTGCGCTTCCCATGATCATCGGCAATCTGTTCCAGCAGTTTTATACCATGGTGGATTCGGTGGTTGTGGGCAGATTCGTGGGAGAGCAGGCCCTGGCGGCCGTGGGGGCCTCCTATTCCCTCACCACGGTGTTTATTTCCGTGGCCATCGGCGGCGGCGTGGGGGCCTCGGTCATCACCAGCCAGTATTTTGGGGCAAGACAATACGGGAAGATGAAGACGTCGGTGAAAACGGCCCTGGCGGCATTTGCGGTGGTGAGCGTGGTTTTAGGGGGATTTGGGCTTCTGTTTTCCAGGCAGATCATGGTCTGGCTCAACACCCCGCCGGAGGCCCTGTCCCAGGCAGCTGAGTACTTAAGGATCTACTTTCTGGGACTGCCCTTTCTTTTCATGTACAACATTCTCTCCTCCATGTTCAATGCCCTGGGAAAGTCAAGGATCCCCCTGTGCCTGCTGATCTTCTCCTCTGTGTTCAACATGGTTCTGGATGTGATCCTGGTTCGGAACGCGGGGATGGGGGTGGCAGGAGTGGCGTGGGCAACCCTGATCGCTCAGGGGATCTCCGCGGCCTGTTCTGCCATGATTTTTTTGAGGGAAATGAAAAAGTACGAGGGGAGCGGTGGCAAAGGGATTTTTGACAGGACGGAATTTTTCAATATGACCAGGATCGCCCTCCCCTCGATTCTCCAGCAGTCCACCGTGTCCATCGGGATGATGCTGGTCCAGTCGGTGGTCAACAGCTTCGGGGCAGAGATGCTGGCGGGATTCTCCGCAGGCATGCGGGTAGAGAGCATCTGCGTTGTCCCCATGGCAGCTATGGGAAATGTGATGTCCTCCTACACGGCCCAGAATATCGGAGCGGGAAAATACGACCGTGTCCGCCAGGGGTACCGCACCGGCTACGCCATCGTCTTCTCCTTTGCCGCGATTCTTTGCCTCTGGCTGGAAACCTGTCACCGGCCCCTGATCCAGATGTTTCTGGGGGAGGAGGGGAGCGCGGCGGCTTTTCAGACAGGAACCGGGTATCTGCGATTTATCGGATGGTTTTTTGTTCTGATCGGGCTTAAGATGATCACGGACGGCGTGCTGAGGGGCGCCGGGGATATGAAGATGTTTACTGTGGCAAATCTGGTCAATCTGGGGATCCGGGTGGTGATCGCTGTGACCTGCGCTCCCAGATGGGGGATCGCCTTTGTGTGGATGGCGGTGCCTGTGGGATGGCTGGCCAACTACCTGATTTCATTTGGGGAGTACAGGACAGGGAAGTGGAACCTGGTTACAAAAAAGTAACCAGGTAATTAATTTGTGCCTTCTTCTCATTTCAAGAAAGCCGTGGTATCATAAGAGGAGGAAGGCAAACGCGCAGCGTTTCCAGGATGCCTTCCTCCGACGTGGCAGGTGCCGCAGGGCGGCGCGTGCCGTTACCTTAGAGGAGGAAGGCAAACGCGCAGCGTTTCCAGGATGCCATCCTCCGACCTGGCAGGTGCCGCTGCCTTAGGTCAGAAGCAAGAAGTGAAATTCATAGGATACCAGGAGGAGACGAGATGGAAAGACAGATTGAGATTACCACGGATCAATTTACCACCGTACACACGTCCGCAGAAAATGCCGTGTTAGATCAGGCGCCGGTTCTGCGGGTGGTGAAAAAAGACAAAATCAACCGATACGATGAAAACACCTACGCCAAGGTCAACGGCCTTTTGTTTCACAACGGAACCATTGAGGTGAAGCTGCTCAGCCGGCTTTTGCCCGATGCCCCGGACTTTGCCAGAGGCTTCATTGGGATCGTCTACAGAGCCAATGAGAAGGATTCGGAATTTGAGTCCTTCTATGTAAGGCCCACCAACGGGCGGGGGTGCGCGGACCCTGTGAGAAAGACCCACGGCTGCCAGTATTTTTCTTACCCGGGCTACACCTTTGATTATTTCCGGGAGTATCAGATCACAGACTATGAGGCTCCGGCGGACATTGCCTTGGACGAGTGGATCACCTTAAAGGCTGTGATCGAGGATGAGAGAGCAGAGTTTTACATCAACGGGGCGGATCGGCCTGTCCTTGTGGTGCCTGCCATGAAACATGGAAAGGGGCGCCACGGCTCTGTAGGAATCTTTGTGGATATCGGGACAGAGGCATTTGTGTCGGATCTGAAAGTGACCTGTCGGGACTGAGACCGGCGCAGTATGCGGAAATCAGGCAGACTTGAGACATTTGCGGATTAGCGGCTTTACATTGTTTCTTTTGTGGATTATAATATAGGCAGCTGCCAGATGTTTGCAGTTATAGAGAAGGAGCGAAGATATGGCAGAAAAAGAAATGTTGAAAGTCTCAATTGAAGAGTTTTCGAGGCTGCAGGGCTATATGCTGTTATCGGCGGATAAAGACTCAGAGATTTATCAAGCCATGAAAGTAAGATACATTGAGCTAAAAGTATTTCTGACAGTATCGGGAGTGAATCTCACGGAACTTGACAGGGTAAAAGAGTGACAACTGAATCAATCCATGGAGCATCAGAGGAGCGGCGGTCACCGCTCCTTTTTGAGAAAAACAAGAGATGACGGGGAGGAGAGTTTTTGATTATGGGAATGGCGGCGGTATTATCCAGGGCAGCGTGTTTTATCGGGGTTATTTTGCTGGGGTATGGCCTGAGAAGGATAGGATTTTTCAAGGAGGAGGACTTCCATGTGCTGTCCAAGATCGTGCTGAAGATCACCCTCCCGGCTGCCATTGTGTTCAGCTTCGCGGACAAGGAGATCGATGTGTCCATGCTGGTCTTGAGCCTTCTGGGTCTTTTAGGGGGCCTGATCTACATTGCCGCGGGCTTTCTCATGAACATAAAAGCCTCTAAGGAGCAGCGGGCCTTTGAGGTCCTGAATCTGTCGGGGTATAATATCGGCAATTTTACCCTGCCTTTTGTGCAGAGTTTTTTGGGGCCATCGGGGGTGGTGATCACCAGCCTCTTTGATACAGGGAACGCGGTGATCTGCCTCGGTGGCGCCTACAGCGCGGCTTCCATAGCAAAGGGGGAGGGGCACGGGATCCCGGTGGCGCAGATCGTGAAAACCCTGGTAAAATCCGTGCCTTTTGACACCTATATGATCATGACCGTTCTGTGCCTTTTGAATATCCGGCTTCCCTCCCAGGCGGTTTCCTTTGCCCAGATCATCGCCGACGGCAACGCGTTCATGGCCATGCTGATGATCGGGGTAGGGTTTAAGCTTTCCGGCGATAAGTCCCAGACGGGGACCCTTGTAAAGATCCTGGCTGTGCGCTATGGCATAGCTGCCGTGTTGTCGGCAGTGTGCTATTTTCTGCTGCCTCTGCCTCTGGAGTACCGCCAGACCCTGGCTATCCTGGTGTTCGGGCCCATCGCCTCCGCGGCCCCCGCCTTTACCGCGGATTTGAAAGGGGATATCGGCCTGTCCAGCGCAGTCAATTCCCTGTCCATCCTGATCAGTATCGGCTGCATCGTGGCAGTAGTTGGGATGGTGCTGTGATGCGTGAGAAAATTTTTACATACATCAAAAACAAATATAAGGCCTCCCCGGAATATCCCTGGGGCAAACACGAGGACAACGCAGTTTTCCGCCACAGCGACAACAAAAAATGGTTTGCCCTGATAATGAGCGTGGGCAAAAAGAAGCTGGGGCTCTCCGGGGAGGGCTGTGTGGATGTGATCAATTTAAAGATCGACGACAGGATGTTTAAGGAGCTGCTGACCCGGGAGGACGGCATTTTTCCTGCCTACCACATGAACAAGGAGCACTGGATCACAGCGCTTTTGGACGGGACTGTGGCGGAGGAGAAGCTCTGCGACCTCATCGATGTGAGCTTTGCCGCCACTGCCTCAAAGAAGAAAAAAGCGGTTCCGGTTACTCCTGCACGTTGATGATCACCTTCATAGTGGATTCCCGGTTAGCGTCAATGTACTGGTAGGCCTTCAGATAATCCCGGAAAGCAAAGTGCTTGGAGATCAGGGGAGCGAGAACCACCTTTTTCTCATTTACCAGGCGGATGGCGTCAATGTAATCCTCGTTCCGGTACATCATGGTGGTGTTTAAATCCAGCTCATGATCATTTAACACAGCCAGATCCACCTTGGCCTCTCCGGCAAATACGGCCACCAGGATGATGGTGCTGCCTTTTCTGGCATACTTGATGGCCTGGCCCATGGTGATGTTGTTGCCGGCGCAGTCGTAGATGATGTCCGCCTTGTCCGGGCCGAAATTCTCCACCATGGCTTCTCCGAAATCCTTTGTCTTCGTGTTGACACAGAAGTCAACCCCGCACTCCTTGGCCTTTGCCAAGCGGATGTCGCTGACATCGGTGATCATCACGCTGTCAGCCCCCATGCCCTTAGCGGTCTGGGCAACCAGGATCCCGATGGGTCCTGCCCCCAGGACGGCGATCTTTAAGCCCTTCACATCCCCGGCCTGTCTCACAGCGTGGACGGCCACGGCCAGGGGCTCGATCATGGCACCCTCGTCAAAGCTTAAATCCTCTGGCAGAAGGGTGACCTTGGCGGCATCCACGGTAAAATAGTGGGAGGCTACGCCGGTGGTCTGGAACCCCATGACCTTCAGTTCTTCGCACAGATTGTATTTGCCGTGGCGGCAGGGATAGCACTTGCCGCAGACTACCTGAGGCTGGATGGTCACCTTCTGGCCCGGCGCGAATCCCTCCACGCCCTCTCCCACTTTCACGATCTCGCCGGACACCTCATGTCCCTGGGTGACCGGATATTTGGTAAACGGGTGCTCTCCGTGGTAAACATGGATATCGGAGCCGCACACCCCGATCTTCATGATCTTGATCAGAACCTCCCCCTTCTTGGGCTCCGGAACAGGAACCTCCCGAAACATAATCTCCCCCGGCGCTGTCATGACCTGCTGTAACATCTCTCATCCTTCCTTTCTCTGACTATTTTTGTACTTAGTTTTATAAAATACTTTATTAAAGTAATTTCATTATCTCATTGAAGCTCTCGTTTGTCAATACGGCAGAGGAAAATCGGCATTAGCGCTAAATTTCAGAGACTAAATATGTACAAAATAGACAAAAAACCCTGACCCCTGGAGATCATCCCAGGTTTCAGGGTTTTTGTGCACACGGGGCGGAAAGAAAAAGTGGCCGCCTGCGCGGCCCGCCCCGGCGCGGCGAGCAGGGAAAACGCCTCCCGTGCTCCATTAAAAAGAGAGAAATAGGGTCAGACCGTGTCCAGATATTGTTCCGCAAAGGTCAGGGCCGCTCCCACGGCGGAGGCCTCCCGGGCATAGCGGCAGACCTGTATATAAGAGGAATCCCGGTCAAACCGGTTGTACTCCAGAACCCGCTGTCCAAGTTCCCCCAAGTAGGGCTTCAAGAAGCCCCCCACATAGCCGCCGAGGATGATGTCGCAGTCAAAGCTCATCCGGAGATTGCTGACAGTGACTGCCAGCCGGTCCACATACTGGTCCCACACAGCCATTGCCTCCGGGTCTCTGGCTTCAAGCTTTTCAAAAAAGCCTTCCAAGCTCCCGCCGCCCCTGCGGGCCAGCACCTTTGCGGAGCAGTAGGCGTCCACGCAGCCCTTCTTTCCGCAGTAACAGGCCTGACCGCCGGGCACCAGGACCATGTGGCCGAACTCGGCGCTGCGGAAATGGTCCCCGGGATAGAGGGCCTGCCCAAAGTAGATGGCTCCGCCCACGGTGTTGCTCAAGGAGAGGTACACCGCGTTGCGGCTGTCATGCCTCAGCTCCGCCATGGCAGCGGCGCTGGCGTCATTTTCATAGAAAGGCTCCTGGTCAAAATACTGGCTCAGCACCTGAAGGCTTATGTTCTCCACATTTAAGATGTGGGACCGCACCAGGAGATTGGCGGACCGGTCGATGATGCCGGGGAGGGAGATGCCTGTGCCCAGGAGCTTTGATTGGTCTGCCTGGATCTCCCGGAGAAAAGAGTCCAAATGGTCCCTGACGGATCGGTAGTATGCCGGGGAGTGTTCATAGGCCAGCCGGTTTCTCCTGTGGTGGAGCACATTTCCCACGAGGTCGATGAGGACAAAGCTCACATGGTTGGCAGTGATGTCGATGCCTGCCCCGTACCGGATATCCGGCACCACGGACAGGGCCTTGGCCTTTCTCCCGCCAGTGGATTCGCATTCCCCAGCCTCCTCCAGGATGCCGGCGTCCATCAGATCTTTCACGCACTGTAAGACAGTGGGCATGCTGAGTTTTAAGGCAAAGGCGATCTCCGGCTTGGAGGCAGACCCCTGCCTTAAGATAAACCGGGCTATCCTTGACCGGTTGTTCTGTGCCATGAGAAATCCCTCGCTTTCTTAAAATATTTGATAAAAGTATGGTACTACAATGGGGGGGAAAAGACAAGGATTTTTCGCTTCTTTACATATTTATGGGAGAATGATAGAATAAATATGTGACAGAAGTGAGCAGTCATTGAAATTCCACAGGAGGGAATATGGAGCGGTATTTCAATACGGAAGGGCGATGCAGGCCGGATCTGCATTATATGGTAAGGTTGGATGACAGGCTTCGGAAGATGAAAGAACTGTTTGTAGACAGGGGAAAATATTTTGTGATCAACCGGGGACGCCAATATGGCAAGACGACGACACTGATGGCATTAGCGGAATACCTGAAAGAAGAATATATTGTCTTCTCCCTGGATTTTCAGATGATGAGTTCATCTAATTTCTCGGATGAAGAGACTTTTGTGATCTCTTTTATCGAATATCTGGAAGATTTGCTGTCTCTGAAAAAAGAATTGCGGGAAAGCATAGATACAGAAGCATTTCACAGCCTGACTGCTCTGAAAGACAGCAGGAGGATTTCGCTGGATAAGCTGTTTCGAGGCCTCAGTGAGATCTGCAGAAAGGCGGGGAAGAGAATTGTACTGATCATCGACGAAGTGGACAGCGCTTCTAATTACCGGGTGTTTTTAGATTTTTTGGCCATGCTCAGGGGGTATTATCTGAATCGGGACATCCGCCCCACGTTTCATTCGGTGATTCTGGCTGGGGTGTATGACATCAAAAATCTGAAACTGAAGCTGCGCCCGGAAGAAGAACATCAGTATAACAGTCCCTGGAATACTCGTGAAGGCGACGAGCCAAATGAAAGCTTGCTTTCACTTGGCGACCGCCCACGGGATCAAATGGCGCTTGCGCCATTTGATATCGCCGCTGATTTTGATATCCGCATGAGCTTTTCCGTCAGTCAGATCGAAGGTATGCTGGAAGAGTATGAGGAAGACCATCGTGTGGGAATGGATGTGAAAGCGGTTGCGGATGAGATTGATCAGTATACTTCGGGTTATCCGTATCTGGTGTCTCTGATCTGTAAGCTGTTGGACGAGAAAATGCCGGAGAGTGAGCCTTTTCTAAATGCCAGGAATATCTGGGCCAGGGAGGGGATCGCGGAGGCGGTTAAGATGATATTGAAAATGAATACGCCATTGTTTGACAGTCTGACAAAGCAGCTGGATGCGTTTGAAGATCTGCGGGAATTGATACGGGGGATTTTGTTTCAGGGGAAAAGAGTGATATTCAGTCCGGATACACGGTCTATTAATTTAGGTATCATGTTTGGTTTCCTGAAAGATACAGATGGTCAGGTGGCAGTGAGCAATCGTATTTTTGAAATGAGGATGTTAAATCTTTTTATATCAGAGGAATCTGTTAAAAGCGAGATATACTTTCGGGGACAGAGTGACAGGAATCAGTTTATTGCAGATCATAAGCTGAATATGAAATTGGTGCTTGAAAAGTTTGTGATCCATTTTGCGGATATCTACGGCGATAATGATCAGAATTTCGTGGAGGAATATGGGCGCAAATTCTTTTTGCTTTATTTAAAGCCCATCATAAATGGTGGGGGGAATTATTATATTGAAGCCCGGACAAGAGACGCGAAGCGGACTGATGTGATTGTGGATTATCTGGGGGAACAGTATATTGTGGAATTAAAAATCTGGCATGGAGATGAGTACAATAAGCGAGGGGAAAAGCAGCTTGCGGAGTATTTGGATTACTATCATCAAGACAAGGGATATCTGCTGAGTTTTAATTTTAATAAGAAGAAGGAACGAGGGGTAAAAGAACTTCGAATCGCTGATAAGGTGATTGTTGAGGCAGTGGTTTAAAAGAGAATAGAGAATAATATAAAAATCTGATGTGAAGTATGGAATTGTCATATTTTGCGTCAGATTTTTTGTTGTCATTTTGGATAATCTTGTTGAATGGAGAAATGGTCTATGAAGATATGGGCGCACAGGGGATGCAGTCAGAGGTACCCTGAAAATACGCAGATTGCCTTTGAAAAGGCCATGGAGATCAAAGGTCTTGAGGGGGTTGAGTTGGACGTTCAGATGACGAAAGACGGAGACGGGGCGGCGAAAGTGGCGGATATGATAAGGGATTGGATATAGGGGTATAAAAAGGAGGGTTTCTGTACTTTGATAATTTCATACTTATATCAGGCCAAAAGACAGCTTTCCTTCCTTTACATATGTCCCCCCCAATGATAAAATGATATTAGAGAGATAATGCGCATATTGAAGGAGGGGAGGAAGATGAGGCGGTATTTTAATACAGAAGGTCTGTGCGATCCTAACATACACTATATGGTAAGGCTTGACGACCGGCTGGAAAAGATAAAGAAGCTGTTCGTAGACAGAGGAAAGTATTTTGCCATAAACCGTGGCAGACAATATGGAAAGACAACTACCATAAGGGCGCTGGAGGAGTATCTGAAAGAAGATTATCTTGTTATTTCCATGGATTTTCAGGAGATCGGAACGGATGAATTCAGAAATGAGATGGCTTTCTCCCGGGCTTTTTCTGAGATTCTTCTGAGAGTATTTGAAAAGATGTATGCAGAAAATGAAAGAGAAGCACAAGCGCCGCTGTCCGGCTTAAGAGAGGCCAAGGGAAAGCTTTATCTGAGAGAATTGTTTGTGTGGCTGAGCGAAATCTGTGAGAAGGTTTCAAAGCCAATTGTGTTAATGATCGATGAGGTGGACAGCGCATCCAATAATCAGGTGTTTTTGGATTTTCTGGCATTGCTCAGAAGATATTATCTCGGACGGGGAAATATGCCGACTTTTCACTCCGTGATTCTGGCGGGTGTATATGACATCAAAAATCTGAAATTAAAGATTCGTCCAGAGGAGGAACATAAATATAACAGTCCGTGGAACATCGCGGCAAGATTTAATCTGGATATGAGTTTTTCGGCAGAACAGATCTCCCTTATGCTGCAGGAATATGAAGAAGACCACGGGACAGGGATGGACGTGTATTCAATTGGAACATGTATTTATGAGTATACTTCCGGCTATCCATATCTGGTCTCGGCAATCTGTAAGTTTCTTGACGAAGAGATATTTGAGAGCGAAAGATTTGAGAACATGTCAGATGTGTGGACAGAACAAGGGGTTGCGGCGGCGGTAAAATTACTTTTGTCGGAAAGTAGCCCATTATTTGACAGTATGGTAAAGCAATTGGACATTTATAAAGATCTGCGGGATATGATAAGAGCCCTTTTATATCAGGGCGAGAAAATTCCGGCATCTCCCAACGAGGAATCAATCAAACTAGGGTACATGTTTGGTTTTTTGAAGGAGGAGGAAGGACATGTTGTAGTTGCCAACCGTATTTTTGAAATGGGACTTCTTAATATGTTTATCGCGGAGGAGGCAGCCGGAAGCGAGGCGTTCCGATACGGACAGAGGGACAAAAACCAGTTTATCACAGACGGTAAACTCAATATGGACCTGGTGCTTGAAAAGTTTGTGACTTACTTTACAGACATTTACAGCCACAAGGATGAACGTTTTGTGGAGGCCCACGGCCGAAAGTTCTTCCTGTTATACCTTAAGCCCATTATAAACGGCGCGGGAAACTACTATATTGAGGCTCAGACCCGGGACTCCAAGAGGACCGATGTGATCATAGATTATCTGGGCCAGCAGTTTATTGTGGAGCTGAAGATTTGGCATGGAAATGAATACCATGAGAGGGGAAAAGAGCAGCTGAGAGAGTACTTGGATTATTATCATCTGGAAAAAGGATATCTGCTGAGTTTTAATTTCAACAAAAAGAAAAAGCCGGGCATGAGAGAAGTACACATAGACGGCAAGACGATAGTTGAGGCTGTGGTTTAAAACTTTTTACTCTCAAGTTAAGGATGTGGGAATTAGAGGTATCACGCCTCAGTGCTGGGATTTTGGACAGCGTCAGTGCTCACGGCATTTCCGGAGGATGTGAAGGCGGATGTGCTTTCGTTTATAGCAAGAATTGGAAAATACTTTGGAGACCAGATCGAGACCTGTCAGTGACAAAGAAAAACGGCATGCGCGCAGTCATGATATGATAAATTGTGCAAATAATTGTACAAATATGGCATTGTTTTTCACAGCCTTCCCACTTATAATAAAGAGGAAGGTTGTTAGTGCACACGGGCCGCAGCAGGAATTTTGTCAGCAAAGCTGACCGGCCCGGCGCGTGAGCGGGGGAAAAGCCTCCCCTGCTGGATTTTCAGGAAGCGGACAGGTCCTGGCCCGGGAATACCAGGGAGTAAAGGAAAAACGGTCCGTTCTAGTGAGAAATGGAAGGAGGAAGGCAAATGCGCAGTATTTCCAGGATGCCTTCCGACGACCTGGCAGGTGCCGCAGAGCGGCGCGTGCCGATACCGAAAAAGGAGGAAAATGATATGGCAATCTTGGTAACAGGCGGCGCCGGATACATCGGCAGTCATACATGTGTGGAGCTGCTGAACGCGGGGTATGATGTGGTGGTTCTTGATAATCTCTGCAATTCCTGCCGGGAATCCTTAAACCGGGTGGAGGAGATTACTGGAAAGAAAGTGACATTTTATGAGGTGGATCTGCTGGACCAGCCAGGGGTGAAGAAGGTATTTGACAATGAAAAGATTGATTCGGTCATCCATTTTGCCGGATTGAAGGCAGTGGGCGAGTCTGTATTTAAGCCTCTGGAGTATTATCACAACAATATTACCGGAACCTTGATTCTGTGCGATGAGATGAGGAAGCACGGGGTGAAGAGCATTGTGTTCAGCTCTTCTGCCACGGTTTACGGCAATCCGGCCTTTGTGCCCATTACAGAGGAATGCCCCAAGGGCGAGATTACCAATCCGTATGGCCGCACCAAGGGCATGCTTGAGCAGATTTTGACAGATCTTCACACCGCGGATTCGGAGTGGCAGGTTATGCTTCTTCGCTACTTTAACCCCATTGGCGCTCACGAATCAGGAAGGATCGGAGAGAATCCCAAGGGTATTCCCAACAATCTGCTTCCCTACATCACTCAGGTGGCTGTGGGCAAGCTGGTATGCCTTGGGGTGTTCGGCAATGACTATGACACTCCCGACGGAACCTGCGTGAGAGACTATATCCATGTGGTGGATCTGGCGGACGGCCATCTGAAGGCTCTCCAGAAGCTGGAGAAGGAAAATGGCGGCGTGTGGATCTACAACTTGGGAACCGGAACCGGCTACAGCGTCCTGGATGTGATCAATGCTTTTGAGGAGGCCAATGATTTAAAGATCAACTATGTATTTAAGGATCGCCGCCAGGGAGATGTGCCGGCCTGCTATGCGGATCCGTCCAAGGCCAAGGCAGAACTTGGCTGGGTGGCCAAGAGAGGGATCAAGGAGATGTGCCAGGATTCCTGGAGATGGCAGAAGAATAACCCGGAGGGGTATGAGCAGTAAAGAGAGCTCCGCCGGATGAGATAAGAGTGTAAAGTAAGAGTGTAAAGCCCTGATCTTGTGGGCATGAATCGGGTGCCGCCGCGGCGCGGTTACTGGAGGAGTGTCTGCAGGGGGGGTTTTACACTTTTTTTATGCACACGGGCCCTGATAGGAATTTTGCCGGCAAAAGCTGGCCGGGGCCCGGCGCGGCCAGCAGGGAAAAGACCTCCCCTACTGGGAAAAAGAACAAATGTTCTAAAACAGTATTGCATTTTTTGAGAACAGGTGTTATAATGTAAAAATAGAACAAATGTTTGTACAGGAGATCATGAGATGCTGATTCAGGAACAGATGGGGATTAAGGAGAAGCTGGAGATTTTATCCGACGCGGCTAAGTATGACGTGTCATGCACTTCCAGCGGTGTGGACCGGAAGGGAAAGAAAGGGATGCTGGGCAACGCCGTGTCAGCGGGGCTGTGCCACAGCTTTGCGGCAGACGGGCGGTGCATTTCCCTTCTGAAGATTTTGTTTACCAACCAGTGTATCTATGACTGCAGATACTGCGTGAACCGCCGTTCCAATGATGTGGTGCGCACGGCGTTTACCCCTGATGAGGTGTGTACCCTCACCATGGAGTTTTACCGGCGCAATTATATAGAAGGATTGTTTTTGAGCTCCGGAATCCTGGTGAGCCCGGATTATACCATGGATCTGATCTTTCAGACCCTCATGAAACTGAGGGGAGAGTGCCGTTTTAACGGTTATATCCATGTGAAGGCGATCCCGGGGGCAGATCCGGCGCTGATCGAGCAGGTAGGGCTTTTGGCGGACAGGATGAGCGTGAATCTGGAGCTTCCCACGGCAGAGGGCCTGAAAAGCCTGGCGCCATCCAAGTCCAGATCCAGGATTCTGGCTCCCATGAGGCAGATTCAGAAGGGGATCCGAACCCAGAGGACGGAGATCATCCCTTATGAGAGAGGGCGCAGGTTTGTGCCGGCAGGGCAGAGCACCCAGATGATCGTTGGGGCCACGCCGGAGAATGACTACCAGATGATCAAGGTGGCGGAGGCCCTGTACAAGAACTATGACCTGAAGAGAGTCTTTTATTCCGCCTTTGTCCGGGTCAACGACGACAGCTGCCTTCCCGTGCTTCCGGGAGGGCCTCCTCTGTTGCGGGAGCACAGGCTGTACCAGGCGGACTGGCTTCTGAGATTCTACGGTTTCCAGGCCGATGAGCTGCTGACAGAGAGACAGCCCCACTTTAATGTTCTGCTGGACCCAAAGTGCGACTGGGCTCTGCGGCATCTGGAGCTGTTTCCTGTGGAGGTGAACAGGGCGGATTACCAGACCCTTCTCAGGGTTCCCGGGATCGGCGTGAAGTCCGCCAGGCGGATCGCGGCTGCCAGGAAGGGCGCGGCCCTGGATTTTCCGGATCTGAAAAAGATGGGCGTGGTGCTGAAGCGGGCGGCCTACTTTATCACCTGCAAAGGCCGCCAGCTGTCCCCGGTGAGGGTGGACCAGGACTATATCACCAGCCAGCTTGTGGGGGATGAGAGGCGAAAGACCTGGGATATCACCAATGAAGGCAGCTATCGCCAGCTGTCCATGTTTGACGACGGCTGGCTGTCCCCGCCGCCGGAGACCGGGGATATACAGATGGCGGTGCTGGGGCAGTTGTAGGGTCAGGCAGCCACAGGCTGGAGGGACGGTTTTAAGGATACAGGAACGGAACTGCCCGGACTAGGGGGTTAGAGCAGCAGCGATGCCGGTATTTGCGGGTATGGGGCAGCATGCTGCCAGGAGAGAGACCGTGTATGCGCGGAGAAAGGAAGAGAGGAACATGACCATATTTGTGTGCCGGGACAGCCTGGAAGGGATCCTGTGCGGGGTCTACGACGCGTGGATGAGCCGCCTGGGACATGCCAACGTGGCGCTGGAGCTGGAAGACCGGGGAAATCTTCAGATGTTTTCCCAGTACCGTCAGGTGGAGGAGACGCGGGAGAAGACGGACAAGGTGGTGGATGCCATCCGGACAAAGGCCGGGCAGGAAGCCTACGAGATGGTATTTCGGGTGTCTCTGAGCCGTGAGGAGGAGAAGGCGGACCGGATCTACCGTTTCTTGATCTATGCTCTCAACTTAAAGAGGGATGTCACCGACTTATTGCAGATACCGGCTGTGTACGAGGTTTTCCGGATAAACCGGAATGTGGGCAATGAGGCCCACCTTCTCATCGAGTTCGCCCGTTTTTCCAGGACACGGGAGGGGCTTTTGGTGTGTACCGTAGGGCCGAAGAACGATGTGATCATCTTGATGGCCCCTCACTTTGCGGACAGGCTTCTGGGGGAGAACTGGATTATCTATGACGAAGGGCGTCAGAAGGCCATTGTCCACAAAGCCGATGAGGGGTGGATGGTGGTGCGGATGGATTTGACGCAGTGGAAGGAGCGTCTTTCGGACAGCACGGATCAGAAGGAATTTGAGGAGCTCTGGAAAGCGTTCCACGATACCATCGCCATCAAGGAGAGAACCAACTATGTGTGCCAGAGAGGCCATCTTCCCCTGCGGTTCAGACCTTATATGACAGAATTTCAATAGAAGATCACAAAATACCCTTGCCTTTTTCTTTTAGATACGGTATAGTTGAGTTATCTGGAATCTTATCTGATACATTGACGCAGTTTTAAGCGTTTCAAGGCACATACTTCTGTGCCGTTTCCAAAGAGGAGGAAGGCAAACGCGCAGCGTTTTCAGGATGCCTTCCGACGACCTG
>CAMTAF010000054.1 GCA_947066955.1 uncultured Hungatella sp.
TCAGCTCCGCCACATGGGCAGTCTCCGGACTGATCACTCCAAATACACCGCATTCTTCATGTAAACTCATGCACTGCCTCCTCCTTGAGAAAGTGTTATGCCGGGGCGGGGCCCCGTGTGCAATCGAGTAGGGGAGGTCTTTTCCCCCCTACTCGCCGTGCGGCCCGTGCGCCGCTTTAGCGGCAAACTTCCACTGCACGGGCCTGCGTAATCGAGTAGGGGAGGTGTTTCCCCCTACTCGCCGTGCCGGGCCCCGGTCAGCTCTGCTGACAAAACTCCTCTCGGGGCCCGTGCGCATAAAAAAGGTGTCTCTGAGCGCATGGCCCAAAGACACCTTTGTCTGTTCGTTGCGAATTATATACCTGAAAAGGAGATTTGTCAATACTCCAGTTCCCAGATGTGCTTATCCTTCCTGAAATACAGGCAGACCCCGATCCCCGCGAAGGCGATGACCAGGAACAGGAAGGCGGCGCCGGAGCCCTTCCCGGTTCCGAACATTCTCACCAGGATACTGCCAGGCCCCTGAGCGGCCATGACTGGCTCAAATACCTGGTCAACCAGATACCCTCCGAGAAAATACCCCACAGGGATAGTGAAAAACTGCAAAGAGTTGCGGGCCGCGTAGACCCGCCCCTGCATCTGTTCCGACACATGGAGGCGTATGATGGCATCTAAGTTGGCGCTCATCACGGGGATCCCGATCCATCCCAGGAATCCTCCCACACACCACACAAAAGGGGTCCTGCCAAAGGCCAGCAGAAAATTCTCTGTGCTCATGGAAAACAGCAGGCTGTTACAGATCACCCGAACCCGGCTCTTGGGTGTTTTCATAAAAGAAGCCAGGATGCTTCCCGCAAAAGTGGTGATCCCGATCACCGCGTTTACCAGCCCCAGGACTTTCTGGCTTCCCCCGTTCCTGGAGAGCATCATGGCGGGAAATGCCGCGTCATAGATGGAAGCCACAAGGTTGATGGAGGCCAGAAACAGGATCAGGTGAAAGATCCCTTTCTCTTGCCTTAGATAGGCGATTCCCTTTTTGGAGGATTCCAGAAGCTTTTCAGGAACTTCCTCCCCCGCATCCCGCTCCGGTATCCGGATCCAGAGAGCCAGAACCACGAAGGCCACGGAAAAAGTGAAAAGGTCGAAGGCGATCACCGCCTCCATGCCTGCGATGCCCAGAACCGCGGTGGCGATGACAGGTGTCAGGATGGAGTTGAGGGAGCTGGAAAAATACTTAAGTCCGCCTACTTTTTGGTAATATTTTTTCGGCAGCACCCTGGTGGTAGCTACCTCTGACGCAGGCTGCTGCACCGTGTTCATGAGCCCGTTGACCCCGTTGATCAGATAAAGATGCCAGATCCGCAGGCTTCCGCTTTTTAAAAGAAAAAGCATGACAACCGTGGACAACGCGGCCGCCGAATCGCAGGCCAGCATGGTGATCTTCTTGTTCCACCTGTCGCTGAGAGCTCCCGCAAAGATGCTCAGGAGCACATAGGGGGCGTAGGAACTTACCATCAAAAGCGCGGTCATCAGCGCGGAGCCTTTCTGGGAATAGGACCAGATCACCAGCCCGTAGCTTGTCATGGCGCTGCCCAGGCCGGAGAACGACTGGGTGACCCACAAAAGCAAAAATGTTTTCATCTCCTGTAATGTTTTTAATGTTTCTTTCATAGACTTTGCTCCTTTTTCAATAAGACAAGTAAAATTATTGAAATCCGCAAAGTCTCAGAGCAGTTGATCCGCTCCATGCAGTCTGCTCTAAAAGACTTTGCATGGAGCCATGGCAACGCAGATCATAGGGTCTCACCTCCTGTTCACAGAAAATTATTTTCTTTCGTTTTCGCAATTCCATACTATCATAAACCTCCTGATTTTACAAGCCGGCAAGTTTTTTGATTTTATCATTTTCAAATCGCGGAAAATGTGGTAAAATCATAAAAAGCAGCAAAGTAATTGATCTGGCATGGAGATTGCCGGAAAGGAGCGTTTATGGATTATCAGAATATGGATCAGTATTACGGCGGTACCTATCAGGAGGCGAGGGAGTATGAATCTTTAGACAGGTATACGGCCAAGACCTTCGGCTGGATGTTTTTGGGACTTATGGTCACGTTCCTCGTCGCCGTCACCGGCTATATGACCGGGCTGGTGTGGTATGTGTTCGCGGTTCCCCAACTGATCTTTATCTTGAGCATCGCAGAGCTGGCGGTGGTTCTGTTTTTATCGGTGAGGATCACCAAGATGTCTGTGGGAGCTGCCAGAACCCTGTTTCTGGTCTACTCGGTGCTCAACGGCGTGGTATTTTCCGCCTATTTCCTCATGTATGACTTGGCGAGCATGGTGTTTATCTTTGGGGCCACTTCCCTGTTCTTTGGCGTTATGGCGGCTATCGGTTATGTCGCCAAAGTCGATTTAAGCAGGCTGAGGAACTTTTTGCTGGGCGGACTGGTGTTTCTCGTTGTGTTCTGGGTGGCGTCCATGTTCATCAACCTGGCCAGGTTTGAGATCATTGCCTGCTCCGTGGGAATCTTCATCTTCCTGATCTTTACCGCCTATGACACCCAGAAGATCCGGTCCTATCATCAGGCCTACTGCCATGACGGGCAGATGGCGGCCAAGGCTTCCATCTTCGCGGCCCTGCAGCTGTATCTGGACTTTATCAATCTGTTTATCTATCTGCTGAGAGCGATTGGCAGGAGAAAATAATGAAAAAGGCGGGATGCCGAAGAAAAGAGGGGTTTTCTTTTGGCATTCCGCTTTTTTATACAACGGCTTCTATCAGCACTTTGTCCCGCAGGGTAATCTCCTTCACACCGATTTCTTTCTCTTTATTGAAATTAAAGGTGAGCAGATATCCTTTTTGAAGGTGATAATGGTCAAGATAATCCAATAGCTGAATCTCTCCTTGGGCATGACGTGCCTGCCCATACCAGATCTTGGTCTCAATGATAAACTGTTCTCCCTTATAATCTACGATCAGATCTGTTCGCTCCCTATTTCGCGTCTCTGCCTCAACATAACAATTCCCATTGCCATTGATGATCGGTTTGAGAAACAGCATAAAATAGCGCCGTCCGTCTTCCTCATAAAATTTCTCCCCCTGGTCTCCATAAAGGGAGTCAAAATGAAATACGAATCTTTCCAAAATTCGTTTCATGTCGAGCTGTCCATTTTCAATAAACAGATTTTTGTCTTTTAACGCCGCGTCATACATTTCATTCTGCTGTATGTCAGGCGACGCTAGAAAGAGATTATAGAGAAGTGTTTCAAATATTCTGTTGGAAATGCGGACAGAGTTATTACAGACTCTTACAAATCCAGACATTAATGCTATTTCTACTGAGCGGATGCCCATCACATAAGGAATATCTTTTCCCTCGAAGAGGAGCTCCCGCAGCATTTTGTCCAGTTCTGGATAATCTTCTAGCTGATAGATCAGAGATTCAAACAGAGTGTTAGACTCATTTAAAAGAATACGGACAGCTTTTAAAAGTCCTTCTTTTGACCAGGCGCTTTCCTTATCTGGAAATCGTTCCTCGCCCACTACTCTCTCATCGATCAGTTTACACAACTTTGAGACAAGGAAAGGGTAACCGGAAGTATAATCAAAGAGCAGTTCCGACATCTGATAAATATCCATCCCTGTATGATAGTCATTCTCATAATCTTTCAGCATCCCAAAGATATCCGATGTGGAAAAATCCATATCCACTAAAAAATCATCTGCGATATCAAACGGCGCAAACACTCCTGCTAAAATTACAGACTGGAAGGTAGAATATTTCCGCCTTTTTAGATAATACCCTCTCAACTGGGCAAGAAAATCCAGGAATACTTGATTATTTGTAGCGCTGTCAAATTCGTCAATCATCAGCACGATTTTTTTCTGTGACTGTCCGCACCAGGCCATCAATATTTTAAAAAGTACAGACAGAGTAGAGGCGTTTGTTTCTCGGGAAGAAAGGAGTGACAATTGTTTCTTTATGGAATCTGGAATATCTTCTGTGCTATCCAGAACTTCTCTGGAAAAAGCAGATATGAACATTTGCTCTGTTTCAAAGTCAGCACAGCTGATCATCTGGAAATCCAGACTGACTACGGTGTAGTTCGGATTTAATAGTTCTTCCATGGCATTCAGGATTGTTGTCTTTCCGTATTGCCTTGCTCTGTTGATGGTGAAATACTGCCCCGCATCCACCATTTTCTTAATTTTCTGGAGACGCTGGGACAGGTCTACCATATAGTGGAGCTCTGAATAACAACCGCCGGTTATATTAAAAACCTTACCCATCAGTATGTCCCTTATTTATATTTGGCAATTACACTGTTTCACCATTTAGCGTGCTTACCCTTCTTTTTATACAGATCATCGTTACCCAGAAATTCAGCTCCAAAGATAGAGCCGACACAGCAGGCAAGCCCGATCACTATGATGACCAGTGTTCCTACATTGTCAAGTACTCCTGGTATATTCAAAAGATAGTAAAGGAGTACGATGATAAATTCCATGGCTACCAGTTTTACAACAGAGGAAAAGATGACTCCGAACATATACAACGCGAATTCTACCATAGGCTTTCTGAGGAAGAAAAAAGCCAGGCAGATAAGCCCGATGATCGTCACAGTGGATACGCCGAGGACCAATAGCTTTGATTGGTTAAAAAATTGCCCGATATAAGGATTTATCAATTCAACCACAAAGCAGGTAAACAGAGCAGAAAAGAAGGCAGATGCGGTTGCCCTCATAGGGTGGGCGATAAGCTCTATTATAAAGGAGTTCTTTTCCCGTCTTCCAACCCCGATATCCAACAGTTGATTGGAAATTTTATCAACCATAGAAAAGATGATCAGGTAGACCAGACTTTTAAAAAATTCGGTAAAAAAGATCTTTCCTGTTCCTTGTGGGATTGCCCCAGTAGCTAATCCTAACATGCCGTTTACGAAACTGACAACATTGCTGATAAAAGGAACATTATCTAAAAATTGCAGAAGCCAGCCGGATTTAAATAAAAAAAGCGTGATTAGGATCATGATCCCTGTGGCGATCAACTGCGTCATAAAATCCCCTCCTCCCTTTTCTCTACAGCATCTTATCAATCTGCTCTTTCAGTCTCAGCAGAAAAAAGCTCTCAAAGGACTCAGCCGCCCTCTCCGGCCCCTGCCCCTCGTCTTGTTCCATCACCCACAGGACAACCGGGCATAAGCCTCCGCTGCCGCTGCCTTCGGTATCGATGCAGAAATATCCTCCGGCTCCGTCAAAAGCGACAGCGATATAGGCCATAGGCATGGAATACCGCTGCCGCAGATATTGAGTTGCCCAGATTCCGTTTGGGATGGAGGGGATATCTTGTGAAAGAATTCCGTATATCTCGCATTCGCCGAAATTTCCCGCCCCACATGTGGCGAGAAAGTGGCGGTAATCCTCCGGAAACCGTATCCCAAGGCGTTTTTGCGCGTCCCGGATGGCCTCCCGGGACGCGCCGCCTGAAAAGGAACCGGCGGCTTCATATTTTTTCAGGATTCGATCAATCTGATCCGTGGTCTTGCTCATGTTTTTGCCTACCTCATATTTTACATGGACATCCGGATGAAAGCTGCTCTCCGCTTCCAGTAAGCGCTCTTTAAAACACCGAATGTGGAGCGGTTGATGCCGGACGGGATATTGCTGGTGTTGGGATGGAGCTGTAGGTGGTTCTCCGCGTGTCTGGTGGCGGACAGCTCCATGACCGTTCCGGTGGCGGACTGCTGCATGTGGTGGAGATTCACTGGAAGGCCGTCGGATCCCACCGGGGCCAGCCCCTGCTCCATGCGGGCAAGGTTGGTTCTGCCCTTCCCGTCGGTCTGCTGGGGATTTACCTCGCTGTCATTGCAGTAGAAGGTGATCCCCCTATAGGACATGCTCCGGTACCGTCCTCCGTGGTCCCCGGGCACCGAGCCGCCTGCCGAGGCCTGATATTGTTTAAAATCCTCTTCCAGGAGAAGGCCCTCCAGGATCTTGATATATTGGTTGACCTTCATGGCGCCTGTGCGCAGGGCGTTAATGCATTCTCTCTTTTGGCCCGTGAATTGCTGGCTGCGCTGGTCGGCCTCCTTGCGCTGCCTCTTAAGATCCGCCTCCTGGTCATCCAGAGCTTTCCGCTGTGCCCGGATCTCCTCCTCCTCGGCCTCCAGGGTCCTTGTAGACCGCTCCTCTTCCTCCGCTATGGACTTCTTCCTGGCGATTTCCTTCAGCTGACTGTCTAAGTCGTCCCGGGTGTTGGCAACCGCCTTCTGAGCCCTTTCAGTCCGGTCACTAAAGACTTCCAGGGTTCGGCTGATATCTTCGCACTCTTCGCTGACCTCTGCCCTGGCGTCGCTGATGGTGGAATACAGATCCCAAAGAAGGGCCGGGTCTGCGTGAATTGCTGCCATAGCTCTCACTCTCCTTGTTTATCGCTGCCTTTGATGGTGAATTTCTTGCTGACCTCGGCCCACCAGGCCTCCTGCTTTGCCTTCTCCTCAGGGGTCATCTCTTCCTTCCTCTTTAAGGCTCTCTCGTAATAAGGGTTTCCATTGCCCTTTTCAGAGGCATTGTCCCTCCTTTTTTCTTCACCCATGCCGGATCAACCTGCTTTCTTTGTTAATTTTCATGAATATCTACATAGATCATGTGTTTGTCCTTGTCGATCACCAGGGAATCGAAATCAATGTTCCAGCCGTTATTCCCGTGTCCCCCCGGGGACAGGACTTCCGACTCCCAGGAATACACGGACATGTGTTGAAAGGGGATGGCCGTCTTATTGTCAGGGCAGGTAAAAAGCACGCCCCACTCACTCTTGGAGTGACTGGCAAAATTTTCCTCCGCGATATCTCTGTCCGTGGAGAAGCTGGTGATCCCCGGCTCGGTCCAGGTTCCGCCGCCTGCCATCAACACGGCCATGGCTTTGTCATAGGAATCAAACTTAAGCCCTCTGTACAGGTTTCCTTTATAGACAGGAACCCTGCCTGCGTCAAATACTTTCAGGATATCCCCGGTTTCCGGCTGTGAACCGTCTTCATCCCAGTGAATCCGGCTGAAATCGGCTCCGGAATAAGCTTCCATGGAAGCCACAATCCGGCCTGCCTCATCGGGGCTGCACCCCGGGACCATGGAGGAGATCCAGTTCAGTTTTTCTTCATGGCTGAATTCGCGGTTCGCTACCTGAGTGTCAGTGGTGTTCGCCGGTCCACTGGCAACAGGAGAAGAACCGTGGGGGGAAGACAGGGATCCATCTTGGCCGGCACCGCCGCCGGAACCGATTCCCCCCTCATTTTCCATGGAAGCCAGGAAATCCGCGTACTTGCCAAGCTTTTCGCAGGTCTCTTTCACATCCTCCAGCCCGGCCAGAACAGGTTCCGCCACTTCCCGGACAGCCTGTCTCGCTGTCTCAAGAGAACGGTCCTTTGCCAAACGTCCAAGATCATCAAGAAGACCTTTATTTTGAGAATTCAGGCTGATAATCTCCTGCACGGCCTGGATCAGCCTTTTGCTCAGTTCCCGGACTTCCTCGCTGTCACCGGCTGTCCTTGCCATAGATGTTCCTCCTCATATCTTTTGTGGTTCCAAAGATCAGCCATCCTGCATGGACAAAAGAAAATCTCCGTAGGCGCTTACTTTGTTGGCCGTTTCCGCGCAGTCCGGAAGCCCTGCCATCACAATGGAGGCCACCTCGTTTACGATCCCCTCAGCGGTTTCATAGGATTTATCCTTTGAAGTTTGGGCCAGTTCCCCTAACATATTTTGTCCGTTTTTATTTAAGTCCTTGATCTCACCCAGGCAGCTTATGAGGCGCTGCGCCAATGCTTTTACCTCATCGCCGTCTCCAGCTGTTCTTGCCATAACTGCACCCTCCTGTATTCAAAATTATCTTTCAAACTGCTGTCTCTCCGCAAGCTGCTGCTCTGCCCTTGCCTGAATCTGACGGATCCGCTGCTCTCCCTGCTGGACAGCGGTAAGAACCTTTTTCGCCGTGTCCGCTACGGTTCCCGAAGCATTGGTGGCAAACTGCGTGTTATACAGCGCGGACTCGATCTGTCCGCCCAGGGAGCGCAGGGTGCCTGCCTTATCCTCAATGTTCTTTAAATTTCCATTAAATCTCCCGCAAAACGCGATAATTGCTTCCAGATCTCTGTCAACTGCTGGCATGACCATTTCCTCCTTTTTATTGTATCGGCATACTGAAAATGCCGGGCGTCTGCCTTCTTTCTTTTTAAAATTTATATTATCTTTTGTGGTTTAACGATCGGCCCCGGCATGGACAGGAGAAAATCGCTGTAAGCGTTTACTTTGTCCGCTGTTTCCACGCAGTCCGGAAGCCCTGCTATCATAATGGAGGCCACCTCGCGCACGATTGCCTCAGCAGTTTTATAAAATTTATCGTTTGAAGTCTGAGCCAGTTCCCATACCATCTCTTGTCCGCTTTTATTTAAATCCCTGATCTCCTCCAGGCAGGTGAACAGTTCCCTCGCTAATGCTTTTACCTCATCGCCGTCGTCAGCTATAATTGCCATAATTGCACCCTCCTGTATTCAAAATGGTCTTTCAAACTGTTGTTCCTCCATAAGCGGCCTTTCCGCCCTTGCCAGGATCTGCCCGATCCACTGCTCTCCCTGCTGAACAGCGGTAAGGATTTTTTCCGCCGTGTCCGATACAGTTCCTGAGGCATTGGTAGCAAACTGTGTGTTATATAACGCAGACTCGATCCGTCCTCCCAAGGAGCGCAGGGTGTTTGCTTTGTCCTCAATTTTCTGTAAATTTGCGTTGAATTTTCTGCAAAACTCAATAATAACCATTTCTGAATTTCTGTCAACTATTGGCATGGTCATTTTCTCCTACTACAACCTTGTTAAAGTTTATAAGGTATAAATTTCCTTCCGGCTCTCCCGTCGTAGTAAAATGCCATGCTCACCGGGAGGGTCCGGATCAGATTGCTGCGGTCCAGGAAATCAGCGGCCTCGTTGTCGCTCATGGCAAAGGCGATCTTGTGGCCGAAATCCGAGGTCTTGGCTCCTCTGAAATCTTTCAGCGCCGCGGATGTGTCATAGATCACAAAGTTATAGATATTCCGGGTCGGTCCGATGTGAAGGATCTTCTCAATATCGTCACAGGCATTGTAAAGATTCTCGTTGTCAAAAGAGAGGGCATCCGTCTCATCCATCTCCGCGTAGGGATCGTCGTCCTCATAGGGGTCTTCCTCCGGTGTTTCCGGTTCCAGGGCAGGATCCATACCGAAATTAGCGAAAAGCGCTTCAAAGCTTTTCTCAAGCTCATCTTGATAATCCACTTTTTTCTGTGTTTTTGCCTCTCTTTTTGCCGCCTTTTCTCCATTCCCGTCACCCCCCGCGGCCAGCCTTGCCAGTTTCTCCGGCTTTTTGTCCGGCTCATCCCGGAGGAGGTCCGCGATCACGTCAAGCCCAAGCCAGATCACCAGGGTTTTCACCTGATTGCCCCAGTCGTTGGCAGCGCCCAGGAGGACGTTGATCTGATAACAGATGTCCGGCAGCTCCTCATACAGCTCCATGTTCTCCGTGGAGCGGGCCAGCTCCTGGATCTCCACGCCGAATTCCCGGTAAAGGCTGGCGTAAGGGTCTGTCATCACCAGGATCCGGTAGTTGTCCTGACGGACAAAGCTGCCTGTCACTGCCTGGAGGATCTGCATCTGCTGCTCCTCAGAGCCGCCGATGCTCATGATATTGTTGCCTTTTCTCTGGAGAAGAGAGAAATGGAGGCTGAATTCCAGGTTCACCGGGCATCCCAGATAGATCTGCATGTCCTTGCCGCCGTGGCGGTGCTCAGGAAGGAACTCGTCTTCCCATCTTTTTACCGCGTTCCAGTCCACCGCCCTCACCACTCGCTCGTCAAAGCTGTCCGGTTCGTAATCCTGGGCGCCGTAGATCTCCCGGGCTTTTAAGCTCACCTTGGAGCGCCACTCATTGTCTATGTAGATGGTCTTTCCCCGGATGATGCTGGGCACCTCCTTTAAGGCTCCGTCCTCGTCCCTCTCCTCTGTCACGGTCTGCATGGCCACATCGCCCACCTTCATGTTCAGGAAGGGTTTGATCTTGTCCCGATCCTTCTCATTGAGGGTTTCTTCCAGCTCCTCTTTGGAGTTGGACAGGGCCAGCCTTGCCTTGATCTGATTTTTTCCCTTTTCGGACAGGCCCCGCAGGCCCTCCGCAATGGCCTGGTCGGAGAACAGGAGGATGATTCCCAGAGCCCTTGCCTCCGCCAAAAGGTTTTCCAGCTTTTCCTTGTACTCGGTCTCCAGCTGGGCATGCTGGGCCATGACGTGAAACTCGTCGATGATCACCAGAAGCCTTCTCATGGAATGGGTGCCGAACCTGCCGCGGTAGTCCACGAAGTTGGTGATGCTGGTGTTCTCTCCGTCAAGCTTTAACTGGATATTGGCCTCTGCTATGGCGTCCTGGCGGCGGGTCATCTCGGCGGTGATTTTGTCGATAAACGCGTAAGAGAAGTCCGAGGTCTTGCTCAAGCCCACAAAGCGCACATGGGGCGGGGTGTTGTTTTTGTAAGAGTAAAATTCCGTGATCTTGTAGTCGGTGAGCCACAGCTCCACATCTTCCGGGGAGTAGTTCATGACAACGGAGCTGACCAGCATGTGGAGCAGGGTACTCTTTCCGGATCCGGTGCCGCCGCAGATCAGGCCGTGGGCGTTCATGGCCTCCCCCAGACAGTACTCCATGATCTGTCCTCTCCTGTCGATGGCAAAGGGGATGTGGAGCCCATTGGTAGAATCCATACGCCCGTAAGACATCTCCGTGTCAATGACATGAGGAAAATAGTTGTCGGTCTCAATGGTCTTGTTCTTGACAGCTATGACGCTCTGGATATATTCATTCCGCTCTGTGGGCATGAGCTGCAGGCGGAACACGGTCTGGTAGCGGTTGACATTGATCATGGCGGACCCTCTCTCCAGGGTCAGGATCCCCAGAGTGGTCATGGCCTTCTCTGTGAGTTTGTCGTAGATGGTCTGATTTTCCCTGGAAGAGTTCTTTTTGTTCAGCTCCTGCCACTCATCGCGGTTGTTCAGCAGGATGACGAAAATGCCCCTGTCTCCGCCGTTGGTGATCAGGCGGTCCAGCTTTTGGATGTCATCCTCACTGAAACCTGTGGGGAAATTGTCCACGATCAGGATCTGATAGGGGATAATCCCCTTGCCGCTGTCCCCCTTGTTGGCGTCATTGTACATGTCCAGGGATTTTAAGGTTCCCATCTCGTCGGTGGCGTCGATCATAAACTGGCTCAGCTTGTTCAGCCCCTCTGAGACGGCCTTGTTGTCTGAGTAGACGCTGGAAAAACGGTAGTTTCCCTTAGTGACCTTCCGGTTTAAGTCAATCTGGTCGCTCTCCCGGATCTTCTGCAGTTCCACCAGCTCCCGGAAATGGCTGCCCGTGCTCTTGGCGTCAAACAGGTGAAATTCCAGGTAATGGACAGGGGTCATGCGGATCATCTGGTAGATGAGGGAGCGGACCGACTGGATGGCCTGAAGGGAGTTGGACTCCGCGTAATCGTACATCAGCTGGAAGGGCGTCCTCAAGGAGTAGGTGAAGGGGGTGTGGATGCTGCCCTGGGAGCCCCCTGTCTTTAAAAAGGTTTTGGGGAGATGGCGTTCCAGGACAGGGAAGGACCACCGAAGAGACACATCCATCAAGGTGTCCATATCACCCAGATATAAGTTCCCCGACACTTTTTCCAGCTGTTCATAGCGGCCCCAGTCGGAATCCGCGGCGCAGCCGGACAGAGACTGCATCCTTCGGTAGGGTCCCTCGTAGGCCTCGCCTTCTATCTGAATCTGATCTTCTAAGCTGGCCATGATCTTGTCCTGCTCTTCTATCTTCAGATCAAGGAAATGGATGACGCTGTTGAGCTTCATCATCAGGTCGATGTAGATATCGTTGCTCTTTTTCCCGATCCCCAAAAACCGTTTTACCAGGGTCACAAAGCTGGTGTCCAAAAGTTCCGACCGGATCTGGGCCAGTTCGGTGACAGAATACTCCTTGTTGGAGGTGGCTTTAACAATGCCGTATTTTTTGGAAAACTGGTCTTCCAGCTTTTTCCTCAGATCGCTTAAGTCTGTGCGGTCCCTAAGAAGGGCGGACTTTTTGTTGCCCGCCCCCTCATAGGCCTCTGCCAGAGACTCGATCTTCTCAATTTTATCCGAAAAACGCTCATAGATATCCATGGCAGTCTCCTTTTATCAGTTTCTCTTGAACATGCTTTTTACCACAGCCAAAATGACGATTGCCAGGACAATCACGGGAAGGGCGGCGATGAGAAGACTTACCACGCCCATAACCACCTGGATGGCCACCACCAGCAGCACGTCGGTCAACAAGATGAACACTGCGCAGCATCCGCCTCCGATTGCCCAGAACACAGGGGAATCCGCCCCGGACAGCTTCCGGCACACAAGCAGGGTCAGGATCAGGCTCACCACCACCGCGGTGATGCCGGAAAATCCCAGCACATCGCATCCCGCCGCCACATCGGAGGAGAAGCTGCTGTCCACAATATTCAGAAAAAGAGAATGGAAAAATGTCACATTCAGGATGGCGAAAAGCGCTCCGATAGCAAGGAGGATGCCCCACCTGGCAAGAGGGCTGTCCAGCCCGCTGCCGCCGGAGGAGGACCCATAGGAGCCGCCGGTTCCGCCGCCATATACAGGATCCACGGCATAAGAATCTGTCCCTGTCTGCTGCTGGGTCTTATCTTTCTTTTTAGGTTTTTCCTGTTCTGGAATCCGGTTCCAGGCGTCAAAATCCTGATAGATGTAGCCCACAAACTTTTTTCGGAATAAAGCGATATCCAGGGGAACATCCATCAGCATCCCGGAACCGCCTCCCTGAAGGCTTGCCTCCACCTCTCCCTGCAGGGAGCGATTATTTAAGAATTTGGCGCAGAGGCCCTCCGCCTGGCCGCCGTTTACCAGATACACATCCCCGTCCGGAGCGGTCATTACCTTTTTGGAGGGTATGATATACTCTTTGAAACGCCCTGATATTTTTCTATTCATTGTACCTTCCATCCCTAGATTTTTTATTGTTTCTCATTGGCATCGCCCCGGACCAAGGAATTGATCTTCTCACCGGTATCCCCCAGAGCCTCTAGGGCTGAGGTTATCCGGCTCAAATATGTACTCTCAAAAGCCTGGGCAGCAGAGTCCTCCCACTGACTGTTCTCAAAAGAACTCTTGATCCGCTGGGTCCAGTAACTCGCGAAATTCTCGTCCATGACAGCCTCCTAGCGGTGCTGTTCATACAGATTATGGTAATCACTATTGTAGTCAGCCTTTGTCTTCAAGGTTCCCATTGCCAGGAGCACGCACATGAAAAAGCGCATCAGCTGAGGCAGGAGTCCGAACTTGTTCATGCCGAATTCCACGCAGGCCGCGGCGATGAGGCTGCAGATCACGGAGGTGAGCCACAGAGGACGGGTATCCAGAAACGGCTCACAGATGTACATCTTAAGCAGACCCAGCAAAAGGCCAAGGAGCAGAATCGCCACAAAGCGGATCACTGTGAAGATAAAATCGTAGGATACTTTGCTCCTGTAATCCAGAAGATTCCGGTCGCTGTTGGAGTCAATGGCCTGCTTCATGCCATCCTCCAAAAGATCAGCATCCTCCACCCGCACATAGACGCCGTTGGTCTTCTTGGCAATCATGTCCATGAGTTCGTCGTCAGGGCTGCCAAGGCCTACGGTGCTGATGGAGATGCCTTTGTTGGAAAATTTTTCCAGCACCCGGTTGAGGCTGGCTTTTCCCAGGATCGGCATCATGTCCGTGGCATAGCCGTCTGTAAACAAGAGAATCTTGCCGTTTTTCCCAAGCTCCAGTTCCCCGTTGTCGATGGCTTCATACATGGTCTCAATGATGGTCTTGATCCCTGTGCCGCCGTTGGGCTCCTCCAGATCAAATTCGGTCCCGTCGGACACAGGCCCCATGGGACGGATTAACTTGGGGGAATTGGCAAACGTATAGACCGCGAACTGAAAATTCGGTTTCTGGTTTTCCAGAACCCCCTGGATGGCGTCGTAGCGCTGATAGTCCGGATCATTGGTCTCCATAGAACCGGAATTGTCCATGGCGAAAACATAGGATGAAGGCGCAGTCACCCTCTCCTTAAAACAGATCTCATAGACAAACTCTAAGAGCGCCCCGGCAGCCAGGATAGCGGCGCACAGAGCGACGCAGCGCAGAACAATGTCCTTGTAGCCCTTGCTGGTCCGGACCATGGTGGTGCTGATGATTTTGATTCCAATGATAACAAAGATCATCAGTCCAAGAAAGTACAATCCCACTAAAAGCGGTGTGGGGATCTTGTTCAGAAGCAGACGGTAAAGAAATTCTCCTGCCACAAAATAGATCCCTCCTGTGATCGCTGTCCCGATCAGCATTCTCTTTGATATTCCCATAATTTACCCCCTTTAGAATTATGACCTGGGTTCCAGGATAAGTCTTCCGATGAGAAGAATCGCCACCGCCGCTGCCATGATATACGTGATCCACACATCGGATACCATCACCGCGATGACCACTAGCGCCAAAGCCAGGATCAAAAAGACAATGATCCATAGGATGGCGTTTTTGTCTTTCTCCGCGAACAGCTCCAGGGAGTTGGTCTTTCCAAAGACCAGGTTCAGGCCAAATCCCCCGATGGATGCCGCGACGCCGATCCCCGCCGCCACCATGCCCAGAGTGGCATTCTCTCCCATAAGATATTTGACCAGAACCACATAGGTCAGGGAGACTGCCAGGAACATCAGGCACTTCTGCACCAGGTCTGTCAGAGAAAGCTCTGTCTCCGAGCTCTCCTTTGGCGGAAAATAATAGCGGTACAGCTCAAGTATGATAGGATGGGAATTTTTGTCCTTCACGGCCCCCCGCACCTGCTCCATGAGCCGGGCCTCAGACTCGCTTCCCGGAGCGAGAATGCTGCTGGTCTCCAGGGCATCCGCCAGGCCCAGGGCAGACTGGAGTTTTCTGCTGCTTCCCATATCCCGGATCAGACGGTTTAAGTCAAACCGGCCGTCAGGGCGGAGATTTAAGAGAAGCCATGCATCCAAGGGAAGGTTGGGCTGTGTCATGGCTTCCTCGTGGAGCTCTTTTACCAGCTCTCTCCTGACGGCATCGCCGGAGACCACTTCATTGGTGAAAAAGACCTGGTGAAAATCTTCTGTGTCCGGTCCCTTGAAAAAGATCTCCCTGGCCTCCAGAAGGAGCCTTGCCGTCTCAGGCATATTGGGATTGTGTAGGCTTCCGCCGCTCATCTCCCTGTATTCTTCCAGATTTTTGTATGTAAATTCCCTTTCGTCGAATGCCTGCCAGTACTTGTCACAGAACAGGAGGACGCAAGCCTCTGTCTGGCCCTGGACGGATTGGGGAAAGGACCGGCAGAGCCCAGCATATCTTTGGCATATCTGGTGTCTCTGCGAATTGTTCTCCGCTGCGGCGAAGTCTTTTTCAAAAAGGTTTGCCATGATGTCCAGCAGTTTCTCGCCTGCAGGGCCGCCCACAAAATCAGGATTCTTCTGGCAGAAATCAGCCAGCTTTTCATAGTCCGAAAGCTGCCGCTCCAAATAGTAATCAATATAGTAGGCATCTAAAAATTCCGGGCAGATCTGCTCCACCCGCCTCCATAGATCACCGTAATCCTCCGGCCGGGCGCTCTCCATGCGGTAGAGCATCTCATAGGCAAAAGCGTTGCCTGGTTTGCACACCATGGAGGCGTAGTAGGAGGCAAAGGCTTCCTTAAGCTCCCGGCATCCGGTATCCAGGTAGCGGCGCTGCATCTTCTTGAGCACCTCAGGGGTGGGAAATTCCCTGCCCCGGCGGACATACTGGCCCACCAGATTGGCGTAGTGGATGTCCAGCTTGTCATATTTGTAAGCCTTTAAGGCTGCCGCCTCCTTGATGGACTCGTCAAGGTCCTCGTCAGAGAAATTGTCAAAATTCCCAAAGCAGCTGGCGTACAGGGCCAGTTCCATGTGATTGGGCTTTATGGCCTCATAATTTCCGCCGTAGGTGGCGTTGACAAACTCTTCCAGCTGGTCATAGAACTGTTTTCTCTTCTGATCATCCAGCCCAAAGTTGCTGAACAGGTTGATAAAGTCGTACTCCGGAACCTGGGGGCAATGGGATTCCCCTGTGTCCAGATCAAACCAGATCCCTTTTTCCGGCAGCTCATGGGAAAAACAGATGAGAGCTCCCTGGCGGATGCCGGAGAAGGCGCTGACCTTCATGCGGAGAATGTAGGGCATGTACTTCATAATCAGGGAGGTGATCTCCTGGAACATGATACGCTGCTTTTCCCCGGGATAGTTTGCCGATTTGATCACCACGCTGCCCCCCACGGTGCTCACAGCCCCGTAGACGCAGTACATGAGGTCCGCGAACCGGTCCTGGTCCAGGCCGTATTTGTCCAGAACCTCCTTTCTTGAAAACTGCTGGAAGGGAAGGGTCTCCAACTGAGGCAGTTCCTTCTTTCCATTATAATTCAGAACAATGGCGTCGCCGGTGATCCCTAAAATCTGATCCGGTTCCCGCACCAGTTCCCGGTACTCCTCCGCCCGCATGGCAAAACCGTGGACAAAAGAGACACCCCGAATATCGGTCTCGGAACCCTCGTTGACGCTGTGATAATTGATGTGGGAGAGAAATACATAATTCTCCATGATCTGGAGGTCAAAGGCCAGGGGAGGAACATGGCTCCCCGTGCCGATGGCCACCAGATTGGAGGCTAATTTATAAAATGTATTTCTCACAAGCTGGGGAGTTCCCTCTGACACAGACGCCACCTGCCAGCCGGCATTGCTCCCCTGCTTTCCCAGTCTTGTGTAATAGAGCTGATATATTTTCGCCATTCTCTTATCCCTCCGATTCAGTCAAATCATCAGCGCTGCGGTTGTCCGATCTTTGGTATGATCCCAAATTCGGACAGCATCCACAGAAGGGGCTCCTCGATACGCCGAGGATTGGGATGGGCTACGGGCATGGCTACCTTCTTCATCTCTCCGTCGATCATCCTCTCTTCCACCTTGACGCCGCAGTTGAGGGCGCTGAAGGCGAAAAGACCTGTGTTGGCGAAGAACTCGTTGATTGCATTGATGGTCAGGCTGCCTTCCGTCATCCCGTTGAGGAATTTGCGAACCTCACCCATAAGATTGCGGTACTGCTGGACATCGAAACCCTTGCGTCGGCTGTCATACACAAGATCCCGGAAGATATTGGAGTTGGGGCTTATGAGTTCTTCATCCTCCAGAGTATCGCTCTTGGACAACGCCAAGGCTAATGGAATCCCAAGCTGCTGTCCTTGCCCTTTTCCACCGAGAAAGGCGTTGAACATGGCCTGGATGACCGCTGTGGGATGAATCACATTGTCATCGGAGGTGTTGATGAGACTAAACTGGTGGGGATCCAGGATCATGATGATGCCGTCGGCGTTTCGGATAAAGCCGCCGTATTTATTCAGCTCATCTACTTCCACGCAGCTCTCACCTGCCACATCGTAGAAAACCAAGGTGTGATAGACACCGCCTTTGATGAGAACATAGAACAGAGGCGGAGTCAAAGCGCCGGGAACCGTACCCTGGGGCAGAGGAACATCCATCTTGACAGGATGCTCTTCTATGAATTGCTTGTTGACCGGTGTCATATCCAGGGGAACCAGCCCTACGTTGTCCATGTATTTGTTCATGCCTTTTAAAAGCTGAGACAGATAGACCGTCTTACCTGAGGATGTGATGCCCACGGTGGCGATAAAGTGAACCTGGTACTTTCCATAGTTGGGAGGAAGGGGGTTGTGACAGTGGGGACAAATCCGCTCTTTGGTCTCCACACCGTAAAAATCAGTCACCGAATCCACGAAACCATTGGAATCCATGTGATAGGTGCCCCGCATCATCCGGGTGTCGTCCTTGGTGATCACCGGATAGTTGGCGTACCGCCACACAAGCTCGTTGGCAAAATTGCTCCAGAAACTCTTGAACTGGGGGTCCTCCTTCTCCTCAAACAGCTCATCGATGGACTTGTCGCCGGTATCGGCTGTGTCCTCCTTTTCGGCGGAATCGCCGAAGGGATCGAAATCATCGTCCTCAACCCCGAAGTCGTCGTCCGCGTTTCCCCAGGAAGCGCTCTCCTTCAAGGTCATGGCCTTGAAGTGGACATCGTCGTGGGAGAACACATTAAAACAGTAAGGGCATTTGATCATCCCCTGTTTCAGAGGGGGAGCGAGAGGAACGATCTTGGGACCCGCTCCTTTGCTCCTTTTTTTGTCTTCATAATCGCTGTCGTTATTTCGGTCTTTTCCTCCCCCAAAAAGACCGCCTAGAAAAGAAAGTGGCATAATAGTTATCCTCCTTAATCATCCGCTATCCGGATATTGTAGTAATCCTTGTACTCAGGGGCCACACTGATGGTCAGATCCTCTCCCCTTGGGAGCCATACGTACAGCCAGCCTTCCCGGGCAGCCCTCATGCTCTCCACGGACACCGGGAACTGGCAGCGGCTGCAGGAAGGCTTGTACCGTAGAACCCCTTCCAAGCGGTTCACGTCAAATTTGGCCCGGAACATACAGACCTGGTTCTTGGAAAGGAAAGGCTTTTTATACTGGATCTCCATCAGGATAGAGACCGGAATCACCGCCACATTGGCATCCTCCTCCACTTGGTAGATGTCCCACTGGTCCTCCTGAATGTCGCAGGGGAATATCTGGATGCGGTAAGGGATCCCGTTAGTAAGGCTGCCTCTGGGAATCGTAAATCTGTTGTTTGCTGCCAGGAACTTCCTCTCCTGGATCACATTCCAGAGGATCCCGTCAGCGTTCTTTTTGCCGCTTTCTAAAAGGGCCTCGCCGTTCTTGGCAAGCCAAGGAAGGATGTCCGCCTCCAGATCGCAGGGAGTCTTGGCCGGGTGGGTGACCACAAGAAAATGGCTGGCCCGGTGGAAGTTCCAGGAGAGCTGTTGATCCCCTGTGTTGGTCATCTTGCGGACCAGGTGGCGTATGGTGTAGTCCTCTGGGTTTTGTTTTAGGGTTATGTTTATCATACTTCACCTACCATTCTTGTGAGATCACAGTATTTTCCAGGACTATCCAGATTGTAGATCGCGATCTTCTCAATACAGTCTGTCCGGTTCAGATGGAATATGGTGAAATGACCGCCAGTGAGTTCATTTGCGTAAGTCTCACCTTGTTTCATCAGATAATAGGTACCCAGGATATTGCCTTCATAGGAAGTGTCATGCCCATGGAGCCGAACCATGGTTTCAATCTCCACCTCCAGAACACGTTGGATAGCCAGAACCTTATTTACATCCGTCATAGAGCTTAGTCGGGTCTGTAATTCTTCGTCAAAAGCCATGGCATAGATGGGATCGTTCTTGATAAGCTTTTTAAACGCGTTTTCCAGGCTCTGGATAATATCTTCGGAACCATTTTTTAAGTTAAAAATATCCGAGGAAATTTCATTTCCATTTTTGCGGATAAAATTCTCAGCCAAATTCTCATAATAACTTCGGATATTTTCTTCCTTGTTATCAATGGGCTCTTTATTAACCTCTTTCTCCAGATTGATATAACAATCTTTAAACTTTTTCGCAGCTTGGTGGATGTCTGACAACAGCTTTGACAGCAGCTGGATCATGTGGGAGTAGAACATTTTTCTGGCCTCCTCAACTGCCCAGAGATGGACTCCCTCTTCTATAGACTTTCCTGACGCCACGGCGGAGGCCAAGGTAAGGTTCTCCAGAGCATTCCTTACTTCTCCAACTTTTCCATCTTCTCTATCTTTCAGTCCAGAAAGGGCATCTCCATAACTGAGGGCGGAGCGCCAGGCCTTCTCGATCTTTCCAAGACACTCCGATATAAAACGCTCATCGGACAGAAGATTTTCCATCTTATTTTTATAGTTTTCCTCGAAGAACAGATTCCAATTTCCTCCGGTAGCCTTGTTTAATCTTTGGGAGGACACCCGCTTTTCCTTGTAGATATTTTTGTATTCCTGTTCGTTTAAGAACGCCAGATATTGAACCTCTTGAGGGGAAGGGAAGATGGATAAGATGCTTTTTTCAAAAATCTCCTCCAGACACTGGATTTTTCCCCCCCGTATTCCCAATTTTTCCAGAATCTTCTCCGCCGACTGTCTGGTGTCGCCAGCTGTCTGATTGTAGTTTGTTTCACTTTCCTCCAACAGATTCCTCATCATCTTCTGCAGGCTGATGATAGCGATACTGCGGACAGGTTTTTCTTTTATGGCATAAGCTGCTGTTTTTATGGTATCAAAGTTTTCTACCGTAGATATTACACCACTGTTGTCGTCCTCTCCCTGGTTTCCGCCCATAAGGATCAGATCCGCCACTAACCGATAGTTCTGGCTCAACTGATAGTCATCCTGCAGAACAAAGCCGCTTCTCAGATAATTACTCAGCAGATATACGGTACCAAGATCTTTCTTTGTTTTTGTTCGATTTTCTGTAATATAGCCCAGAAGATCGTGGATCTTTTGACGATTATCAGCAGTTCTCTCATCCATCATGATAAACATTGTCTTGAAGGTATTATAATGACTGCCCAATTTTGTGTTTATCATAAAATCATAATATTCCTTAGCGTCCTCATCTTCCCCCAAGAGGATGTATTCGAATCGGGTGCGCGATTTATTCTCAAAAGCCAGTTCCTTCCCCAACATCTCAACAACCGCTTTTTCTACAAAGGCAGAAGGATTCTCCTCGTCTTTTTCTCCTGTCACCAGGTCACTGCTCACATATCCGTGGTCAGTTTTGACGATATTCAGATATTTCAGATATTGGGCATCTGTTCTCCAGTTGATCTCCAGAGTATCCCGAATCGTTGGGAAATGTTCCGCTGACTGTTCACCAAAAAACACTGTGATCACCGGATACAGGGCCCGGTTGCGCCCGCCGTCTGTCTTCAGCGTTCCCTTCAGATGGCTGATACAGTTCTGAACAAGCTTTCTTCCTCCGCTTTCTTCCATAAGTCTTCCTCTCCCGTCTGGCTTCGCTTTATAGATAAAATACAGACCAAAGAAGGCTGTACATTTTTCCACACAGCCTTCTTTGGCTTTCTAAGCTCTTACCTGTAGGTGATGATATGCTCCTGTAAAGCTTTCATAAAATCATTGTAAAATGCCTGAATCTCCTTACGATTGACATCTTTCGCAACTCTTGTTAAAGTCATCTTCAGGAAATCAGAAGAGTATCTGTCCTGAACCTCTTTGGCTACAGCGTAGATTTCATCGGTCATATGGTCGATGGCGTCGGAAGCTTTTTCTCTGATCATATCGCTCATGTCGCTATCCAGCTCTTTGAAAGTCAGGAAGGCCTGATACAGAGGCGCTGATTTACCATACGGCATAGAAGCGTTCTGGAGTTCCAGTTCCTGTTCCATACCAAACTCTTCATATGGGAATGTGGTCATCGATCTCCCCAACTTGATAACTCCAGTGAATACGGCGCTGAAGAAGTCCTCCTGCGCTCCGGTCTTCTTGCTCTCTCTCTCATATTCATCGTTGAGCTCCTTTATCTTCGCCTCCAGAGCATCAACTTTGGCAAGCTGTTCTCTGACAATCTTTTCAACTTCGGGATAGCGGAAATAATTATCATGAAGGACTATTTCCTCAGAACCGCTCTTTGCGCCTTTTGTGCTTAAAGTGATCTGATCCACATTATTGTCGCTGAACATATCTGCTTTCGCGGATTCAAGGGATTCGATTACTTCTGTCAGTTTTAATAAATCCACATCATTACCTGTCTTGTAGCTTCCAGCGGATTGCAGCAGGGATGTCACATCAGGTGTTTTTGTGATTTTCACATGCCAGCCAACGGTATTCGAGTAGATGATACCAATCTTTATTGCTTTCTCCAACTCCTCGGCCAGCTTCTTATTGCGCTCTACAATACGGGGGATGGCGTGTCCAGCCATCTTGAAACTGTCAGGATAGGGAGAAGGAAGGTACTCTCTCCAGTCCACATCGCCTGCCTCATACAGGTGACGGCCCGCTACAGAGGTATCGGCTTCGTAACTCTTCTCAAGCTCCGCCAGTCCCTGATATGCGTACAACGGGATGCCGGAATAAAAACGCATGGTGAAAATCCGGTCAGTAAGCCCCGTGAGACGTACCGTATCTCCTTGTGCCTTTACCTGATTTGCCGCATCCACAATCGCGGAGGCGTTAAAGGGAACGGAGATGGTCTTCATCTGAGCGATACTGTCCAGGTTAAACAATCCGTTCCTCCAGAACAGAGGTACTGCTTTTTCAATGAGGTGGCCCTGGATAACGTCTTCTTTAATGGCTTTGGTGAGAGTTACCTCATCTGTCGTCTTATACTTAACTTTCAGGTAATCGATCATGTTCTTATTTGTGATGGTGAGGAACTCATCCGCGATAAAATCGGAAACCAGTTTCGTGATCTTATTCTCATCCTGTGAAATCCATTCCTTCCAGTTATCAAAAAATACCTTTACCAGTTTTTGTAATTCCTGATTCGCATCCAAATTCGCGATCTGTTCATCTAACTGATCCTTAACATCTTCGATGGTCAGAATCTGCCATGTGTAGGAACTTGAAGGCTTTCTTCCCTCTGCCAGAAGAAGACGGCTGTTTTCGGAGAAAGTATTATTCAGCGTATCCATAACCGTAGTCATAACGCGGAAAAATTCGTTATACAGGTTTGTCACCTGATCCCGCAGATCTTTCAGCAGGCCCTTCATGCATTGGTGTCTGTCAATAACTCTCAGATGGACATACCAGCGGTTTAAGGCCTCCAGATACCCGTTGATCCGGTTCGATTTATTGATGAAAGAAGCCTTTGCCAGATTCTGCTCCGCTGCGGCCAGTTCGTCACTGCGCAGCGGATCCTGACGCAGCTCAGCTTTCAGTAAATTCTCATTATTTGCGATATATCCGTCAATTATGTGGAGGAGGTTTTTGTTATTCTGTCCTCCGAGAAGCTTCATGGCAAAGAAAGGACCGGTTTTGGAATTCATAGAGTAGTTTAAGTACAGGCTGGAGAAGATTCTGGAGATCACAGAAGTTGACCCCTCAGGTATCCGATCATAGTCTTTCAGCGCTTCTGTCATGCTTTTGCGGTTCTCTTCCAGGATTCCTTTAACATCACCAGTCCACTTATCTGCGCAGCTGATGGCCCGTTTGTCCCCGGCGATAACGTCGTTGGCCTTGGTCAGGCTAGGCGGATAAGGTACCTTATAAGAGATCCCCTTTGTCAATGTCTGGAGAAGCTGCTCAAAGGTCATCTGATTGGAGGCGACAAAGTCAGTCAGGTCTTTCTCCGTAGGCGTTTTGTCGAAGATATCAAACCGCTCAAATAACTTGGCCCCCAAGTAGGTGGTGATGTCGGACAAAGGCATCTCCGCATTAGCGGCACCAATGATATTGTACTCAACAGACGCTCCATGGACTTTTTTAATCTGAGCTTTGGCGCTTTCCAGATTTGAAATATGTCCCTGGAGAGTCATGGAGCCGCTTGGATCTGTGGCCCCTTCCGGAAGAGTTATCTTTGAGAGGAACGCGATCACATAATCTACGGCCACGCTGAGACCGTACTCATATCCGTCTGGCATGGATACCCCATCGGCGTTTGTGGTAGAGATCAGGTAGCAAAGGTCAACGGGGGGACGGGTTGTATTGACTTCAAAACTTCCATAATTCTGGATAAATCTCCCATGAGATTCCTCAAGGCTCATGAGATAATCCAGTTCCTTGAGAGCCGCGTAACCGTTGCAGCGCACATAGCTTGATGTCAGCGGGTTGGACATAACGGCAGGTACGGACAAGTTGACATCAGGCAAGAAGAAATAACCACTGATCCGATCATTGGTTCGTCCCAAAGTTTCCAGAACATGGCGGACGATGTAGCACACATCAAGGAATGTACCGCTTCCCGTTCCACCGGAGATACCGGAGAAAATATGTATATTGAGATCCCCGCTTACTCCCTGAATGGCATCGTGAATCATAGTTGTCAGCTTTGCTTTGAACAGGCCCGATTTATCGATCAGAAGGAAACGTCCGACCTGGCGGATTCCGCCGGCACCATTGCCTGCATCCTTGATCGTAATGTGTTCATGATTCAGCCATGATAATTCCTGTCGGGACGCGATAATGCTTTTTGAGTTAAATGTGTCTATGATATTATTATTGGAAATGGAAAAGTATTCCGTAGTTTTATCGATGCTGGTAAGCTCATGGCTATCCAAACCAGCAGCGTCTGAATCCACGAGCAGAAATTTTATATTCCGGTAGGTTGGAACCGAAGATTTGGGGTCATCCGGCTTCAGACGTTTGTAAACCTCCTTTTTCAGTTTTTTCAGAGCGTCTTTGCCGGTACCGCCCAGGCCGATACAGATGGTGGCGTCCTCTTGCCGGTCTGACTTTTTCGAGTCATTTAATATGCCGCCGCCTGTGCTTACCAACAACCTGTCATATGTTGCCATCTTATGTCCTCCTATACTCATTATTTGCTATTTACTGATATGCAGATACTCCTCTGCTGCCCCATACCGACCATCTTGAGCATATCTTTATTAATTATATCCAATAATTACAG
>CAMTAF010000055.1 GCA_947066955.1 uncultured Hungatella sp.
CGTACTGGTGGTGTGAGAGGGGAGAGAAAATCTCCCCTACTTAATTGCACACGGGGCAGAAAGGAAATGTGGCCGCTTGTGCGGCCCTGCCCCGGCGCGGCGAGTAGGGGAAAAGACCTCCCCTACTCGATTGCGCACGGGCCCCGCGGCGGGCGGACAGGAAAAAAGGAAAAGGAGAATATCATGAAAGAGCAGTTAGAGAAGATCAAGGAGGAAGCCCTCAGACAGATCGAGTCTTCCGAGGCCCTGGACAGGTTAAACGAGATCCGGGTCGCTTATCTTGGGAAAAAGGGAGAGCTGACCAGCGTGCTCAAGAGCATGAAGAATGTTGCTCCTGAGGAGCGGCCGAAAGTGGGCCAGATGGTCAACGAGGTCAGGGAACTGATCGAGGCGAAGCTGGAGGAGAACCGGCTGGCTTTGGCGAAAAAGGCCAGGGAGGCCCAGATGAAGGCAGAGGTCATTGATGTGACCCTTCCTGCCAGAAAGGCCAATGTGGGCCACGGCCATCCCAATACCATCGCTTTGGAGGAGCTGGAGAGGATTTTTGTGGGCATGGGCTATGAAGTGGTGGAAGGCCCGGAGATCGAATATGATGAGTACAATTTTACAAAGTTAAATATTCCCGAGGGACATCCGGCAAAGGATGAGCAGGATACTTTTTATATCAACAAGGACATTGTGCTCAGGACTCAGACCTCCCCGGTGCAGGCGCGGACCATGGAGAAGGGCAAGCTGCCTATCCGCATGATCTCCCCGGGACGGGTGTTCCGCTCCGATGAGGTGGATGCCACCCACTCCCCGTCATTTCATCAGGTTGAGGGGCTGGTTATTGACAAGAATATTACATTTGCCGACTTAAAAGGCACTCTGGCGGAGTTTGCCAGGGAATTGTTCGGAGCCGACACAAAGGTAAAATTCCGCCCTCATCATTTCCCCTTCACAGAGCCCAGCGCAGAGATGGATGTGAGCTGCTTCAAGTGCGGAGGAAAGGGATGTCGCTTCTGCAAGGGAACCGGATGGATTGAGATTCTGGGATGCGGCATGGTTCATCCCCATGTATTCGAAATGTGCGGCATTGACCCGGAGACCTACACAGGGTTCGCTTTCGGAGTGGGGCTGGAGAGGATTGCTCTGCTGAAATATGAGATCGACGATATGAGATTGCTCTACGAAAATGACGTAAGATTTTTAAAGCAGTTTTAGCAGGTGACGCGAAGCGGCGCGTGCCCATTAAAAGAAGGAGAACAAATCATGAATACAGCGCTATCATGGATTAAAGCCTATGTCCCGGATCTGGATGTCACTCCCCAGGAGTACACGGACGCCATGACCCTGTCGGGGACCAAGGTAGAGGGCTATCAGTGCCTTGACAAAAACTTAGAGAAGATCGTAGTAGGCCAGATTAAGAAGATTGAGCGCCACCCTGACGCGGATAAGCTGATCATATGCCAGGTGGATATTGGCGCGGAAACTATCCAGATCGTCACAGGGGCTCCCAACGTAAAGGAGGGGGACAAGGTTCCGGTGGTCTTGGACGGAGGAAAGGTGGCGGGAGGCCATGACGGCGGCCCCCTTCCGGAGGATGGCATTAAGATTAAGAAGGGAAAGCTGAGAGGAGTGGAGTCCAACGGCATGATGTGCTCCATCGAGGAGCTGGGGTCCTCCAGAGACATGTACCCTTTAGCGCCTGAGAGCGGGATCTATATCCTGCCGGAGGATACCCCTGTGGGGGCAGACGCCATCGAGGTTCTGGGTCTTCACGACACGGTGTTTGAGTACGAGATCACTTCCAACCGCGTGGACTGCTACAGCGTCATCGGCATTGCCAGGGAGGCTGCGGCTACTTTTAACAAAAAGTTCGTCCTTCCGGAAGTTGCCGCCACAGGGAACGGGGAGGATATCCACGACTACTTAAAGGTCTCTGTGGAGGATACCGGTCTGTGCCCAAGGTACTGCGCCCGAATGGTGAAAAATATTAAGCTGGGTCCGTCGCCTGAGTGGATGCAGAGGCGTCTGGCGGCCAGCGGAATCCGCCCCATCAACAACCTGGTGGACATCACCAACTATGTGATGGAGGAGTACGGACAGCCTATGCACGCCTATGACTATGACCTGATCGGAGGCCATGAGATCATCGTGAAGCGGGCCAAGGATGGGGATACCTTCCAGACACTGGACGGCCAGGAGAGGAAGCTGGACCACACGGTGCTGATGATCAATGACGGGGAGAAAGAGGTGGGCATCGCCGGGATCATGGGGGGCGAGAACTCCAAGATCACCGACGATGTAAAGACCATGGTGTTTGAGGCAGCCTGCTTTGACGGAGTCAACATCCGCCTGTCGGCTAAGAAGATCGGTTTAAGGACCGACGCTTCCGGAAAGTTCGAGAAAGGCCTGGATCCCAACAACGCTCAGGCTGCCATCGACAGGGCCTGCCAGCTGGTGGAGGAGCTGGGAGCCGGGGAAGTGATCGGAGGGATCATTGACGTGTACCCCGAGAAGCGGGGAGAGAGAAGGATCCCCTTTGACCCGGCGGCGGTGAACCGTCTTCTGGGCACCGGCATCAGCCGGGAGGACATGGAAGAATATTTCGGAAAGCTGGAGCTGAAAGTGGACAAGGAGACAGAAGAGATCATTGTCCCCACCTTCCGCCAGGATTTGGAGCGCCCCGCGGACATTGCAGAGGAGGTGGCCCGCTTCTTCGGCTACGACAACATCCCCACCACTCTGCCTTCAGGGGAGGCCACCACAGGGGGACTGCCCTATAAGCTGAGAGTGGAGGCAACTGCCAGACAGATTGCCCAGTTCTGCGGTTTCAGCGAGAGCATGACCTATTCCTTTGAGAGCCCCAAGGTCTTTGACAGGCTGCGGATGCCGGAGGACCATGTCCTTCGCCAGGCAATCGAGATCTCCAATCCCCTGGGGGAGGATTTCAGCATCATGAGGACCACGCCTCTCCACGGCATGCTGAATTCTCTGTCCACCAACTATAACAGGAGAAATAAAAATGTCCGGCTCTACGAGCTGGCCAATGTCTATCTCCCCAAGGCCCTGCCCCTTGCGGAGCTTCCTGACGAGAGGATGCAGTTTGTCCTGGGGGCTTACGGGGACGTGGATTTCTTTGACATGAAAGGCGTGATCGAGGAGTTCTTTGACAAGGCAGGGATGGACAAAAAGCCTCACTATGACCCGGAAGCGGGAAAGAGCTGGCTCCACCCGGGCCGTCAGGCCAATGTGATCTACGACGGCACGGTGATCGGTTATCTGGGGGAGGTCCATCCGGATGTGGCGGATAATTACAGGATCGGGGACAAGGCATACATCGCAATCCTGGATATGCCGTCCCTGCTGCCATTTACCACCTATGACAGGAAGTATGAGGGGATCGCAAAATATCCGGCAGTGACAAGGGATATCAGCATGGTGGTTCCAAAGAATATTCTGGCAGGCCAGATTGAGGACATGATCCAGCAGCGTGGAGGAAAGATCCTGGAGAGCTACAGCCTCTTTGACATCTATGAGGGAGCCCAGATCCTGGCAGGGCATAAGTCCGTGGCCTACTCCATCACCTTCCGGGCCAAAGACCATACCTTGGAGGACAAAGAGGTGAACGGAGCCATGGAGAAGATCCTTCACGGCCTGAAAGGCATGGGAATTGAGCTGAGGGCTTAGTACAGCGTATAAAAATCAGAAAAATGGCCACCCTTCATAATGGTTACTGAGATTGTGAAGGAGGCCATTTTTATGTGTGAGAAATATGAGATTGTACAGGTCCGGGGGAGAGAGATTCTGGACTCAAGAGGAAATCCCACCGTGGAGGCAGAGGTGCGCCTTGACGGAGGTGCGGTGGGGCGGGCCGCGGTTCCATCTGGCGCTTCCACGGGAAAATTTGAGGCAGTGGAGCTGAGGGACGGGGAGGCGAGATACCACGGAAAAGGTGTTCTGAAGGCAGTGGAGCATGTAAATACGGTCCTGGCCGAGGCAGTGGCATTTGAAAACGCGCTGAACCAGAGAAGGATCGACCAGCTTCTTAGGGAGGCTGACGGCACGGACAATAAGTCCGCTCTGGGAGCCAACGCCATACTGGGAGTGTCCATGGCTGCGGCCAGAGCCGCCGCAAACAGCCTGGGGATCCCGCTCTACCGGTATCTGGGGGGAATCGCGGGAAATCAGCTCCCGGTTCCCATGATGAACATCTTAAACGGCGGCGTCCACGCGGACAACACCGTGGACCTCCAGGAGTTTATGGTCATGCCTGTGGGGGCGGGGAGTTTTTCGGAAGGGCTGCGGATGTGCGCCGAGATCTACCAGACCCTGAAGGGGCTTTTAAAAACCAACGGGTATTCCACGGCAGTGGGAGACGAGGGAGGATTTGCCCCCAACCTGCGCAACACGGAGGAGGTGCTGTCCTATCTGGTGGATGCCATCAGCTTAAGCGGCTTCCAGCCGGGAACCCAGGTGGGCATCGCCATCGACGCCGCATCCAGCGAGCTGTACAATGAGGCCACGGGGATGTATGAATTCCCGGGGGAAAGTCAGATGAGCGGGGTGAAGGTGGAGAGAGACGCAAAGGAGATGGTGGAGTATTACCGGAAGCTTGCGGAAAGCTTTCCCATCCTGTCTATCGAGGACGGGCTGTGGGAGGAGGACTGGGAGGGCTGGCAGCTTCTCACCGGGACCCTGGGAAGCAAGCTCCAGCTGGTGGGAGACGACCTTTTTGTCACCAACACTAAGAGGCTGAAAAAAGGAATCCAGCTGGGAGCAGGCAACGCGATCCTGGTAAAGGTCAACCAGATCGGGACCTTGACAGAGAGCTTTGAGGCCGTGGAGACGGCGAAAAAGGCGGGCTACCGGACCGTCATCTCCCACAGGTCAGGGGAGACGGAGGACTCTATTATTGCGGACATCGCTGTTGCGGTAAACGCGGGGCAGATTAAGACAGGCGCGCCCTGCCGAAGCGACCGTGTGGCAAAATACAACCAGCTTCTGCGGATTGAAGAGGAGCTCTGACAGAAAAAAATAAACTTTCAGTTGTTTTTCATGGAAAAATGTGCTATGATAACAATGGTTTGACTATAGGAGGTGTGAAAAGCATGCTGAAAACAATTTTAACCATTGTGTTTGTTCTTATATGTGTGGCCCTTACCGTTATAGTGCTGCTTCAGGAGGGCAAGTCGTCCGGGCTGGGCTCCATCAGCGGTATGGCTGACAGCTATTGGGGCAAGAACAAGGCTCGTTCCATGGAGGGCAACCTGGAGAAGTTCACGAAGTTTGCGGCAGCGGCGGTTTTACTGCTTGCCCTGGTTTTAAACGTAATCTGGTAACGGTATTAAAACAAACACTCTTGGCAAAACAAGGGTGTTTTTTTGCACGTAGGTGGAAGGATGACAGAAGAATTATTAAAGCAGAGGAAAGGGATGCTCACAGAGCTGTTTCAGGACAAGGCCTACACGCCCATGAAACTGAAAGAGCTGGCTATCCTGCTGGATGTTCCCAAGGATCAGAGGGACGAATTAAAGCAGGTTTTGGACACCCTCCTGGCAGAGGGAAAGATCAGCGTGTCAAAGAAGGGAAAATACGGACGTCCCCGGGATTTTTCCCTGACAGGCATCTTTACAGGCCACCCCAGGGGCTTTGGATTTGTGTCTGTGGAAGGGCTTGAGCAGGATATCTTTATACCCGCGGAAAAGACGGCGGGAGCCATGCACGGGGACAAGGTCCAGGTGGCGGCGGAGGAAGGCCGGGCCCAGGGCAGGAGGCCGGAGGGCGCGGTGGTGAGGATCTTGGAGCGGGCCAATGACACCGTGATCGGATATTATCAGAAGAACAAGAGCTTCGGCTTCGTGCTGCCTGACAACCAGAAGCTGACCCAGGACATCTTTATTCCCCAGGGAAAGGATATGGGAGCGGTCACGGGCCACAAGGTGGTGGCAAAGATCACGGACTTCGGCGGGGAGAGGAAGAAGCCTGAGGGAAGGATCACGGAGATTATCGGCCATGTAAACGATCCGGGGACAGATATTTTATCCATCATCAAGGCCTACGGGCTTCCCGAGGAATTCCCGCCTGAGGTTATGAGGCAGGCCTCCCTCACAGCCGGGGAGGTGGACGAAAGGGAGAAGGCGGGGCGGCTGGACCTGCGGGAGCTTCCCACGGTGACCATTGACGGGGAGGATGCCAAGGATCTGGATGATGCCGTCACCATCTCAAAAGAGGGCGAGGACCACTACACACTGGGGGTCCACATCGCGGATGTGACCCACTATGTCCGGGAGGGTTCGCCTCTTGACGAGGAAGCTTTGAAGAGAGGGACTAGCGTGTACCTGGTGGACCGGGTGATTCCCATGCTGCCCCACAAGCTGTCCAACGGCATCTGTTCCCTGAACGCAGGGGAAGACCGTCTGGCTCTGAGCTGTATCATGGAGATCGACGGCAGGGGCATGGTGATGGGCCACCAGATCGCGGAGACGGTGATCCGGGTTGACCGGCGCATGACCTACACGGCGGTCAATGCCATTATCACGGACCAGGACCCGGAAACCATGAGAGAATATGAAGAGTTTGTCCCCATGTTCCATCTGATGAAGGAGCTGGCAGAGATTTTGCGGGCCAGGAGGAGGCAGAGGGGGTCCATTGACTTTGATTTCCCGGAGAGCAAGATCTTACTGGATGACAAAGGGAAGCCGGTGGACATAAAGCCCTATGAGCGCAACGCGGCCACCAGGATCATCGAAGATTTCATGCTCATGGCAAATGAGACTGTAGCGGAGAATTATTTCTGGCAGGAGCTGCCCTTTGTCTACCGGACCCACGACTATCCTGATCCGGAGAAGATGAAGCGCCTGGGGACATTTATCAACAATTTCGGGTATTCCATCAGAACCCAGAACGGGGAGGTGCATCCCAAGGAGATCCAGAAGCTTTTGGACAGGATCGAGGGGACACCGGAGGAGGCCCTGATCAGCCGGCTGACCCTGCGGTCCATGAGGCAGGCAAAGTACACCACCATCTGTACAGGCCATTACGGCCTGGCAGCTAACTACTATACTCACTTTACATCGCCCATCCGCCGGTATCCGGACCTGCAGATCCACAGGATCATCAAGGAGAGCTTGAGAGGCGGCCTGGGGGAGAAGAGAATCTCTCATTATGACAGGATCCTGCCCCAGGTGGCGGTCCAGTGTTCCGCCATGGAGCGGAGGGCCGACGAGGCGGAGAGGGAGACCGACAAGCTGAAAAAATGTGAATATATGTCCGCGCGCATTGGAAAGACTTATGAGGGAGTGATCTCGGGAGTCACGGGATGGGGGCTCTATGTGGAGTTGCCCAACACGGTGGAGGGCCTGATCCGCGTCAGCGAGCTGAAGGGAGATTACTATATCTTTGACGAGGAGAAGTTGGAGTTGGCGGGGGAGACCACCAATACCCGCTACAAGCTGGGGCAGAAGGTCAAGATCCTGGTGGCAGGCACAGACAGGATGACAAGAACCGTGGATTTTGCCCTGTGCGAGGGCCTGCCAGATAACTAAAAAGGGGAAAGAAAGCTATGGGGAAACAGACTACGAAGCTGGTTGCCAACAACAAGAAGGCATATCATGATTTTTTTATTGAGGATAAGTATGAGGCGGGGATCGAGCTGTTCGGCACAGAGGTAAAGTCCATCCGCATGGGCAAGTGCAGCATCAAAGAGTCCTTTATCCGGATCCATAAGGGGGAGATGTATATCTACGGCATGCACATCAACCCCTACGAGAAGGGCAATATCTTTAATAAAGATCCTCTGAGGGACCGAAAGCTTTTGCTCCACAAGTCGGAGATCGCCAAGCTGGGGGCAAAGATCGCGGAGAAAGGATACACCCTGGTCCCCCTGCAGGTGTATTTTAAGGGAAGCCTGGTGAAGGTGGAAGTGGGCCTGGCTAAGGGAAAGAAGCTGTACGACAAGAGAGATGACATCGCTAAGAAGGATCAGAGGCGGGAGATGGAGAGAGAGTTTAAGCAGACTTTCCGGTAGAAATCGGCTCACTGGGGCAGGGGGCGCCTTTTCCCCTGCCCCAGTGTCGACCAGCTCTGCCGGCAAATCTCCTCGGGACCTGTGTCTTTTAAGCCTATGCGATTTCCCCAATTCTTTGCTTAATCTGGCGGATCTCATTTTCTATCCGAGTTATGCGGATCAGCAGCATTTCTTTTTCACTTTGTACTTTCAGAGCATCGCCCAGTTTGCGGGAGAGATCTAAGCGTCCTTCGGCGATGATGCGAATGCTTTTATTCGTCTCATTTTCAAGAGTCATTTGAACGTCGGTTACTTTTTCCTCTACTTTATTAAGCCTGGAGTCCATGTTGTCGAGCCTGGAGTCCATGCTGTCAAGCCTGGAGTCCACCCTGTCGAGTCGTTCGTAGATGGGCTTGTTGATTTCTTTTACAGTTTCGCTTACAACCTGGGCAATCATTTCCAAATCTTTCTTTTCTAACATTTCCTCATCCTCCTATCTTTTTGGGGTAACGGCCTGCGCCGCTTGCGCGGCACCTGCCAAGTCGCCGGAAGGCATCCTGAAAATGCTGCGCATTTGCCTTCCTCCTTTTTGGTAGCGGCACGCGCCGCTTGCGCGGCACCTGCCAAGTCGTCGGAAGGCATCCTGAAAATGCTGTGCATTTGCCTTCCTCCTGGTTTAATCTTTTGTCCTCTTTTTGAAGAGGACGAATCCGGATCGTGGTCTTGTGCCTGTCAGGGGCATGGGTGCCGTATCTATGTGGAGCGGGCGGCAAGTGTTATGAAGTCCTTTTGTCAGGCATATGGGGAGCTGGACTGCGAAAAATTTATCAATTCTGAAAGATAACAGAAAAATACTGAATGTAGGTAGATAGAAACAACAACCCTCGGATTTCTCCGGGGCTGCTGTCTGCTTTGATATAATGCCGCAATGTATCACACAAAACATGGCTCGGTTTTTGAAAGCATTGACACACCGACATTTTTGATGGACCTGACGGGATTTGAACCCGTGTCCAAAAATCAATTCCCTGTTCTTCTACTATCATAGTCAGCCGATTGACATTCCCTCTGCCGCCCGGGGACTGACGCTCTGGCGGTTTCAGTAGCTTCATGGTACGCCCACATACGCAAAGCTTTGTATGTGTCGTTTCTCACAAGATCGACGCCAGGTTCTTAATGTGTGAGTGCACTAAGGCTGACGGCCGCAATTAAGCGGCGTATGCTAAATTATCTTCAGCGTTTAATTTTAATTTTGCCATTTAACGCATCGCATGCGGATAGCTTCACCAGCTGCATGACCCCTGTCGAAACCAGTACAGGCCCATTACCGGATAATAACCTTATACTACCACAGTCAACGGTTTATGTCAAATGGAAATTTCGGACAGATTTCCGAATAATTCCTTTTTAGACGGCATATAATGGCATTAAATGGACAATCATAATCTAGATATCAGGAGGGCGGTCATGGAAAGAAGACACAGAAGGACCAGACGGGAAAAGTTGGAGGATGAGCTGATAAAGACAGAGGAGGCCATCGAGCAGTACACAGAGGCGATCGCCACCATGGAGGAGAGGCGTCAGTCGCTTATGGATGAGATCGAGTCGGAACATGTCAGGGAGGTGACAAAGCTTTTAAAAGAAAAAAATCTGTCTGTGGAACAGCTGAAGGATCTGCTGGGAGGCATGACATCGGAAGATCTGGCAAGGCAGGGCGCGTAAGCCCTGCCTTTTCACATATTTTTCACAGATTTTACAAGTTTTGAACGTACTTCTGCTCTATAATAGAGTTAAAATCTAAGCTAAGAAACCCAAAGAGCGGAGTGAAGGAGATAAAAGGCATGGAAAGATGGGTCAGGGAGACAGCGGAAGGGACAGAGGAATACGGACAGAAAAAGGGATTGGAGGAGGCCGGGATTGATCTGGTGCGGGAATTCGAGACAGATGTGTTTCTGAGAACTTGTGTGGTTATCCCCCAGGAGGATCCCTTGGAGCGGCCTTTTAGTTTTGCCCAGGGAGTCACGGCATATCAGGCGGCAGCTGAGGCGGATAAAGCCGCAAAACCATATACGGCGATAACCTCGAAAAAGGCCTGAAACCGGAGTTTAGTATTGCCATTTTTTCTGTTATCCCCTATAATTATAAAAAAATGGGGGAGGATACATAAGCGATGAAAAATGGAAAAAATAATCTGCCTCTGCGCATTGTGATGGTGACGGCAGCCAACCTGATCCTTGGGCTGGGGATCGCTGTTTTGCGGCTGTCAGGGTTTGGGACAGACCCTTTTAGCTGCATGAATCTGGGGGTCAGCCGCCTTCTCGGCCTTAGCCTGGGCACCTATCAGATGATCCTGAACATCATCCTGTTTATCCCGGTATTTATACTGGACAGGAAGAGCTTCGGCGTGGGGGCGCTGGTGAACATGCTGGCCCTGGGATATTTTGTAGAATTTTTCATGTTTTTGTTTTCTGTCGCGGGCATTACCATAGAAGGCCTGGCGGGCAGCCTGGGGATCCGGATCTTTCTTCTGGCGGCAGGGGTTCTGACCGTGTGCTTCGGCGTAAGCCTCTATATGTTCTGTGACCTGGGAGCCGCGCCGTATGACCGGCTGGGAGTGATCATTGAGAATTATTCTCATGGAAAGGTGAAATTCAGGGTCGCCAGGATCTGCACGGACCTGATAAGCATTGCGGTGGGATTCTTTACAGGAAGCACGGTAGGTGTGGGTACCCTTGTGGTGGGATTCTTTACAGGCCCTATTGTCAGCTTTTTGAGGGAGCGTGTGGTTGCTCCCATGATGGGGAGGCTGGGAATCCGGGCATGAGCCTGAAAAAATAAGTTGACATATGAGAGTTTTTGACTGATAATTGAGGGCAGTTACCATATCTATAAAATTTACTGACCTGGAACCACGTAGATGTGGGTATCCTGAAAGCCAGTAGGGAAAGGGAGAGTAAAAAGCGATGGAGATCAGAATTGAAAAGACCGTGTGTCCGAAGGAGAAGCCGGCGCAGGACAATCCGCTGGTATTTGGAACTATTTTCACAGATCACATGTTTGAGATGGATTATGAGGAGGGAAAAGGATGGCATGACCCCAGAGTGGTGCCCTATCACAAGCTGGAGCTGGAGCCCTCCTGCATGGTGTTCCACTATGGGCAGGAGATGTTTGAGGGGCTGAAGGCCTACAAGGCGGAGGACGGAAGGATCCTTTTGTTCCGTCCGGACAAGAATGCCCAGAGGGCCAACAGGAGCAATCGGAGGCTGTGCATCCCGGAGATCCCGGAGGAGCTTTTTGTGGAGGCCGTGAAGACCGTGGTCAGCGTGGACCGGGACTGGATCCCCACCAAGCCGGGGACTTCCCTGTATATCCGTCCTTTCGTCATTGCCACGGATCCGTTTTTGGGGGTAAGGCCCTCCCATACTTATAAATTTATGGTCATTTTGTCCCCAGTGGGAGCTTACTACGCAAGCGGCCTGGATCCCGTAAAGATCTGGATCGAGGACGAGTACGTGCGGGCTGTGAAGGGGGGCATCGGAGAGGCCAAGACAGGAGGCAACTATGTGGCTTCCCTGGCTTCCCAGGTAAAAGCCCACGACGAGGGGTATTCCCAGGTGCTGTGGCTGGACGGTGTGCACCGCAAGTATATTGAGGAGGTGGGCGCCATGAACATCTTTTTCAAGATCAACGGAACCGTGGTCACTCCCGCGTTAAACGGAAGCATCCTTCCCGGCGTCACCAGGGACTCTGTGATCGCTCTGTGCAGGGAGTGGGGAGTTCCCGTGGAGGAGAAGAGGATTTCCGTGGACGAGATCGTGGCCGCGGCAGAGTCCGGGGCTATGGAGGAGTGCTTCGGCACCGGCACGGCGGCGGTGGTATCACCGGTAGGGGAGCTTCGCTATGAGGAGAAGCGCATGGCCATCGGCGGCGGAAAGATCGGAGAGCTGACCCAGAAGTTCTATGACACCATCACTGGGATCCAGCTGGGCAAGACACAAGGGCCCGAGGGCTGGAGCGTAGAGGTTCGCTGATGCGGCAGGATTTTTCGGACTTGACAAAACCGGGAGCAATGATACAATAGAAAGTGCGCTGATGCGCACGCAGGTCGTCACCCTGACGGGTGGTGACATGGTATAATCAAGAAACAAATAGGAAATATAGCGCGTTGACGGGAAGAGTAAGTTACCAGGGGCCGTTCAGAGAGAGATGGATAAGGTGTGAGCATCTCACGGATCCGGTATCGGAAGACCACCCCTGAGCGGTCCTTAATCGGACACGGCGATTCCGTTATCATCACAAAGAGAGGTCGAGCGCACATACTGCGCCGGCAAAAAGGGTGGAACCGCGATCATGGATCGTCCCTTCTCACGGGAAACTGTGGGGAGGGACTTTTTTATGCGCACGGGCCCCGAGAGGAGTTTTGCCAGCAAAAGCTGGCCGGGGCCCGGCGCGGCGAGTGGGGGGAAAGCTTCCCCTACTCGATTGCACAGGCCCGTGCAGTGGAAGTTTGCCGCTAAAGCGGCGCACGGGCCGCGCGGCGAGTAGGGGGAAGACCTCCCCTGCTCGATTGCCCACGGGCCCTTCTCTCAGCGGCTGTATGCGGGTTTCAAATTGGAATCTGAAAAAATACATGGAAAAGGAGAATTGTCATGAAAGTAACACTGAAAGACGGCAGCACAAAGGAGTATGCCAGCCCCATGTCGGTGATCGATATAGCGGCTGACATCAGTTCCGGCCTGGCCAGGATGGCCTGCGGCGGGGAGATCAACGGGGAGAGTGTGGATTTAAGGACAGTGGTGGATCATGACTGTCAGCTGAACATCCTGACGGCAAAGGACGAAAAGGGTCTGGCCGCCCTGCGCCACACCGCGAGCCATGTGATGGCGCAGGCTGTGAAGAGGCTGTATCCGGATGCAAAGCTGGCCATCGGACCCTCCATAGCGGACGGATTTTACTATGACATCGACTTTGCATCCCCCATCACGGCGGAGGATCTGGAGAAGATCGAGGGGGAGATGAAGAAGATTATCAAGGAAGCCCTGCCTCTGGAGCGGTTCACTCTTCCGAGAGAGGAGGCCCTGGCCTTCATGAAAGAAAAGGAGGAGCCCTACAAGGTGGAGCTGATTGAGGACCTTCCCGAGGGCGAGGAGATCAGCTTCTACAGGCAGGGGGAGTTTACGGACCTGTGTGCCGGACCTCACCTGATGAACACCAAGGATGTGGGAAAGGCTTACAAGCTCACAAGCATTGCCGGAGCCTACTGGAGAGGCAATGAGCACAACAAGATGCTGACCCGCATCTACGCTACGGCATTTGCGAAGAAGGAGGAGCTGGAGGCTTACATCACCATGATGGAGGAGGCCAAGAAGAGAGATCACAGGAAACTGGGGCGCGAGCTGGGGCTGTTTATGATGCACGACGCAGGCCCGGGATTCCCCTTCTTCCTGCCAAAGGGCATGGTGCTGAAAAACACGCTCATGGAGTACTGGAGGGAGATTCACAAGAAAGCGGGATACGTGGAGATCTCCACGCCTATCATGCTGAACCGGAGCCTGTGGGAGACTTCCGGGCACTGGGATCACTATAAAAATAACATGTACACCACAACCATCGATGAGCAGGATTACGCCATCAAGCCCATGAACTGTCCGGGCGGTGTCCTCGTGTATGCCTCTGAGCCACGCTCTTACCGGGATCTGCCCCTGCGCCTGGGGGAGGTGGGCCTGGTGCACCGCCACGAGAAGTCGGGACAGCTTCACGGCCTCATGAGGGTGAGGTGCTTTAACCAGGATGATGCCCATATCTTTATGACCCCTGAGCAGATCAAGGGAGAGATCATGGGAGTTGCCAGGCTGATCAATGAGGTGTACACTTTGTTTGGTTTTAAATACCATGTGGAGCTTTCCACAAGGCCTGAGGACAGCATGGGAAGCGACGAGGACTGGGAGATGGCCACAGAGGGCCTGAGAAGCGCCCTGGACGAGCTTGGCCTTGACTACGTGGTGAATGAAGGGGACGGAGCTTTCTATGGTCCCAAGATCGATTTCCACTTGGTGGACGCCATCGGAAGGACCTGGCAGTGCGGGACCATCCAGCTTGATTTCCAGCTGCCCCAGCGTTTTGAATTGGAGTATCAGGGGGCAGACGGGGAGAAGCACCGCCCCATCATGATCCACAGGGTGGCATTTGGCTCCATCGAGAGGTTCATCGGAATCCTGATCGAGCACTTTGCGGGAGCCTTCCCCACATGGCTTGCCCCGGTTCAGGTGAAGGTGCTGCCCATCTCCGACAAGTTCATTGACTATGGAGACAGCGTAAGGCGGCAGCTGGATGAGGCGGGAATCCGGGCAGAGCTGGATACCCGCTCCGAGAAGATCGGCTACAAGATCCGTGAGGCGCAGATGCAGAAGATTCCCTACATGCTGATCGTGGGTCAGAAGGAGCAGGAGGAAGGAAAGGTATCCGTGAGAAGCAGGTTTGCCGGCGACGAGGGGCAGAAGTCCCTGGCTGAATTTATAGCCAAGGTCAGGGAGGAGATCGACTCCAGGGCTGTGAGGGAAGTTAAGAGCCAGGAAAAGGAATAAGGATCAAAAAAACAGCCCTGTCAGGGAATCAAATCTCTGACAGGGCTGTCTATTATTTGCGGACAATCTTATTTGTGGACAAAATCAGACATCCTCAAGACGATATCGATCAGTTCACCCATGGTGGTGTGATCTTTGGGCTTGAAGGAGTTGCCTTCCTTGGCGCTCATGAAACCAAAGTACGCAGTAGCTCCAACGTTGGAGGAGTACACGGACTCGATCTCGGAGGCATCGTCAAATTTCGGCTTGGTTCCCAGAGTCTCGTTGTAGGGAACTCCGCAGGCCAGGATGGCAATATAGCCCATCTCATCTCTGTTGATGGTAGCCTCGGGCAGGAAAGCGGTACGCTTGGAAGCGGCATCCTTGCTGACACCTGCGTTGTAAAGGGTTCCCTGGGCAGCTGCCACAGAGGGATCCTTTAAGTTCATCATCTGAGCCTCAACCACGGCTGCGATAACATTGTAATCAGGGTCGGTCTCAGGAACGTCGCTGATCTGGATTCTCTCCTTGGGAGCTTCTAAGTTCCACAACTTGGCCAGCATTTTAGCGCAATCCCGGTTAGTGATCTCTCTGCTGAGATCCAGAACCTCGTCCTCATCAATGTAGCCCTTGGTAGCGGCTCTCATGAGAGTCTCAATTCCCGGAAGGCCGGAGACTACATTGCTCTTTAAGACTTTGTAAGCAATGCTGCTTTCCTGATTTCCGCTGTTGTCTGTGGAGGTCAGTCTCACATATTTTCCGGCAGCGTCGGAGGGTACGGTCCAGGATTTGCCGGTTCCGGCTGCTGACCAGGTTCCGTCAGGGCTGTCGGAAAGCTCCCACTGGAAGCTTAAGTTGCTGCTGTTGCCGCCTAAGAGGACAGAGCTTCCCTCCACGGTGCTGCCCGGGATCGGGGTGCCCAGGATCTTGGTCTCAACCGGTCTGGGGAAGGACTTGCCGTTGATGGTGACATTCTCCAGCACGGAATCCTGCCAGTTGAGGGCGCGGATTTCCTTCTCGGCTCCTGTGATGTTCACATTTTTCAGAACAAGGCCGGTGATGGGAACCTCGTCAAAGGCCTCCATAAAGATACCATACTCGCCGCCGTTGCTGGTCAGGTTCTCGATGGTGATGTTCTTAAACTGGGGAAGATAGTTGCCGTCCCGTCCCACGTCGTAGAGCATGGTGGCGTGAACCACAGCGTTTCCTACGGACTTGATGGTGGAGTTGCGCAGATATACATTCTCGATCGCGCCGCCTCTCTCAGCGTTGGTCTTGAAACGGAGGGCATAGTTTAAGGTGGGGCTGTCGAAGGTGTTGTTGTCGGCAAAAAGGTTCTTGATGCCGCCGCTCATCTCGCTGCCGCAGGCAATGCCGCCGTGGCCGTCAGCGAAGACGTTGTTGCGGATGATCAGGTTCTGGGTGGGATAGCCCGCCTCGCCCAATTCTCTTCCGTCGCGGTTGCGGCCTGCTTTCACGGCGATACAGTCGTCGCCTGTGTTGAAATAGCAGTCTTCAATGAGAACGTAATTGCAGTTCTCAGGGTCACAGCCGTCGTTATTGTACCCGTGGCTGTCAATATGTACGCCTCTGGCGGTAAAGTTGGTGCAGAGCACAGGGTTTAACTCCCACATGGGGGAATTGGTGATCTTGACGCCCTGGATGAGAACGTTCTCACACTCGATAGGCTGAACAAAATTAGGTCTTAAATAGTGGCCTTCGCCGAAAATACGCTCTTCAGCAGGAACGCCGTCATCGGTCATCTTTCTCAGCAACTTGGCATCCGGTGATGACAAATTGGTGGTAGTGCCGTCAGCGTTGGTGGTAGTGCGCCAGTTCCACCACGTATCCTTATCAGCCTGTCCGTCCATGGTTCCCTTGCCGGTCACGGCGATATTTTTCTGCTGATAAGCATAGATCAAAGGACTCCAGTTGTACACTTTGGATCCCTCGTAATGGGCGAATACCAGCGGATAATTAGCAGGAGTGATCTCCTTGGTAAAGCGCAGCAGAGTGTCCTCAGATTCCAGATGAAGGTTTACGTTGTTCTTCAGGGTGATGGCTCCGGTGTCGTAAGCTCCGGATGGCACGATGACCATGCCGCCGCCTTTTTGGCTGACATCGTCGATGGCGGCCTGGATCGCAGCTGTGTCCAGAACTCCGTCGTTGGGCACGGCGCCGTAATCCAGAACACTTACCGAGTAATCCGGAAATACGGGATCGCTGATGTGAGTCAGGATCTCCTCCGCCATATCCCAGGAAAGCTGGTTCTCTCCTGAGCCTCCTGAGCTGGGTCCGGCTGCCAGCGCCTGAACCCCGGGCAGAGCCGCAAGGCTTACCGCTGTCAAAAGAGCTGTGGCGGTGAATGTGACTGTCTTTCTCATTTTAACTCCCTCCTGTTTTAGGAAATTGTAAAAATAAACATGAACTACATGCTATCATTCTTATAATAACATGAATATATGACAATAAACAAGGGTAATTTCTAATCTTTTATAGCAATTTTCATCCTTAAAGAAGTATTTGACCATAAAAATGATGTATGGCATATTGAGAAAAAGAGGGCGGCATGATATAGTAGTGACAATGGTATAGTATCAATCATGTAGGAAGGGAAAGAAGTTATGAAAAAAAGATATTTGATTATGTCGGCGGCCGTGGTGGCCTCCGCGCTGCTGCAGGCCTTTGCGATGAACATATTTTTGGAGCCGGTGGGGCTGCTGCCCAGCGGATTTACGGGCATTGCCAGCCTGCTGTCCAGGATTGCCGGGGTTTTCGGGATTCATTTTACCACATCAGTGGGCATGGTGGTGCTGAATATTCCGGTGGCAGCCTTCTGTTACAAACAGATCGGGAAAAAATTCGTCATATTTTCCATGGTACAGGTGCTGCTGTCCAGCTTATTTTTGCAGATTCTGGTAAGCGAGCCGCTGTTTGACGATGTGCTGCTGAATATTTGCTTCGGAGGATTTCTTTACGGGCTGGCTATCTCCATTGCCCTCAAGGGAAACGCCTCCACGGGAGGCATGGATTTTATCGCCCTCTATGTGTCTAACCGCCTGGGCAAATCCATCTGGCAGTATGTGTTCGTGTTCAACTGCTGCCTGCTGTGCGTGTTCGGAGCTTTGTTTGGCTGGGAGCACGCGGGATATTCCATATTGTTTCAATTTATTGCCACAAAAACCATTGACAATTTTTACCATCGGTTCAAGCGGGTGACGCTCCAGATCACTACCCAGAAGCCTGAGGAGGTGGTGAAGGAGTATATCAGTTTCTGTAAACACGGTATTTCCGTGGTGGACGGGCACGGCGGATACAGCGGCAAGAGGATGAGCCTTCTGCACACAGTGGTGTCCACCTATGAAGTGCAGGATATCATCTTCCATCTGACCCAGGTGGACCCTGCATTGATTGTCAACGTGATGCCTACGGAGACGTTTATCGGGAGCTTTTATCAGAAGCCCCTGGAATGAGTTTTAAGTTCAGCACAGAGACGGAGGGAAAATGGAATATATACTGGTCAGCGCCTGCCTTCTGGGGGCAGGATGCCGCTATGACGGCGCGAGAAAAGAGGACAAGAGAGTTCTGGGACTGCTGGAGAGAGAGGATATTGTCCTGATACCGGTGTGCCCGGAGCAGTTGGGGGGCATGGGCACGCCCAGAGAGCCGTCAGAGAGAAAGGACGGCGGCGTGTGGAACCGCAAGGGGGAGGATGTGACCGCGTATTACGAGAGGGGCGCCTGGGAGGCTCTGAGGCTGGCCCGCCTGTATGGGTGCCGCAGGGCCGTGCTGAAGGAGAGGAGCCCGTCCTGCGGATGCGGGAGCGTCTATGACGGGACATTTACCAGGACCCTGACAGAAGGGGACGGGGTTACGGCCCAGCTGCTGAAAGAGCATGAGATCGGTGTAGTGGGAGAGAGCAAAGCGGAGGCGCTCTGAGAGGAGCTGCCGGTTATGGCCCGGGAAACATGGCGTCAAAAAGAACCCACCCACCCCGGAACAGCCTCATAAGCTGCCATACGGCAATCCCCTTTAAGCCGTATTGTTCTACCAGAAGGAATTTTTGTCTCCAGCTCCTCACATCCTCGAACCAGACCTCGTGTTCTGTTCCGTACTGCCAGTACCGGAAATAAGGAGATTGGGCGGTCTGGTCAAACTGGATAGGAACGCCGTAGAAAACGGCTGTCTGCACAGCCTCCAGATTGCCTATGGTTCTGGCGGCTGTGACGCCGGACACGTAGGGAAGGGGCCAGTCGTAGCCGTAGTTTGGGACGCCCAGGCAGATCTTGGAGGCAGGGATCTTGGTGAGGGCGTATTCCACCACCCGCCGCACCTGGTTTATGGGCGCCACTGCCATTGGGGGGCCGTAGGTATACCCCCACTCATAAGTCATGAGAATCACCCAGTTGGCGGCAGCTCCCAGCCCGCCGTAGTCGATTCCTTCATACAGAAGACCTGGCTGGTCGTCAGAGTGTTTGGGGGCAAGAGCCACGGAGACCTGGTAGCCCAGAGTGTTGAGCACATTGGCAGTATAGGCTACAAAGGTGGTAAATGCATCCCGGTCTTCCCTGAGCACATATTCAAAGTCGATATTTACCGCCTGATACCCTTTTTCCAGCATAACGGAGGCCAGCCCGGTGACCAGCCTGCGCTGGATGGCGGGCTGGCGTACCAGAGCGCTGACTAAGTGGTTGTTAAAGTGCCCGTCAGCCCCCAGGGGCGTCAGGGTCAGGGTGGGCATGACGCCGAGAGCCAGAGCTTCCCGGATTATCCAGGAGTCATCCAGGGAAGGAGGAATCAGATCCCCCGAAAGGGTGAAGCCATAGGAAAATACGGCCACCTCACACAGCCAGGACAGCGTCTCCTCCATCACTGCCGGAGAGATATAAGGATAGGCGTAACCGCTTCGGAAGACAGATCTGCGGTCAGAGGGGCGGATTAACTCCGCCTGCCGGGGAGTTTTCCCGGAAAAAAGCAGAGACTGCCCCACGGCAAGGCGGTAGGGAGCCTCCAGCTGGTTGATCTCTATGATGGAATTCACATCCGCGCCCTGCTGCCGGGCGATCTCATCTACAGTGTCATTTGGGCGGACCACATATATTTCCATAAAAATTCCTGCCGTTTCGCGGCGGTTTACTATAAAATATGCGCCGCGCTGCCTTCCTATGCCTGCGAAAGCATGCGCCCTCTGGAAATAGGCCTGCGGGGCCGCAAAGCGCGGGGGATGGGGGTTACTGTGGGTTTTGTTTTGAGATGTTCCGGAACCACACATAGCTCATGACATAGGGAACTGCTGTGGCCCCGATCATGGGAACCAGAAGCATGGCCATCTTTGCCCTGTCCCAGGGGAGAAATGCCCCCGCAAACCCCAGGATTCCGGCGAGGAACATAAGCCGTCCCCCAAGCCGGTGGGTCTTGTTCCACACGGTCTCGTCGGACAGAGCCCAGGGGGTCCGAAAACCGCAGAAAAAGTTTTGCCGGAACTTGGGCATGATGTTGCCGATAAACATAAACAGGACCCCGCACATGGCTGTGACCAGAGTGGAGACCTGCACCGTCCCGGGGCGGAGGCTCTCCGTGATGACGATCCCCACCATAATCAGCATGAAGATCTGGAAAAATATCTGGAAGCTCTGGTACACGTTCTCAAATTTTAAGTAATTCTTTTTCTTGGGATCAATAAAGGGAAGCACCTGAAACAAGACCGCCAGGAACGGAGCCATGCCGGCCAGGGTCCACAGAGTGCTTTTGGGGCCGTAGCTCACATGGCCGTCGAATCCCCAGTTGGTGGGGATCTGCTGGGGAAGCTTTTGGTACACAGCGGCTGCCAGGATCACGGGCAGGAGGGACAGGCCCCACACCAGGGCCTGTTTTCGGTTCCGGGTTATCCTCTCTTTTTTATCATTCATTCTGATCTTCTCCTTTCAGCGCGCTGATCCATCCCAGAAGTTCATCCACCACCGACATGTTCAGCTCATAGTAGATATACTTTCCCTGACGGTCATCCAAAATAAGCCCGGCCTCTTTCAATATGGATAAATGGTGGGAGACAGTGGCGCCGGAAATTTTAAAATGCCCGGCGATCTCCCCCGCTGTCAGGGGCCCCTCTTTTAACAGGTTTAAGATCTCCCTCCGGGTTAAGTCAGACAGGGCTTTGAAGGTCCGTTGGAATTTCATGTGGGCATTCCTTGCTTTCTTTGGTTTGACATATATTTAGATGATTGTCTAAATGTAGAATAGCATAAAAATATAGGACTGTCAATAAAGTTAGGGATTGTAATTTTTGGGATGAATGGTATACTGGTACTGTTTATCCGTGGGTGACCAGGGGGTAGGAGGAAGGCAAACGCGCAGCGTTTTCAAGATGCCTTCCGACGACATGGCAGGTGCCGCAGAGCGGCGCGTGCCGATACCAAAAAGTAGGAGGAAGGCAAACGCGCAGCGTTTTCAGGATGCCTTCCGACGACATGGCAGGTGCCGCAGAGCGGCGCGTGCCGTTACTATGAAAAAGGAGGAAGGCAGACGATATGATGACTACAGGGATGACAAGGCAGCAGGCGCTGGACCTGCTGCGCAGATATAATAAGGAATCTTTTCACATTCTTCACGGGATCACGGTGGAGGGCGTGATGAGGTGGTATGCCAGAGAAGAGGGATATGACGGCGAGGAGGAGTACTGGGGACAGGTGGGCCTGCTCCACGACATTGATTTTGAGCTGTACCCGGAGGAGCACTGCAAGAAGGCGCCGGAGCTTCTCGCGGAGGCAGGGGTAGGGGAGGATATGATCCGCTCCATCTGCAGCCACGGCTACGGTCTGTGCAGCGATGTGGAGCCGACTCACCAGATGGAGAAGATCCTCTTTGCCGCAGACGAGCTGACAGGCCTGATCTGGGCCGCAGCCAAGATGCGCCCCTCAAAGAGCGTTATGGATATGGAGGTCTCCAGCCTGAAAAAGAAGTTTAAGGACAAGCGCTTCGCGGCGGGCTGCTCCCGGGATGTGATCAGGGACGGGGCAGAGAGGCTGGGATGGTCTTTGGAGGAGCTGATGGAGAAGACTATCAATGCCATGCGTTCCTGCGAGGAGCAGGTGGCGAGGGAGATGGAAGGGATGGAGTAGCCGGCGGTCTTAAGATGGCAAGTAGAAATCGAGATGTAAAGGGATAAGCGGTAATCTTAAAGAACAGGAAGCCCTCCGGGCCTAAGTCTGAGAAATGTGTGTCTGACTTGGGGCCGGGGGGATTTTGTTTGTGCGGGAAGGAGCTATTCCGGGGAGGTAGTTTGGTATTCGGTCTCATTGTCATAGGCTGGGCGGTCGCTGGAATCCTCCTGCTGACTGGCCAGGAGTCCTAAGAGCACGCCTTGGGCGATCCACTTATTTCGATCTGACAGATCTCCAAAAAGACGATTGATGTCTTTTGTTGAGGGGCTGGGATAGGAAGTACCGGAAATCTGGTATTCTGGATACCGGTTTTCTGAGTATCCCACAATGTAGTCAATAGACGCATGAAAAATATCAGCCATCCGCATCAGAAGGTCGATGCTTGGCTCATTTTTTCCATTTTCGTAGGCGCTGATCATTTTTTGGGATACATTCAACTTCATTCCCAGACTGATTTGGCTCATCTTTCTTTCTTTTCTTAGTTCTGCGATTCGATTCATGTAGACTCCCTATCCAAATATAGTAGATATTTCCAGTTTCCTTTAAGGATATTTTAAGAAAAAAGTATTGACTTGAATATTCATAAAAGGTATAATCACACCTATAAAAGGTATAAAAACTTAAAAAACTTCTATTTATAGTAATTATTTTACTTTTTGGAGGGATAATTTGGAGCGCTTGGATAACTATGTGGGAAGGACGGCTGACAATTACATAGAAGGATTTATCCGCAGCCAGGTTACTGGGCGAGGGCTTAATGAGCGTACTGAGAAGGCTTATAGGTTGGATTTGGAACATTTGTGTCGCTGGCTGGAGAGGGAAAAAACTTTGGCTACCAGAAGAGATGACGAGGAGGAACACCTGGAGAGAATGGATATGCAGGATAATTTTCCAGTAAATATGGAAAGCTGGGAGGGGAAAATCCAGCAATATCTCATCTATCTTTCTCAGGAAAAGAAACTAAGGGGATCTACAATTTCCAGAAAATACAGAGTTTTCACTTATTTTTTTGCTTATCTGACAGGGCAGGGGATGCCTTCTGCAATGAGTGGGAACATAATTTTAAAGCCAGTCAATGCGGACATGAGGGAGGCAACAGGACCTCTTTCAAAAGCGGAAGTGGACGCCTTTTTCCTGGCTATGCGCAGGGAAAGGGAAGAGGTGGAAAGTAATTTTCGCAGACGTGTTTGTCTCAGAGATCAGGTTATGATGGAACTTCTATTTTATCATGGAATTGAGATCAGCGAGTTATTAAAGCTGGAGCTTGGTGATTATGATCGAGTCCGTGAAACTTTGACAGTACGGAAAAAGCATGGAAAGGTATGTGTTACAGAGATATTCTCCAAGGAGCTAAAAGAATTGATAGAGAAGTGGATAGAGGAGCATGGATATTTCGAGCGTGTTGATGAATTTCAGAACCGGCTGTTTTTGTCAAAACTGGGAAGGCCTCTTTCTATGAAAATGGTGATATTGGTATTTGAAAAATACCGACAGCTGGCAGGAATCGAAAAAGAGTTTACGCCAAAAGATCTCAAGAACAGTTTGGGGCGATATGGGGAAGAAATGGTGAGGGAGAAGTGTGGGGGAAAAGTAAACGGTTTTACTATTAATTCAGCCTTTTGAGTTTAAAAACTATTGGTGAGATGAATATACCATCTTATTTGGGAATGCGAAATCTTTAGGATATAAAACGGTTTCTTAATTGGCTCTGTTTGGCCGATGAAGTACTCAAAATCCTATATACCTAATAGGGTATGATGATTTATGCGAATGACTGTAAGTTGCCTGAGGTTTACTGTATATGTTTGATTTCTAAATAGGAGTTTTGAGCTATGAAGCATGTGGCAGACAAAGAAAATTTAAAAATCTGTTTAGTAGGATCGTCTGGCGGTCACTTGACACACTTATATATGTTAAAGCCTTTTTGGAAGGACAAAAATCGCTTTTGGGTTACTTTCGATAAGGAAGATGCAACAAGCCTGTTGGAAGGCGAAAAAATGTATCCTTGTTACTATCCGACAAATAGAAGTCTTAAAGCTTTAATTAAGAACACTGCTATTGCATGGAAGATTCTGCGTAAAGAAAAGCCGGATTTGATTATTTCTTCCGGCGCTGCCGTAGCTGTTCCGTTTTTTTATCTAGGTAAAATGATGGGGGCAAAACTGATCTATATTGAAGTGTTTGATCGTATTGATAAACCTACCATGACTGGAAAAATAGTATATCCGATTGTTGACAAGTTTATTGTGCAATGGAAAGAACAAGAGAAAGTATATCCGAAAGCAATTAATTTAGGCAGTATCTTTTAGAGAGGAAAAGTTTGAAACTTAAACGTAGTGGTTAGAAAATAAAAAAGGGTACGTTT
>CAMTAF010000056.1 GCA_947066955.1 uncultured Hungatella sp.
CGTCCCTTTGCGTCTACTGTATGATTGTATTCACCCATGAACATATGCAATCACCTGTCGATCTTCTTTGGAACCACTTATATACCACTTTAAACCACTTTATACCACTTTCCTCCACCATCTACCTCAATTTTAGTACAAACCGGTTGAAATAGCAAGGAGAAAATAAAAAATTTACATAACATCCGTATCCCCGCCTCATGCGCATAAAAAAAGACAGCTGCCTCGTCTGTGACAACTGCCTCTTTTCATTATTCCGTTGTTGTTCTTTTATCTCTTTAATAGCCTGCCATGATGTACTTCTCAATAAGAACGTCCAGCCTGACGCTGTTTTGGTAGATCTCCTCATATTCCTGACCTTCATCGATACTCTTATTCAGGACTAGTCTCGCAGATTCGATTTCTCTGATCAGATCTTCTTTAGAATTGTTCATGACGATTCTCCTTATGCCTTAAGTCTTCTGCGTTTGTAGGTTATTAAGCAGTAAAGTAATATCCATGCAGACATATACCTCCGGATAGATCTTTGTCCTGACGTACATATCCGCCGGGCCACGGATTCGATACTTTATCTGAAAGTTTTCATGCTTCCATGAGGCAGGAAGGTCTTAGCGCCTGGGGCGGCAGACAAACGCAAATATAGAAAAAATCCAGACAGCAAATCCGGGTTATTTCCTCTCTGTCCGGCATCTGGCTGCGCAGCCCAGATAGCCAGGAACCGTGCAGACCGTCTGCCCCTGTCAGAAGACGGAATCACAATCCCATCGAGATTGCCTTCATTTTACCCCTAAATAAGCTAAAAAGCAATGTAATTCGACCGACATATTCTGCCAAAATTCGACATTCCGTACTATATGGGTATATATTTCGTCCCTATTCGACAGGCATGGCGTAATTTGCATCCTTTCCCCCTTTTATTTCCATTATTTATGTGCTATGATACAAGGGTTAAAAATCAATGAGATCGAATCAGAATAAGGAAGGTAATCATATGAAATTAGGAATCGTAGGCCTGCCCAATGTGGGTAAAAGTACATTGTTTAACTCTCTGACAAAGGCAGGCGCCGAGTCTGCCAACTATCCGTTTTGCACCATTGACCCCAACATCGGCGTGGTACCGGTTCCCGACCGCCGCCTGAAGCTTCTGGGGGATTTTTACCACTCCAAAAAGGTCACCCCCGCTGTCATCGAGTTCGTGGATATTGCCGGGCTGGTGAAAGGCGCTTCCAAGGGAGAAGGGCTTGGCAACCAGTTTTTATCCAACATCAGGGAAGTGGATGCCATCGTCCATGTGGTCCGCTGTTTTGAGGATTCCAATGTGATTCATGTAGACGGGAGCGTTGACCCCTTAAGAGATATTGAGACCATCAATTTGGAGCTGATCTTTTCAGATATCGAGATTCTGGAGCGCCGCATCGCCAAGACCTCCAAGAGCGCTTTCAATGACAAATCCCTGGCAAAAGAGGTGGAAATCTTAAAAGCCTTAAAAGCCCATCTGGAGGAAGGACTTCTGGCCCGCACATTCTCCTGCGCGGATGAGGATCAGGAGGCCTTTGTGGCCTCCCTTAATCTTCTCACCTGGAAGCCGGTGATCTTTGCCGCCAATGTGGGCGAAGACGACCTTCCCGACGACGGCGCTTCCAACAGCCATGTAGCTGCCGTCAGAAGCTTTGCCGCAAACACAGGCTCTCAGGTGTTTGCCATCTGCGCCCAGATCGAGCAGGAGATCGCCGAACTGGATGACGAGGAGAAAGCCATGTTCCTGGAAGATTTAGGCCTTAAGGAGTCCGGCCTGGAGAAGCTCATCGCCGCCAGCTACAGCCTTCTGGGACTTCTCAGCTTCCTCACCTCCGGGGAGGACGAGACCAGGGCCTGGACCATCAAAGTGGGCACCAAGGCGCCCCAGGCGGCAGGCAAGATCCATTCGGATTTTGAGAGAGGCTTTATCCGCGCGGAGGTTGTCAACTACCAGGATCTTTTGGACTGTGGGTCCTACTCTGCCGCCAGGGATAAAGGGCTCATCCGCCTTGAGGGCAAAGACTATGTAGTCCAGGATGGGGATGTGATCCTGTTCCGCTTCAACGTATAAACATCAGGCTTTACAGGGAGACCCGGACCGCCTTCTCCAGAGCCAGAGAGTAGATGAGGCATTCTTTCACCGGCTTTTTTTGAATCTGCTCCAGAGCGCGGCGGTAATAGTCAAGTTGAGGCCTGTAGCGTTTTACCAGGATCTCTTCCTGCCCTTCGGAGATATGGTCTGTCTTGTAATCGATGAGGACAATGCCGTCGTCATCATTGATCCAGGCGTCAATGATTCCCTGAATCAGCACCAGCTCCTCAGAATCCCCCAGCCCCATGTCCGCTGCCGGGATCCCCATGACAAACTGCTGTTCTCTGTGAAGCCTGTTCTCCCTCTGGGCCGCGGCCATCCTCCGGCCCAGGGGGGTCTTTAAAAATCTCCATATCTTTTCCCGGCTCACCATGTTTTTGGTCTCCTCCGGGATCTGTCCTTCCTTTACTGCCCCGGAAAGCCACAGACCCACATCCCTTTCTTCCCTCATGGCATCAAACTCCAAAAGCTCCAGCACCCTGTGGTAGGCGCTTCCCCTGACAGCTCCGCCGGGCGGTTGCTTCTCCTTCTCTTCCTCTGTCTCTTTCAGAAAATCAGGTATTACCGGCTGGAACAGGCTGTTTTTGTCGTCAAGGTCCTGCCCCTGCTTTTTTAACTGGGAAACAGACATCTTAGTGTGCAGATCAATATCCGCCCTGTGGGGGTACTCGTAGGAAAGGCGCCGCGTCAGCTGCCTTCCGGTCTCCTCATGAAAAGACTTCGAAAGATCCGCGTTTTTCAGCTCCTCCTCTGATACGACCCTGTGAAGCTTCTTCTCCACCGCTTCCCCCACCAGATCCTCCACTGCCACCTTCTCTACATGGAACAGCGGGCTGCCCTGGGGTCTTGTCATGAGAATCCAGTCCAAATAAGAACCCGCGGTCAGCAGGGTCGTGTAAGGGATCTGACGGGAATCCCAGGTCTTTTGCTGCCTTTTTTCCAGTTTTTTCTCCAGAGACCGGTCGGTGCAGGTCATGATCAGCTTTTCCTTTGCCCTGGTCATGGCCACGTAGAGAATCCTCAGCTCCTCCCCCAGATTGTCTGCCTCCATCTTCTGCTTCAGCACGTTTTTTTTCAGGGTGGGGGTCTTGATCCGGGTCTCCACGTTCAGATAATCCGCGGCAATCCCCAGATCCGAATCAATGAGGAGCTTTCCTCTGACATCCTGCTTGTTAAACATCTTGCCCAGTCCTGCCAGAAATACAATGGGAAATTCCAGCCCTTTGCTCTTGTGGATGCTCATGATGCGGACCATATCCTGGGACCTCCCCGAACCGGCCTCGCCGAAATCCGTGTCATATTTTTTCAGCTTTTCAATGTATCGAATAAAATGGAACAGTCCCTTGTAGCTGGTCTTCTCGTAGGCCCAGGCTTTCTCCATGAGCATGTCCAGATTGGCCCTTCTGGCCTCCCCGGCAGGCATGGCCGACACATAGGCATAGTAGCCGGTTTTCAGATACATCCTGTGGATCAGCTCATGGATGGGCACATAGGCGGCCTCCCTGCGAAGCTCCTCTAAAAGCCGGGAAAACTTAAAAAGCTTGCCGCGGATAGATTCTCTTAACTTTTCCGGCACCTCTGCCCTGTCCGCCGCCGTGTCCCAGGACTCTTCCTCCCCCTCTGACAGCGCCAGCTTCACGGCCCCGTAGATTCCCCTGTCCTGTCCTTTTGCGGGGCTGCGTTTCGCCGCTGCAGCCATGAACGCCAGTTCCTCTTCGTTCATTCCTCCTATGGGGGACTTGAGCGCCGCCGCGAGGGGGATATCCTGCATGGGGTTGTCGATCACCGCCAGCATGGCCAGGACCGTCTCCACCTCAATGGTGTCAAAATATCCGGTCCCTGTCTCGGCAAAGGCGGGGATGTCCTCCTGAGTAAGCACATTTAAAAAAGAGTCGGTCCACCCTGTAAGGCTGCGCAGAAGGATCACCATGTCCCCGTACCGGGCTCTGCGGTAGCAGCTTTTTTCCTTGTCCCACACCCAGAGCCCCTCCTCCGGATCGGTCAGCTGCCGGATCCTTCCGGCAATCATCCTGGCCTCGATCTCCCTGCTGGTGTAATCCTCCAGCTCGTCGTCCGGCGGTCCCATGACCTTGGTTCCGGTGTCAACCATCAAAAGCTCTGTGGGGGTTCCCGCCCTCCTGTCCGTGTCCTGGAACAGGGCTCCCGGGTGGAGAGCCGTCTCCTGTGTGTACCGGATATTTCCCAGGTTTTTTGTCATGATCTGAAAGAAGACTTCATTGATGCTCTCAAGCACCGACGCCCTGCTCCGGAAATTCTGCCGCAGCTCAATCTTCTTCCCTCTCTCCTCTGTTTCCTCTCCCTTCTCCTCCTCCTGTTCCCCGTTCCCGGATGCCTTGGGGCTTCCCTCATAAGTCTCATAACTTTCGTATTTTTTCATAAACAGCTCCGGGCGGGCCAGGCGGAATCGGTAGATGCTCTGCTTCACGTCTCCCACCATAAAGACATTTGGGCGTCCGAACCTCTCCGCCGACAGGGACTTGATCAGGGTTTCCTGGACATCATTGCTGTCCTGGTACTCATCTACCAGGATCTCCGCGTATCTCTGGCTCAGTTCATCCGCCACAGCCGTGTAAGTCTGTCCGCCGCCCTCCCGCTTTACAAGAATCTCCAGGGCCTGGTGCTCAAGATCGTTAAAGTCCACAATGTTTTTCTCTTTTTTGTTCTCCTGATAGCGCCGGTGAAACTCCTCTGCCAGCTCCAGAAGCTTGAGGGTCACATCCCTGCCGCCGAGAAGGCTTTTTGCAGCTTCCCCGGCTGTCTGCTGGCCATAAAGCTTTTTTAAATCCCCCAGGGCCTTTTTCACCTGATCCCGGCAGGCGGAGGCGTACTCCTTCTTGGCCGGATCAAGATCCTTTCCCCTGGCTGCGGCGATTCTCCCAAAAGAGACCTTGGAAAGCTCCCGGTTCAGGGACTCATAGTCCGGGGCAGCTTCCACTTTCCGCAGCATCTCAAGCTCTGTCTGCAGCGTGGGGATGTATTTTTCAGGACCGCCTTCCTCCGCGCACACTTCTATGGCGCCCAGAAGCTGTTCCTCCAGCTCTCCAAGGCGCAGCTTCGCGTCCCTCAGAAGGTACCGGATCCAGGCAGAATCCTCAAGCTTTCCCTCCTCCAGTTCCTGAAGCTCTCTTCTGCACCGGGCCAGCCACTGGTCGGGAAAGGGATTGCTCTGGGAAAACGTGTACACCTGCAGGATGTAATCGTCAATGCCGCTGTCGGATTTTCCGGAGGCATAGGTCTCCACAAACTCTCTGAACACCTCATCCCCGGATTCATAGTACTCCTCCAGCATCTGGTCCATCACATCGGCTCTTAGAAGCATCAGCTCCCCCTCGTCCCCTATGCGGAATCCCGGATCCATGTCCAGCAGATTAAAGTGATCCCTTATAAGGCTTAGGCAGAAGCTGTCGATGGTGGTGATCTGGGCCCTGTGCACCAGGGCTGCCTGGATCTGCAGATGACCGTTTTCCGGCTCCTCCTCCAGTTTTTTCTCAATGGCCTGGGATATCCGCTCCCGCATCTCAGCCGCGGCCGCGTTGGTAAAGGTCATCACCAGCAGGCGGTCTATGTCCACCGGATGTTCCCGGTCACAGATCAGATGGATGATTCGCTCTACCAGCACAGCCGTCTTTCCGCTTCCCGCGGCCGCGGATACCAGGAGATTGCAGCCCCTGGCATCAATTACCTCCTTCTGTCTCGGAGTCCACTTCATCTTCATCCTCTCCTTCCATGATCTGTTCCCACACCTGCGCCGGCTTCAGGGACGGAAAACGGCGGAACCTGTACCCGGAAACCTTTAAGTCAAACCCGCACACGCCGTGGTAGGGGCAGTAATCGCAGGCTGTCTTGTTTCCCTGCTTGTAGGGCTCTGCCTGGGTTTTTCCATCCAGGATCTCCCTGCCGTCTTCCCGAACCTTCTCCCGGACATACCGCTTCAGAGCCTCAAAATGCCTGCTGCTGGCCACAGAGGAATAGTGTTCCTGGATCAGCCCGTCCTTCATGGCCACCGGGATCACATCGGACCTGGTCCGAATCTCCCTGTCCATGTGTCCGATGACCGTGACGTCGCTGTTGGCCAGCCCGTTCATCCTAAGTTCCTCCAGGATGAGCTGCCGGATCTCATCCGGGTCATCGGGATCCTCCATCTTCTCCGCATCCAGCACAGGGTCCTTGATATTATAATAGAAAATCCCCGCAGGCACCACCTCCTTGTGGGGAAAACGGCGTTTCTCCAGCTCTGTCACCGCATCCATGTAGACTACCAGCTGAAGCTGGAGCCCATAGTAGACAGCTGCCAGGTCAAAGCGGGTGGAGCCTGATTTGTAGTCGATGATCTTCACATACACATGGTCCTCATCCTGGCACAAGTCCAGACGGTCGATCCGGCCCCGCAGGTGCAGTTCCTCCTGCCCGGACAGCTGGATCCTCATGGCCTCCAGATTGTCCACAGCGGAAAAGGACACCTCAAACCCGGACGGAACAAAATCCCCCTTTTTCAGCTGCTCCGCCAGGGCCCACATGGTCCGGTCCGTCATCCGTTCAATGCGGTCAGCCAGGTACTGATTCCGGGCGCTGCTTTTCAAGATGGTGTTGCCGTACTCTCTCGTCACCCTGGCCACACAGGAACTGACCAGGCTCTTTCTCTCTTCTTCGGTGACAGCAGTCAGATCCTTTCCCTGGCTTTTCAGCTCCTGAAAACAAAGATCAATGGAGCTGTGGAAAAGATTTCCCATGTCCACTGCCCCGATCTGGTACTGCTGCCGCTCCATGAGCTCCAGTCCATAGGTGAGAAAATGGGCGCAGGCGCAGGAGGCGTACTGCTCCAGACGTGTGACGCTTCCCTGGATAACCTTCCCGTACAGAGCCCTGGCCGCCGCCTTTCCGATTCCCCGCTCCTCATAGGAGTAAAAAGCCGCTGACCTTAATCTGTCCACCAGTTCTTGGTATTCGTCCCTTGCCGCGAAATACCGGTACAGTTCCCAGAACCTTGGATCCTCCCGGCAATTTTCGTAGTCCCGCAGACCTTCTATGAGGCGGTCGATGCCTTCTGCCGGTGACCAGATCTGTGTTTTCAGATCCCCGAAATCTCCCACCTCTATGTCCGGGAACAGCCTCTTGATCTCTCCGATGAGAGGAGACGGCCTCTGGGCCTTGCCTGCCTGGGTGAAGGACGACCAGGACAGAATCAGGCGGCGTGAGGGCTTGGTCAGCATCAGGTACAGGTAAAATCTCTGCTGAAAGCTGTCCTCCCTGGCCGTGGGCGCCAGCTCGATGGACATCTCTTTTAAGAATTCCCGGTCCATGTCCGTCAGGATCCCTCCGCTGTCCTTTCTGGCCGGAACGATCCCCTCGTTGACTCCCACAAAAAACAGCACTTTGATCTGGTCCAGCCGTGTTCTGGTAATGTCTCCCACCACCACCCGGTCCACCGTGGCAGGGATGACCCCCACGGTGATCTCCCCGAATCCGGCATCCAATATCTGGGCATACTCCCTGCGGCTCATTTTCTCGTCCCCCAGAAGGTGAACAAGGCGGTCGAACATCTGGATCACCAGTTGGTACACCTGCTCATACTCCTTTGCCAGGCTGTACTCCCCGATGCCCTCAAAGTATTCCCGGTACTCTTCAAGCTGGCGCTGAACCTGGCACTCCTCCAGGCAGGAGACCACTGCAGCGGTCATGGTCCGGACGGTCTTCTCCCTGTCCGCCATGGCCTCTTTAAGGCCCTCAAGCTTTAAGACAACCTCCTGGCGGAACTCATTAAGTTCATCAAGATTCAGATCCTTTCCGCCCCGGTAAGTATACTCCCATGTCTGGCTCCACCTCTTATAGCCCCGGATGCCCAGAGCTGCCACGTAATTCTCCATGCGGTCGATCTTCTCCTGCTCCCTGGACACCAGCCCTGTCTTTAAAAAGCGGAACACGCTCTCATAATCAAAATCCCGCTGAACCGTCTCCAGGGCAGCCCGGATAAACTCCACCATAATGTTTTCCAGAATGCTCTTTTTATTGTCCATAAAATAGGGGATGCCCTCTCTCTGGAAACAGTTGACAATCTCATAGCCATATCCTGACAAATCCCCTGTGATCACCGCGATCTCCCGGTAGCGGACAGCCTCATCCTGTACCAGGCGGTGGATATAAGAGGCCACGCCGTCCATCTCCTGACCTGGGCCGGAGGCGCCGAAAAGCTGGACTTCCTCCGGGTTTCCCTTATATCTGGCCCTGGTAAACCGGTATAAATTCTCCTCGATAAATCGGATGGAAGGGCTTTTGGCAAACCGTCCCCCATGGCCTTTCCCCAACTCCAGCACCACATCCTTGTCCCTGGACACAGACCGGTTTGCCGCCAGCTTCTCCAGCCTGCAGATCAGGTGCTTGCTCATGTAAAACAGATCCTGGATCCTCCCCGGCCTGTAGGGATGGGACTCCGGCCCGGCCGTGACCGTCACCATAACCTTTTGGGCGTGGACCATGAGAAGCTCTAAAAGACGGTACTGAACCGGGGTGAAGCCTGTGTACCCATCCAGGGTCACCACGCTGTTCCTGATGAGCCGGGAGTCCGGAAGCACTCTGCACAGCACATCCAGAATCTCCTCCGCAGTGATGTAGCGCTTGGAGATCTCCTCCTGAAACGCCTGGCAGATCACCAGCAAATCCCGCAGTTTTTCCCTGAGGAGCGGGCTTTTGGCCTCCTCCAAAGCCCCCTTGAGGCTGTCAGGCCCTACCCCGTACTGATACAGCTCCGACAGCATGGATTTTAGCTGGTTGATAAATCCGGTCTGGTTGAGATGCCCGGAAAAGACCCCCAGGTTCTTTCTCTGTTCCGAGGCCACCTTTCTCAGCACCATGGATTTCCCCATGTCATCCAGCACCTCCAGATGCTCCACCGCCAGCTCCTCGAAAACCCGGTAGGCCAGACGCTGAAAGCTGACGATATCGATGTTCATGGTCCCGCGGTCCGGATGAAGCGTCACGATCTCTTTCTGGGTCTGCATGGTAAACTGCTCCGGGACAATGGCGATGTACTGATGGTCCGGCTCCTCCATGGACATGCGGATCAGGTTTTCGTAGAGATACCGTGTCTTTCCGGAGCCGGAGCTTCCTATTATAAATTGCAGGGACATATCATTACCTCCTCGTCCTAAGTATATCCTGTGTTTCCGGGGGAGTCAACACCCTCCTCTGCCTCCAGCCGGGCACTAAAATTGGGGTCATAAATCCTGGGCCGCGGTAATAGATTGTAACAAATCAAACCTGGAGGTCCCATTATGAGCTCCAAAACAAAAATCGTGGTCCTGAGGATGAAAGAGCTGATCTACACTGCTGTTTTTCTTGGACTTGCAGTTGTCCTGATCACCTTGTTTCTGATCATGTTCCGCCCCAGGCCGGAGGCCGCTCCCCCTGCCCAGTCCGCCTCCTACATACCCGGCGTCTATACCTCCTCCATGACCCTGGGCGGACAGAACTTAAATGTAGAAGTCACGGTAGATGCTGATCAGATACAGTCCGTGTCTTTTGTCTCTCTCGACGAGGCCGTGACCACCATGTATCCTCTGATGCAGCCGGTGATGGATGACCTGTCTGCCCAGATCGTCCAGAATCAGTCCACGGAAAACCTGTCCTATGCCTTAGAGACCCGGTATACTTCCCAGTCGCTGATCGCCGCCATTGACAAGGCCCTGGAAAAAGCCAAAGCAAGAAATTAGTCAGTTGTTTTTCCTCTGAACCTGTGATATAGTAGGAAAATCTAATGGTTTTTGTATTATGGAGGCAAAGAAAAGATCTTATGGAACAAAAGACAACAAACCAGATTACAGAGGGGGTCATCTGGCAGCAGCTGCTGCTGTTTTTCTTTCCGATCTTGTTCGGGACGTTTTTTCAGCAATTATACAACACTGTGGATGCCATCGTGGTAGGGCGTTTTGTGGGAAAAGAAGCCCTGGCCGCCGTGGGAGGGCCTACCGGGACTTTGATCAATCTGCTGGTAGGCTTTTTCGTAGGTCTTTCCTCAGGAGCCACTGTCATCATCTCCCAGTTTTACGGAGCCGGCCGGGCGGACAAGGTCAGCTACGCGGTTCACACCTCCGCGGCCTTCTCCCTCTTATGCGGAGCGGGGATCATGGCCGTGGGGATCCTCGGGGCTCCCTGCGCCCTGGCTGTCATGGGAACGCCTGATGATATTCTGGAGTACGCGATCCTCTACATGCGGATCTATTTTCTGGGAACCATCCCAAACCTGATCTACAATATGGGCGCAGGCATCCTGAGAGCGGCAGGGGACTCCAGGCGGCCTCTCATGTTCCTCATAACCGGCTGCGTCACCAACATTGTGCTGGATATCCTTCTGGTAGTCATCTTCCGCCTGGGCGTGGCCGGGGCCGCGGCGGCCACCATCCTCTCCCAGACTGCCAGCGCCGTCTTTGTCCTGACGGTCCTCACAAGGACCCGGGAGATGTACCGCCTGTCCTTTTCAAAGATCCGGCTGGACCGCCGGATGCTGGGGCGGATCATCCGCATCGGACTTCCCGCCGGGCTGCAGTCCGTGATGTATTCCCTGTCCAATGTGATCATCCAGTCCAGCGTCAACAGTCTGGGCACCGACACCATCGCGGCCTGGACCGCATACGGCAAGATCGACTGCATCTTCTGGATGATCGTCAACGCCTTCGGCATCTCCGTCACCACCTTTGTGGGACAGAACTACGGAGCCGGAAAGATGGACCGGGTAAAAAAGGGCATCCGGCAGTGCCTGGCCATGACCATTGTATCCTCGGTTGCCCTGTCTTTCATCCTGTATCAGTTTGGCTTTTATATATTTGAGATCTTTACAACCGACGGGGCTGTTCTGGAAAAGGGGATGGAGATCCTTCGGTTTCTGGTGCCCTTCTTTGTCACCTACGTGACCGTGGAGATCTACTCCGGCGCCCTCAGGGGGATCGGGGACTCCTGGTTTCCCATGATCCTCACCATGGTAGGGATCTGCGCCCTCAGGGTTGTGTGGATCGTGGCAGTCGTCCCCCTCCGAAGGACCATCACCACGGTGGTGTTCAGCTATCCCCTCACCTGGTCCGTGACCACCATCCTGTTCATTATCTATTTTCACTGGTTCAGCAGACTCGGGAAAAAGGCCTCCCGCTCCTGACTGAGCCCGGAAAGGATCATCATGGAGAAAAACAAAAGATACGCAGATATTTTTAAAGCCTCCCACAGACTGTTTCTGTCAGGAGGCTATGAGGCTGCCACCATACGCCAGATCTCTGACGAGGCGGGGGTGAGCCTTGGATTGACCAACCATTTTTTCCGCTCCAAACAGAACCTGGCCGGCCTGGTCCTGGACATGGTGTTGTCCTTCTGCGGCAGCTATTGTGACAGGCACCCCGGATGCGGCGACCCGCTGTTTGGCTGCGCCCTGCACACCCGTGTGGGCATCTTGTATCTCATCAGGGGAGGATACCGGCAGTTTTACCTGGAAGCCCTGGAAAACGACGTGCTGTTTCAAAGGCTGGAGACAAAGCCTGACCGTTCCCTTTATCAGATCGCCGCAGCCTACGGCTTTCCCGTGGATGACGATCTGTTTCTCCTGTACGGAAACTATGTGCCCTATCACTGCCAGAAGACGCTCATCCTCAACAAGGAGAAGGGGATGTTCCCCACCATCTCCTACCAGGAGATCCCGGACTATATGATCATCAGCAAACTGGAACACTTTTTAGACGGACAGGTTCTCCAGCAGGCTCTCGCCAGGGCCCAGAGGGCGGCAGACGGAATCCTTTCCGCCATCCCGAAAGCGGTCCCTGACGATTTTCTCCTGGAATTTTTAGCCGGACTAATCTAAGGGATAATACACCAGCTGGATCCCGGATCCCACTGCCAAAACAAGGGACTCTCTCTTGTCAGCCGCCGCCTCGGGGATCTGGTAAATCAGCTGTCCCTGGGCCGATTCTCCCGGCTCCAAACTCTTGTTGGTTAAGCAGTCCGAATCTGTCAGCACATCCATGTTGGTGTAGGCCTCCTCTGTGTCTCTGTCCATAAGCTGGACAATAGTCGCCCTAGGGTCACTGGTGTAATGGGACATAAAGGTGGAGGAGCCAAACCCCCGGTTGGTTATGGTGAAGGAACATCTCACCAGCAGGCAGCCCTCATCAGCGTCATAGCGGTACATGCCCTTTTCGTAGCTGGGGACAATCTCCGCCCCGTGGTAGGCCACTTCCCAGTCTCCCACAACCACGCTCTCATCCTTTGCAAGGTCCCCTCTGCCCGCGGTGTCATCCACGAGAGACACGTAGGACATGGGATCGTTTAAGTTCCGGTAGATATAGTACAGAATATCCGCGCCTGTGATTTCCTGATAGCGGCTGTCCTCATCATCGTAGCTGGCAAAGATCCTCTCCGGCGGCATCTCCGTCACAGTTCCCAGATGCTTTAAGAAATTCCCTGTAGACGCCTCGTATAAGTCAACGGAGGTGTTTGAGTAGACCATCCCGATTCCGGTGTCCTTGCCTCCCATGGTCTGATAGACTCCCGCTTCCTCCATATCCGGGGTCAGAACCAGATAGTAGTCCGCCTCCGCCGCCGTGGCCGGAGCCTCTTCTGCCGGAAGCTCCAGCATAAAGTCTCCCAACACCTGGAGAGGCGTGGCAGAGCCGGGAAACTCCTCTGTCTGCAGGTTCCTGTAGAAGGCGATCACCTTCTTGCCCTCAAGGTCAATAGTCTCGGGAAGGCTCTCCCCCGGCTCTTTCAAAGGCAGTTCCTCCCCAACGGTCACCGCCATATGGGTGTTGTACACATCTCTTCCCAGGATATCCGAGGTCTCCTTCAAGGTATCCGCTGACGTCAGCTCCGGGAGGACGGAATCCTTTACATAAGCTATGTACTCCAGGGCCTCATCGATGGTGTCTGTCTTCAGGCGGTAGGGATCGCCGTAGTCGTAGACATAGGTATTGCTCCAGTCACTGCTTAACCAGTTCTCATAGTAGCCGCCTTTTTTAAGCTCCTCCCCCATATCTACAGCCTTTACCGGATTTGCCCGGATCCACTGGTCTACCACATCCGCCAGCTTGCTGCCGTAGGTTTTATCTTCCGGCACATTGTTTAAAAGATTTACAACCGTCTCTCCCGTCAAATCGTCGGCAGCTGCCATCATCGGCCAGAAGCAGTCGTAAGGGGAAAAGGCGTCTCCCAGAGAGTTCCAGAACTCCTCCCCCTGGGTGCCCGCCGTCTCCAGAAATTTTTCCGCGTAGTCCGAGGTCTCCGGATAGTCAAACGCAAAGGCCCCGCTCTTCCAGGAAGCTTCCTGGCCGGAGTTCTTTTCATACTCCAGGGAGCACATAAGAGCGATGGCTTTAAACTTCTGGCTCAGGGTGCTGTCCGCAGACTCTGCTTCCTGCTTGAATGCCTCCATATCCATCTCATCCTTATGCTCTTTTACGTATTCCTCCAGGCTTGAGGCCTTTGCCGCCTCTCTCCAGCAAGTCTCCGCCACCGTGGCCCGGCTCAGTCCCTGGCAGGCGGACAGCATCACTGCCGCCAGGCCCATTACACCTGCAATCTCACGCTTTTTCATAAATCGCTCTCTCCTTTTATTAAAGACTCCAGCTTGATCTTGGAGTACATAAATTTTTGGCTTTTGTAAAGCCCATAGTATCCTGACAAGGTAAAACTTGCGGCAATGGCGATAGCAAAGTAAGGCATAGCCTGAAAACCGCACATCTCAAAGGCAATAAAAAGGCTGGACAGCGGGCAGTTGGTCACAGCCGCAAACAAGGCCGCCATGCCGCAGGCAGCGCACAGGGACGGGGAAAATCCAAAGAGCGTCCCCACGGCGCATCCGAAGGTGGCTCCCACGCACAGGGTGGGCACGATCTCCCCGCCCTTATATCCGGCTCCCAGGGTCAGGGCCGTAAACAGGGTCTTTAAGACAAACGCTTCATACCTGACATGGCCCTCCATGGCCTCCTCGATAAGCCCCACGCTGCTTCCGTTGTAAACCCGATTCCCCACCAGCAGGGTCAGCCCCGTGATCAATGCCGAGGCTGCCAGGATCCTTACATAAGGATTTTTGAAAGTTCTCGTGTACCAGTGGCCCGCCTGATGGAGCGTCAGGCAAAAGCCAACGCTCAGCGCCGCGCAGAGAATTCCCAGGACAAGGGCCATCACCGCCGGAACCATCCCAAACTCAGGGATCTCTTCCACCAGAAATCTCTCACCGGAAAGCCCCATAAGGCCTGCCACCCCCGCCCCCGTAAAGGAGGAGATCAGGCAGGGCATCATGGCCGCGTAGTAGATCGCCCCTACAGACGCCACCTCCATGGAAAAGACTCCCGCCGCCAGCGGGGTTCCGAACAGAGCCCCAAAACACGCGCTCATTCCGCACATCACCGCGATCTTTAGGTCTCCCTCCTCCAGCTTCAGTAGCTTTCCTATGAGAGTGCCCAGGCTCCCCCCGATCTGCAGGGCAGCCCCCTCCCTTCCGGCAGAGCCTCCCGTTAAGTGGGTCAGCACCGTGCTGACAAAGATCAGCGGGCCGGTGGCCATAATCACCTTTTCATCCGAAGAGATGGCCTCCAGAACCATGTTGGTGCCCTTATTGTTCCCCTGATTTGCCGCCTGGTACAAGAAGACAATGATCACGCCGGACACGGGAAGCAGGTACAAAAGCCAGCTGTAGGTTTGAAAATATCCCGCCGCCAAGCGAATCCCCCATCCGAAAACACCTCCCACAACGCCGCCCAGCACTCCCACGGCAAGAGAGATGACCGTCCATTTTACAAAATATTCCACCTGGCCCCAAAAAGGGGTCTTTATCAACAGTCTTTTCATTATTCCGTGTAAGTGCCGGAGGCTTTCACCAGCTTCGGGCGGTACCCCTCCTCATTGAGCGCCCTGACAATGGCGCTCTTGTGCTCGGTTCCGAAAGCCTCGATGGTGATCCGAAGCTCCACTGCCGCGTTCCGGTTGATGCTGATGAACTGGTTGTGCTCCAGCTTGATGACATTGCCCTTCTGCTCTGCCAGAAGAGAGGAGATCTTGGCCAGCTCGCCGGGCTTGTCGGGAAGCAGTACCGACACGGTGAACACCCGGTCCCTCTGGACCAGGCCGTGCTGAACCACAGAGGCCATGGTGATCACATCCATGTTGCCGCCGCTTAAGACAGAGACGATCTTTTTCTTCTGGACATCCAGATGTTTTAAAGCCGCCACAGTCAGAAGGCCGGAATTCTCCACGATCATCTTATGGTTCTCCACCATGTCCAGGAAGGTGACGATCAGCTCGCTGTCCTCCACGGTGATGATATCGTCCACGTTCTCCTGGATGTAGGGGAAGATCAGGTCGCCGGGGCATCTCACCGCCGTGCCGTCGGCGATGGTGTCGGCGCTCTTTAAAGTCACCACATGGCCTGCTTTTAAGGATTCCTGCATGCAGTTGGCTCCTGCCGGCTCCACGCCGATGACCTTGATCTTGGGGTTCAGCAGCTTTGCCAGAGTGGAGATGCCTGCGCACAGCCCCCCTCCTCCTACGGGAACCAGGATATAGTCCACAGTGGGCAGCTCCTTGATAATCTCCATGGCAATGGTACCCTGTCCCGTGGCAACCGCCAGATCGTTAAAGGGATGGACAAAGGTCATGCCCTTCTCCCGGGCCATCCCCAAGGCAAACTCACAGCACTCGTCGAAATCATTGCCCTCCAGGATCACCTCTGCCCCGTAATTCCTGGTGCGGTTTACCTTGATGAGAGGTGTCGTGGTTGGCATCACCACCGTGGCGGGGATGCCGGCAAGCTTCGCGGCGTAGGCTACCCCCTGGGCATGGTTGCCGGCAGAGGCCGTGATCAGGCCGTGCTGTTTTTCCTCTTCCGACAAGGTGCTGATCTTGTAGTAGGCGCCTCTGAGCTTGTAGGCTCCCGTGTACTGCATGTTCTCGGGCTTGAAATATACCTTGTTGCCTGTCTGCTCGGAGAAATACTCGCTGTACACCAGCTTGGTCTCCTGAGTCACCTTCCCCACGATCTCTGAAGCTTCTTCAAAACTTTCCAATGTCATCATGTCTTTAGTCCTCTCTTTTTTCCTTTATGTTGAACAATGCCTGGATAAATTCCTCTGCGTCGAATTTCTGCAGATCGTCGATCTGCTCCCCTATTCCGATGTACTTCACCGGAAGTCCCAGTTCCGACTGGATGGCCACGGCGATCCCTCCTTTCGCCGTCCCGTCCAGCTTTGTGAGGATGATGCCGGTGATGTCCGCCACCTCCATGAACTGCCTTGCCTGAGAAAGAGCATTCTGCCCCGTGGTGCCGTCGAGGACCACAAGAGTCTCCCTGTAAGCATCCGGGTATTCCTTGTCAATGATCCGGTTGATCTTTTTCAGCTCCTCCATCAGATTCTTCTTGTTGTGAAGCCGCCCCGCGGTGTCGCAGATGAGCACGTCGGCGTTCCTGGACTTTGCCGCGGCAATGGCGTCAAAAATCACTGCCGCCGGGTCGGAGCCCTCCTGCTGGGCGATGATCTCCACCCCCGCCCTGTGGGCCCACTCTGTCAGCTGATCAATGGCCGCTGCGCGGAAGGTGTCCGCCGCGGCAAGGATGACCTTTTTGCCGCTGTCTTTAAGCTGTCCCGCCAGCTTGCCTACGGAAGTGGTTTTTCCCACGCCGTTGACGCCGATGACCAGGATCACGGATTTCCGATTCTCGAACTCATAGGCATTTTCCCCCAGATCCATCTGCTGCTTCATGGTCTCCATGAGCACGGACTTGCACTCGGAAGGCTCTTTGATGTGCTGCTCTTTCACCTTTTCCTTCAAATTCTCCACAATGGACATAGTGGTCTGGATCCCTAAGTCGCCCATAATCAGAGTCTCCTCGATCTCCTCATAGAAATCATCGTCAATGGCGGAGAAACCGCTGAAAATCGTATCCATGCCGGATATGATATTGTCTCTGGTCTTGGCCAGACCCTTCACCAGCCTGCTGAAAAATCCTTTTTTTCCTTCTGCCATATTTTGCCTTCCTCCTATTTGTCAAGAGTGTCCTCGATGAGATTTACGGAGACCAGGGTGGACACACCCTTCTCCTGCATGGTGATGCCGTAAAGCCGGTCCGCGCTTACCATGGTTCCTCTTCTGTGGGTAATCACGATAAACTGAGTGTTCCGGGTCAGCTTATGGAGATATCCCGCGAACCGGTCCACATTGGAATCGTCCAGCGCTGCCTCGATCTCGTCCAAAAGGCAGAAAGGGGACGGCTTTAAGTTCTGTATGGCGAACAGAAGGGCAATGGCCGTCAGGGCCTTCTCCCCGCCGGACAGCTGCATCATATTCTGCAGCTTTTTCCCCGGGGGCTGGGAGATGATCTGGACCCCTGCTTCCAGGATATCCTCCCCCTCCACCAGCTCCAAGGCGCCGTGCCCGCCGCCGAACAGCTCCTGAAACACCTGGTCGAACTCCCGGCGGATCTCCTGAAACTTCTCCTCAAACTGGCGCCTCATGCCTGCATCCAGCTCCTCTATAATCCCCTGGAGCGTCTTTTCCGCCTCCACCAGGTCCTGGTGCTGCCCGTTCATAAACTCATACCGTTCAGAAATCTCCCGGTAATCTTCAATGGCGTTGACATTGACGCTTCCCAGAGCCTTGATGGCGCTTTTCAGCTCCTCTGTCCGCCTCTTCATATCGGGCAGAGAAGTCTGCTCCGAACTTTTAAGGGCCTGGGCTGTGGTAAATGTGAGCTCATACTCGCTCCACATATAGTCCACATGGCGCTCCATCCGCTCCTCCAGCCGTTCCTTCTGGCTTTGGAGCCGGAAAAGCTCTTTGTCCAGTCGGCCCTGGCGCCCGGACAATTCCTCCTGCCTGTCAAACAACTGTTTTTGCTCTCCAGACTTTTCCTCCTTAACAGAGGAATTCTCCGCCGCATCCTGTTCCCCCAGCAAAGCCTCCTTGGCGGCTTCGGCAATCCGCGCCCTCAATTCCTCGATCTGTTGGTTCTTTCCGGCTATGGCCTGGTCACTGGCGTCGGTACTGCCTGCAAGGCCGTCCAGTTCCTCTTTAAGTCTTTCCATCTCGGATTTGACACGTCTTATGTTCTCCTGGATAAACTGGTGTTTCTGCTGCAGGTTGGCGTTCTCCAGCTGGACAGCCGACAGATCCTTTGCCAGCTGCTCCCGCTTATTTCTTGACTCCTCAAGCTGGGCGGCAAGCGCCTCCACCTCCTGGCTCTCCCGGCTGTTTCTGGCCTCCAGGCCAGAGACGCTCTCCTCCAGTTCCTTCTGGCTGCGCTGGATCTCCTGGAGCTGTTCTTCCAGATGGCGGTTCTCCCGGACCATGTCCTGGGAGGAATCCTGAATCTCCAGAATCTTGTCATCTAACTGGGATATGTTCATCTGGATGGTGTTCCGGGCAAGATAGGCCTCCTGCCGCTGCTGCTTTAGCTCCTCCAGCTCCTCTCTCTGCTGCCGCAGCTGCTCCTCATCCATAGACAGCTCTTTCTGGATCTGTTCCACCGCCCTGACTGCTTTTTGGCACTGGTTCTCCAGCTCCTCGATCTCTCTCCTTCTTCCCAGGAGATTGCTTGTATTTTTAAACGCGCCTCCGGTCATGGAGCCGCCTGCGCTGAGCAGCTCCCCGTCCAGGGTGACGATCCGCAGGGAGTGCTGATATTTTCTTGAAAGGGCAATGGCGTGGTCAATGTCATCCGCCACCACCACTCTTCCCAGAAGATAATGGACAATTCCCTGATATTGGCTGTCCGCCTGGACAAGGCTGCTTGCCAAGCCTAAGACCCCAGGCTCCTCCAGAACCTGCCTTTGGACGGAAGCCCCTTTCTGTCCCACGCTGGTCAGAGGGAGGAAGGTGGCCCTTCCGAATTTATTCTTCTTCAGATACTCGATGAGCTGCTTGGCCGTGGTCTCGGAATCCGTGACAATGTTCTGGATATTTCCTCCCAGGGCCGTCTCAATGGCTGTCTCGTACTCTTTCTGGGTAGTGATGATGTCCGCCACCACGCCGTGGATTCCTCTGACACGGTTTCTCACATCCATGACCCGGCGGATGCTGTTGCCGTAGCCCTCATAGCGCTCCGCAAGATTTTTTAAGGATTCCAGCTTTGTGGAGCTGGTGTGGTACTCCTGCTGTCTGACATTTAAATTCCGGGTGAGTCTCTTCACCTCCGACTCGGTCTCCTCGATCTTCTCCTGGCAGGTTTCCTGAGCAGTCTCCAGGTTCCCGATGTCCTCTTCCACCTGGGAAAGCTTTTTCAGCTCAGCTTTTCTCTGTTCCTCCTGAACCGACTCGTCGCTTTTGGATTTTAAAAGCTTCTGAACCACCTCGGAGCGATGGACCTGCACCTGCTCCAGCATGGCCTCATAGCGCTGCTGTCTGGCAGTTAAGGAAGCCTTCTCGTTCATGGTCAGGATGATCTGGCTCTTCCCCCCCTCGATCTTCTGATCCAGGAGCATGATCGCCTCGTCCTCCTGCCTTAGGGTTTCCTCCGCCCTCTCCTGCTCTCTCCGGCCATCCCTCACCTGGCTTGAGATCCGGGCATTGTCCGCCTCATACTCCTGAGTCTGGGCCCGCCGCTCTTCCAGATCCCGGCCTATGGTGTTCATCCTGGCGCCGATGTGCTCCGCGTTCATGCGCTCGGTGTTGATCTGCTCCAGGAGCACATTGATCTGTCCTTCCAGGTTTCCTTTTTCCATGTTTGCCCGGTTGGTCCGGCTGCGCCCCTCCTCAATCTTCTGGTCCAGTTCCTTTAAGACCCGATCCAGTTCCTCGTAGGTAGACCGGATCTGATCCGAGGCTGCCCTGGTCTCCTCCAAGTCCCCTGACACCACCGAGGTCTTGTCTTCTACTTCTTTCAGCTGTGCCTGGATCTCCTGGCTTTCCCTGAGGAAAAGGTTCACCTCATAGCTTTTCAGCTCTTCCTTCAGACGAAGGTACTCTCTGGCGGTCTCGGACTGCTTTGCCAGAGGACCCACCTGCTTTTCCAGCTCTGAGAGGATGTCGTTGACCCGGACAAGGTTTTGCTTCTCGTCCTCCAGCTTCTTCTGGGCAATGGCCTTGCGGCGCTTGAATTTCACGATTCCTGCCGCCTCGTCGAACAGCTCCCTCCGCTCCTCCGGCTTGCCGCTTAGGATCTTGTCGATCTGGCCCTGGCCGATGATGGAATAGCCCTCTTTGCCGATGCCTGTATCGTAAAACAGCTCATTGATATCCTTTAACCGGCAGGCGCTGCCGTTGATCAGGTACTCGCTCTCCCCTGAACGGTAGATCCGCCTGGCCACGGTCACCTGGTCATAGTCGATGGCCAGCTGATGATCCGAGTTGTCCAGAGTGATGGCCACATAGGCAAATCCCTGGGGCTTCCTGGTCTCTGTGCCCGAGAAGATCACATCCTGCATGCTGGCTCCTCTCAGCTGTTTGATCCTCTGCTCCCCCAGCACCCACCGCACCGCATCCGCCACATTGCTTTTACCGCTCCCGTTGGGGCCCACGATCCCTGTGATGCCGTTGTGAAATTCAAACAGGATCTTGTTGGCAAAAGACTTGAATCCCTGCACTTCAATGCTTTTTAAATACATGTCCCACCTGTGTTTTTCTGACAGAGGTCTTCCGTCTGCTGTTCTTCATCTCTTAGTTTCAGGATTCCATGATAAGCTGCCATGCTCTCCGATGCCTTCTTGGTCCGCCCGGTGCCCCGGCCCACCTCCGTCTCGCCCACCATAGCCCTGGTCTCAAATACCTTGTTGTGGTCCGGTCCCTCCTCCCGGATGAGTTCATAGCTTAAAGGGTTCTCCCCCATAGCCTGCACCATCTCCTGCAAAATAGTCTTGCTATCATAAAAGAGCTGCTTGTGCTCAATGTCCTTTAAAATAAACTGTCCGATAAACTCTTTTGCACTAGCAAAACCACCGTCCAGATAGATCGCCCCGATCAGCGCTTCCATTGCGTCGGAAACGATAGAATTTCTCTCCCTTCCACCTGTGGCCTCCTCCCCCTTTCCAAGCATCAGGTACTCCCCAAGACAGATATCGCCGGCACACAGGGCCAGAGTGGGCTCGCAGACAATGCTGGCCCGAAGCTTGGTTAAATCCCCCTCAGGCAGCCTTCTGTACTTGTGATAAAGAAAATCGCTGGACACCACCTCAAGCACCGCATCCCCCAAAAACTCCAGCCTCTCATTGCACTTTGATTTATCCATATGGTGCTCATTGGCGTAGGAGCTGTGGGTCATGGCCTGGGAAAGCAGTTTTTTGTTCTGAAATTCATAACCTGTCTTCTGCTCAAGTTCTTTTAATTGTCGGTTCATGCATGTCTCCCTCTATAGCAGGAAAAAGCCCTAAAAGCAGGGCTTTTTCTTCTGTAGCTGTTCTTAATTTAATGCGTTCTTGATCTGCTCTACAGCGTCTCCTACGGTCACGATCTTCTCTGCTTCTTCCTGGGGGATCTCAATATCAAACTGCTCTTCGATGGCAGCCACGATCTCGAAGATGTCCAGGGAATCCGCTCCCAGATCGTCCACGAATGTAGTGGAGGCGGTAATGTCATCCTCACTCACATTCATCACCTCCGCGATAATCCCCTGTAACTTTTCAAATTCCATATAAACTAATCCTCTCTTTCTTTTAATCTTCCTGCTCTTTATTTGGCAGCAGGCTCTCCTTTATTTTTTCATTGATCCGCTGTTCTTTAAAGGTGACACACTGGAGGATAGAATTGCAGACCTCATTGGCCTTGGAATTGCCGTGGGTCTTCACCACCAGTCCCTTTAATCCCAGCAGCGGCGCTCCGCCATACTGGCTGGCGTCAAATGCCTTCATGGTCTCCTTGAGGGCCGGCTTCACCAGAAGAGCCCCCACCTTGCTGCGGAGACTTGTCATCATCCCCGCCTTCACCATGCCAATCAGAGTGGCTCCCACTCCCTCGTAAAGCTTTAAGATCACGTTGCCCACAAAAGCCTCGCTGACAATTACGTCCGCTCCGCCATGGGGAATCTCCCTGGCCTCAATGCTCCCGATGAAGTTGATATCCCCGCACGCTTTCAGCAGGGGAAACGTCTCCTTAACCAGGGCGTTGCCTTTCTCCTCCTCAGCGCCGATATTGACGATGGCCACCCTTGGCTGCTTAATGCCTATGACATGTTCCATGTAAATAGAACCCATGCGGGCAAATTGTACCAGATGGGAGGGTCTGGCGTCAACATTGGCCCCGCAGTCGATGAGAAGGGACACCCCTTTCTCAGTGGGGATCAAAGGCGCCAGGGGCGGCCTCTCCACTCCCCGTATCCTTCCCACGATCACCTGGCCGCCTACCAGGATGGCCCCGGAGCTTCCCGCGGACACAAAGGCATCCGCCTCCTGTCTCTTCACCAGGTTCATGCCCACCACAATAGAGGAATCCTTCTTCTTCCGGATGGCATTCACCGGCGGCTCCTCGGTCTCAATCACCTCGGAGGCATGGACAATGGACAGCCTGTCCTCGGGGTAGGTGTAGGGGGACAGCTCGGCCCGGATCTTGTCCTCCTGGCCCACAAGGATCACACTGACCTGTTCCCTCTTCTTCAGCGCTTCTACAGCCCCTTTGACCATCTCCGCGGGGGCGTAATCCCCGCCCATGGCATCTACCGCTATCTTTATCATCTTGTGATTCTCCTTCCGCCCCCTTTTTGGAGCCTAAGATAATCTATTACATAATATACTAGATATCGTTTTATAAATCAATACCGATTTTCACGAAAAAATCGCGCCATAATAAAAAGGACACAAAGGAAGCGGCACTATGGCTGCCATGAGCCGCTTCCTTCCTATCCTATATGCATTTTATATGCAAATGTTAAGATACCGCACAGCAAAACTATGCTAAGCTGCGGATTCTATTACTCAATCCAGGCGTTCCAGTACATCATTGGGATTGCGGATATCCAAATAAATCGCGGCAGGCCCGGTAGTACTGGCCACATCTACCATGACAAACAAGCCAGTTCATTCAAGTACTTTTTATAAACCATGTGCTGGGCGAGGGCCAGTGCGGCATCTAATTCCTCACAGCCTCGTGTATCAAGATGATCTCTCTGCTCTTTATCCAGCATAAGTTTTCCCTCACTTCCTAATATTTTTTAACTTTTCTAATTTTTTCTTTGCGTCTTCGTGCCCCATACTTGCCGCTGTCTCGTAATTACGCAGCATTTCTTTTCCTTCCGCTGTTTCGAGGAAATTTTTTATATTAGGACCCATTTTTTCTGTATATACGATATCCGCAAGCAGGTAATATCCTTTTTGATAGTTTTGTTTTACAGCCTTACGATACCACTCTTTGGCCTGGGAATGGTCACTTTTAACTCCCCGACCTAATTCATAGCAAAGACCTAAATTACATTGCGCTCTTATGTTGCCCTGCTCCGCGGATTCCCAGTACCAGCTTACGGCCTTTTGGAGATCTTTTTCTACTCCTC
>CAMTAF010000057.1 GCA_947066955.1 uncultured Hungatella sp.
AGCGGGAGGTGTTTCGTTCCTGCTTTGACGGGTTTGATTATGACAGGATCGCCGGGTACACACAAGAGGATGTGGAGCGCATTTTGAATACAGAGAATATGATACGGTCTCCCAGAAAGATCCAGGCCATCATCAACAATGCCAGGTGCTGCCAGAAGATCCGGGAAGAGTTCGGGAGTTTCTGCGAATATATGTGGTCCTTCTCAAAAGGCAGAACCATCCTGTACCGCGGCCATGAAAAAGGCAGGATCCCCGTGAGCAACGGTCTGTCGGACAAGATCAGCAAAGATTTAAAAAAGCGGGGATTCAAGTATGTGGGGCCGGTGACCATCTATTCTCACATGCAGGCCTGCGGGGTGATCAATGACCATGATGAATCCTGTCCCTGCTGTAAAAAAATCAACGACAGTTTTCCTACCGTGAAAAAACCGAGAGATAACGAGGTTATGTGACCGGCACGGCCGGCGTGGGGAGCCGCAGTTGTCCCGGCCCCGGGCAGAGTTTTTCTCCTCCGCCCGGGGCCGGGACTTCCTTTATTCCCCCTGGACAAAATCAGGTGGGAGCTTCTTTATGTTCTTTGGGCAAAATCAGATTCAGCGCCACCGCCGTGATGGTAGCTACCACCACCGGGGACCGCCCGAAGATGGTGGTCGCCCAGTCGGGAAATGCTGCCAGAGAGCCGGAGGCCTGGGAGATCCCCATGCCCAGAGCCGCCGCCAGGCCCACGATGGAGGTGTTCCGGTAGTTCAGTTCCTCAGAGGTGATCAGCTTGATGCCTGTCATGGTGATGGAGGCGAAGACGGACACCGTGGCGCCGCCCAGGACACACTGAGGGATTGTGGTGAGCAGGGCCGAGAACTTTGGAATCAGCCCTGCGGTCAGAAGGATAACGGCGGCCATGCCCAGGACACAGCGGTTGATCACCCTTGTAGTGGTGACGATGCCCACGTTCTGACTGTAGGTGGCAGTGGGAAGGCCGCCCGCGAGAGCTCCCAGGATATTGGTGATCCCGTACATGACGATGCCGCCCTGGAGTTCCCGGTCCTCCGGCTCCCGGTCCATGCTTCCCACCGTGGTGGCGGAGAAGTCTCCGATGGCCTGGATAGAGTTGATGGCAAACAGAAGGCCGATGGCCACACAGGCAGAGGGTTCAAACACAAGCCCGAATTCCATGGGAGCAGGGAAGTGAAAGATCCCGGCCTCAGCGACAGAGGCGAAGCTGACCATGCCCAGGGCAGCAGCCATTATGTAGCCGGCGATCACTCCCGCCAGGATGGAGGCGAGCTTTAAAATTCCTTTGGAAAAGTGGTTTAACCCGGTGACCACAATCAGGGTGAACGCGGCCACAGCCCAGTTCTGCCAGGAACCGTAGGAGGGGCTGGAGGCGCCGCCTGCCATGTAGTTAATGGCTGTGGGGTACAGGGACAAGCCGATGGTAAATACAACGGTTCCCGTGATGATGGGAGGGAACAGGGGGCGGATCTTCTTTACCGCCAGCCCTACGAGGATGGCCACGATGCCGCCTATGAGCTGGGCGCCAAGGATTGTGGCCACATTGAAGGTCTCGGCGATGGCCTGCATGCTGGGGACATAGGCAAAGCTGACTCCCATGATAATGGGAAGGCCGGCCCCCAGCTGAAATGTATTTTTTCTTATACATGGAAACAGCTGCAGGAGGGTACTGACGGCAGATACCACAAGGGCTGCCTGGATCAGAGCCACACGCTCCGCTCCGTCCAGGCCAGCGGCTCCGGCCACAATGATGGCAGGGGTGACACAGCCCACGATCATGGCTACCACATGCTGCAGCGCTAAGGGAAATGCCTGGGCCATGGAGGGAATGCCGTCCAGTTCAAAAACAGAAGCCTGATTTTTCTTTATATCTGACATGGCATCAAACCCCCTGTCCTAAAGTCCGGATACAACCCGGGTGCCGGTCTTTCCCTGGATTCCCTCCTTTGCTTTTTCCAGCAGGGTGATGAGAGAGACCCGCCCTTTTTTGGAATCCGCGAATTTCACGGCAGCCTGGACTTTGGGAAGCATGGAGCCGGGGGCAAAATGCCCTTCTTCTATGTACCGGCGGGCCTGATCTGTGGTAATCTCAGAGAGCCACTGCTGATCCGGCTTTCCGAAATTGACGGCAGCCTTCTCCACTGCGGTGAGGATGATGAGAAAATCCGCGTCCAGTTCCTCTGCCAGAAGTTCGCTGGCAAAATCCTTGTCGATCACAGCGCTTGCCCCCTTTAGGTGATTGTCCTTTAAGGTCACGGGGATGCCCCCTCCGCCGCAGGCGATCACGATCTGCCCCGCCTCCACAAGGGAGCGGATGGCGTCGGTCTCGATAATCTCCACAGGCTTGGGGGAGGCCACTACCCGGCGGTAACCCCGGCCCGAGTCCTCTCTTGTGACATAACCGTATTTTTTCTCGGCCTCCCGGGCCTCTTCCTGTGTCATAAAATGGCCGATGGGCTTGGAGGGGGTGTCAAAAGCCGGATCATTTAAATCCACCCGCACCTGGGTGATCATGGTGGTCACGGGAATATGGTGGATATTCCGGTTTAAGAGCTCCTCCCGGAGAGCGTTTTGCAGGTCATAGCCAATGTAGGCCTGGCTCATGGCCACACAGACGGAAAGGGGAGTGTTGGGCTGGGAGGGGTCCTCCCGGGACAGAGCGGCCATGGCGTTGTTGATCATGCCCACCTGAGGCCCGTTTCCGTGGGCCACGATTACCTGACAGCCTTCCTCGATGAGATCCGCGATGGCCCTGGCGGTGATCTTCACTGCTGTCATCTGTTCCGGAAGGGTATTCCCCAATGCATTGCCACCCAGGGCGATGACGATTCGTTTTTTCTTCTCCATAAGTTCTCCTTTTTCTACTTGAATACTCTGGGCGCTGCCTTTTCCTCCAGCTTTTTTAAGATCTCACATGGATTTTGGAACTTGGCAAGAAAGATCATGGCGGCGATCACGTAGGGCTTGAAGCTGGCTTCCTTGTAGAGAGGAGTGCGGTAGCGGTCAAATACAGAGGCCTCCACCTCTCCATCCTTGCAGCTCACGTCGTTGATATCGGCGGGAAGGCAGTGGAGGTACAGGGCTTTGCCGTCCTTGGTGGTCTTCATCAGCTCCTCGGTGCAGCACCAGTCCTTGTGCTGGGCGTTCTGGGCCAGAAGCTCTTTTTCCAGGGCCTTGATTCCGTCGGTGTCCCCCTTGCCGTAGAGATCGGTGCGCTTTTCCATGGCAGCGAAAGGAGCCCAGCTCTTGGGGTATACGATGTCGGCGTCTTTAAAGGCGTCCGCCATATCGTGGGATACCCGGAAGGAGCCGCCGGATTTTTCCGCGTTTTTCTTTGCCACTTCCTCCACCTCAGGCATGATCTCGTAGCCTTCCGGATGAGCCAAAACTACCTCCATGCCCATACGTGTCATGAGCCCTGCCACGCCCTGGGGAACGGAAAGCGGTTTTCCGTAGGATGGAGAGTAGGCCCAGGTCATGGCCAGCTTTTTGCCTTTTAAGTTCTCTATGCCGCCGAACTCGTGGATGATGTGGAGCATATCCGCCATACACTGAGTGGGATGGTCAATATCGCACTGTAAATTTACCAGAGTAGGTTTCTGCTCCAGAACACCGTCTTTATGGCCCTGGGTCACGGCGTCAACCACTTCGTGCATGTAGGCGTTGCCCTTGCCGATGTACATGTCATCCCGGATACCGATGACGTCAGCCATGAAGGAAATCATGTTGGCAGTCTCCCGGACCGTCTCGCCGTGGGCAACCTGGGATTTGCCCTCGTCAAGATCCTGAACCTCTAAGCCCAGAAGGTTGCAGGCAGAGGCGAAGGAGAAGCGGGTGCGGGTGGAATTGTCCCGGAACAGGGAGATTCCCAGGCCGCTCTCGAACACTTTGGTGGAAATGTTGTTTTCCCGCATATATCGGAGGGCGTCGGCCAGTGTGAACACGGCCTCCAGCTCGTCGTCGGTTTTCTCCCAGGTGAGGAAGAAATCGCCGTTGTACATATCCTTGAAGTTTAAAGAGTTCAGCTTATCGATGTAATCCTGTAATGTTTTCATAAATTATATCCTCCTAATATAATAATCGTAGCTAATCGTAGGGGCAGGCGCCGCTTTGCGTCACCTGCCGAGCCGCGGAAGGCATCATGAGAGCGCTGCGCGTTTGCCTTCCTCCTATTTGCAGTAAGTGCCTGGAAGGGCGGCGTACACGGCGGCGCAGGTTACCAGGTCTTGTTTCCAGGTGATCTCGTTGGGCGCGTGGGCCTGTGCCTCTGCCCCGGGGCCGAAGCCGATGCATGGGATCTGATTGCGGCCCATGATAGACACGCCGTTGGTGGAGAAGGTCCATTTGTCTGTGAGAGGGCGGGCGCTTCTCATGGAGAGGGTTTCCTCTGCTCCGATGCGCTTGTCTCCGTAAAGCCCTCTGTAGGCCTCCTCCAGGGCCTTTGTCACCTTGTGGTCTTCGGGGATGACCCAGGTGGGGAAGTAGCACTCAATGGGATAGGTCAGCCCTTTATAGGAGGGGCGGGCGTACTGGTACATGGAGACGGTTACGTCATCCCCGTATTTTTTTACACTGGGAAGCCGGCGGATCTCCTCCAGACAGCTCTCCCAGGTTTCCCCGGCAGTCATGCGCCTGTCTAAGGACACGGAGCAGGAGTCGGCTACAGCGCAGCGGCTGGGGGAGGTGAAGAAGATCTCGGAGGCAGTCACGGTGCCCCGGCCAAGGAAGCGGGCCTCCTTCCACTGAGGGTTGAACTTCTCGTCCAGCATCTTTATAAGGCCCTTGACAGGGGTTCCTTCCTCGGCGTCATTCTCGTTGAGAGCCCGCACATCCTGGAGGATGTCGGCCATCTTGTAGATGGCGTTGTCGCCTCTCTCCGGAGCGGAACCGTGGCAGGAGATTCCCTTCACGTCGATGCGGATCTCCATGCGGCCCCTCTGCCCTCTGTAGATGCCGCCGTCTGTGGGCTCGGTGGAGACAACGAATTCCGGGCAGACCTTGTCCTCATTGATGATGTACTGCCAGCACAGGCCGTCGCAGTCCTCCTCCTGGACGGTTCCCGTCACCAGGACTGTGTACTTATCATTTAAAAGTCCCAGATCCTTCATGATCCTTGCTCCGTATACGGCAGAGACAATGCCCCCCAGCTGGTCCGAGGTGCCCCGGCCGCCGATCTGAGTGTCGTTCTCGTAGCCCTGGTAGGGGTCAAAGCTCCAGTTGTCCCGGTTGCCGATGCCTACGGTGTCGATGTGGGCGTCAAAGCCGATGAGGGTTTTTCCTGTTCCCATGTAACCAAGCACATTTCCCATGGGGTCGATCTCCACTTTGTCGAACTCCAGCTTTCTCATCTCCTGGGCAATGCGGTCAATGTGGTCCTTCTCGCCGCAGCTCTCTCCCGGGAATCGGACGATATCCCGAAGAAAGCTGGTCATGTCCTTCTCGTAAGACTGTGCGGCTTCTTTAATTTTGTTGAAATCCATAGCAATACCTCCTAAATTAGTATATTAATATATTATAATGATTCCATATATATCCTGCCTGGCCTGAGACCAGGGCCAGACAGGCCGTCCGTGTGCCGCCGGCGCCGCCTTGGGGCTTATCCTGCCGCGGGTCTGCTGCACATTGCTGTTAAGAACTTCCTCAGCAGTCCTTTCCTTCCCACACGATGTTCTTGTAGCGCTCAGGATCCGTGTCTCCCTCGGTGGAGAACAGAAGGACTTTGGAGTCCTGGTTCAGTCCTACAGCTTCGCGGAGGCCCTGATATTCATCCATGGTCATGACAGAGGCCAGGACGCCGAAGGGAGCGGCGCCGGATTCGCCGGACACTACCTGGGGATCGCCTTTTATGGGGGCGGAGAGCATACGCATGCCTTTTGCGGCCGCCCAGTCAGGGGCAGCGGCGAATACGGACACGTGATTTTTTAAGATGTCCCAGGAGATGGTGTTGGGCTCCCCGCAGGCCAGCCCGGCCATGATGGTCTTGAGGTCGCCGTCCACAATTCGGATCCGGCCATCCCCTGCCGCGGCTCCTTTGTAGAGGCAGGCGGCGGCATCGGCCTCCACCACCACAAACACAGGCGGGTTATCAGGGTATAAGTTGGTGAAATATCCTACCACCGCGCCGGCTAAGGATCCCACTCCGGCCTGGACAAACACATGGGTGGGGCGCTGGCAGCCGCAGTCTTTCAACTGATCCGCAGCCTCCATGGCCATGGTTCCGTAGCCCTGCATGATCCAGGAGGGAATCTCCTCATAGCCCTCCCAGGCCGTGTCCTGGATGACCACGCCTCTGACAGTTTCGGAAGCTTCTTTGGCCGCCAGGCGCACACAGTCGTCGTAGTTCATGTCCGTGATGTCAACCTGGGCGCCTTCTTTTTTTATGTTCTCCAGCCGGGTCCTGGTGGTGCCCACAGGCATGTGGACCACAGCCTTCTGGCCCAGCTTGTTGGCAGCCCATGCCACGCCCCTGCCGTGGTTGCCGTCTGTGGCGGTGAAGAAAGTGGCCTGCCCGAACTCCTCCCGAAGCTCTTTGGAGGTGAGGACGGAGTAGGGAAGGTCTGACACATCCTTTCCGGTCTCAGAGGCGATGTAGCGGGCCATGGCGAAGGAGCCGCCCAGGACCTTGAAGGCGTTGAGTCCAAAACGGTAGGACTCATCCTTGACATAGAGCTCTTTAAGCCCCAGATACCGGGCCATGGCGTCCAGCTTTGCCAGAGGGGTTCTGGCGTACTGGGGGAAGCTCTGGTGAAATGTCCGGGCCTTCTCCACCTGAGACAGGGACATGACCTTCAGGTATTCATCCTGTGTCTTTGGCATGTGGTTGACAGCCCATTTGATCGATTCCATAAATATGATCCCTCCTTGATTTTTAATTAGGTTCGCTGTTTTGATTCTTCGCCGACTCTATGTAGCTGTAGAGCGTGAACTTGGAGATCCCAAAATAGGAAGAAACCTTGTCCCCCGACTTGGTGACCAAGAAGGCGCCGGCGTCATTTAGGTAGCGGATGGCGGCGATCTTGTCATCCTTTGTCATCAGAGCCACCGGTTTTCCCACCAGCTCCACCGACTGTTCAATGAGAGTGTCTAAAAGGTCGCTGACATTGGTGGTGATGCGGCTGGGCTGCTTATCCTGGGACTCCTCTGTGGTGATCAGGGACTTTAACGCCTGATCCATGGCGATGAGGCCGGTGATGTCATAGTTCAGGGCAAAGATGTAGCGGATGCTCTGGTCCTCATCCCGGATATACAGGGTGCTGGACTTTAAGATCCTCCCGTCATCGGTCCTGGTTAAGTAGGACAGCCGGTCCGTGATCTGGGATTGGTCCCGGCTGAGGGTCTCCAGCACAATGCCTGACGGGCCGTCCCCCAGCTTCCGGCTGCTGATGTGTCCGTTTTCAATATGGACGATAGAGCGTTCCAAGTCCTCCTGTTTCAGATCGTGGATGACTACCTCGCAGGAAGAGCCGAACTGAGACGCGATGCCGTGAGCCAGCTGTTTTAACAAGTCCAGATTTTCCATCTGCCTTCCTCCTAACTAATATGGTATCGGCACGCGCCGCTTCGCGGCACCTGCCAAGACGTCGGAAGGCATCCTAGAAACGCTGCGCGTTTGCCTTCCTCCTGATAATATGGTATCGGCACGCGCCGCTTTGCGTCACCTGCCAGAACGTCGGAAGGCATCCTAGAAACGCTTACGCGTTTGCCTTCCTCCTGATGAATCCATCATACCACAAAAAAAAGGAAAATCAAGTACTTTCTAAAAATTTTTTAGGTAATCTAAAAAATTTTGTATTTTCCCCTTGCTTTTTCTCATTAGCAATGCTACACTGTATTCAGCAGAACAAGCATAGTGTATTCTGTATAAAAGAAATCTGAAAAATTTTAAAATATACACAAAATAATCCAATAAGAACCGGGGCCTCGGGGAAATAACATGTGCATAATTATTTTCAGTATATCTAAATAATTTTTTGGATCTTCAAGAGTCTTACTATGAAAGAGAGGAAAAGACTATGATCATCATCGGTAACGGAAGACTAATCACCAGGGACGAAGCCCGGCCCTTTCTCGAAAACGGGGCAGTTGCTGTGGACGGCCAGGTCATCGCGGAGGTTGGTTCTTCAGAAGAACTGAAGAAGGCATATCCAAAGGCTCAGTGGATCGACGCCAGAGGCGGGGTGATCATGCCGGCTTTTATCAATATCCACGAACATATTTACAGCGCCTTTGCCAGGGGCCTGAGTATCAAAGGGTACGATCCCAAGGGTTTTCTGGATATCCTGGACGGCATGTGGTGGACCATTGACCGGCATCTCACCTTGGAGCAGACTTATTTAAGCGCTATGGCTACTTATATTGACTGTATCAAGAACGGAGTCACCACCATCTTTGACCATCACGCCAGTTTCGGGCACATCGGCGGCTCTCTGTTTAAGATCGGGGAGGCGGCCAGGGAGGCGGGCATCAGGAGCTGTCTGTGCTATGAGGTGTCGGACAGGGACGGGGAGGACAAGGCCAGGGAGGCGGTTTTGGAAAATGAATCCTTTATCCGCCATGCCCTGTCTGATGAAAGCGGCATGCTGGCGGGGATGATGGGCATGCACGCTTCCTTTACCATCTCGGACAAGACCATGGAGCTGTGCGCGGCCCACAAGCCCTCCCAGGCAGGGTATCACATCCATGTGGCCGAGGGCATCGAGGACCTGCACCAGTGCTTAAAGGTGTATGGCAAGCGGATCATCCACAGGCTGATGGACTGCGGGGTCCTGGGAGAGAAATCCCTGGCAGCCCACTGCATCTACATTAATAACCATGAGATGGATCTGTTAAAGGACACGGATACCTGCGTGGTCCACAACCCGGAGTCCAACATGGGCAATGCCTGCGGCTGTCCTCCCACCATGGAGCTGGTGCACAGGGGAGTGCTCACAGGCCTGGGCACTGACGGGTACACCCACGACATGCTGGAGTCCTACAAGGTGGCCAATGTGCTCCACAAGCATCATCTGTGCGACGCCAACGCGGCCTGGAGCGAGGTTCCCAGGATGCTGTTTGAGAACAACGCCAAGATCGTCGGCAGATACTTTGACAGGCCTTTGGGAATCTTAAAGCAAGGGGCCGGCGCCGACATCATTGTCACAGACTATATCCCCTTAACCCCCATGGATGAGACCAATGTGAACAGCCATATCCTGTTTGGGATGAACGGCAGGAGCGTGGTGACTACCATGGCGGCGGGGAAGGTGCTCATGAAGGACAGGGTTCTCACGGAACTTGACGAAGAAAAGATCCTGGCAGACTGCCGTCAGGCGGCAGCGGAACTGGCCAGGAGCATTGCAGCGGATAGCGGGAAGGCAGATGGGCAGCATTTTTAGGATGCCTTCCGATGACAGGGCAGGCGCCCAGGGCGGCGCGTGCCGAGACCATGACGATACAGGAGGAGATTACCATGTCAGATCGAATGACACCTATTCCATTTTCCCAGCTGGTGAGATGGATTATGACCGAGTCAAAGGAGAGGGGGACCGTGTTTGGAGTCCGCCGCGGATTCAAAGCCCAGGAGAAGTACAACAGGACACTCTTTGGAAGAAACCTTGAGACCCCCTTAGGGCCGGCGGCAGGGCCCCACACCCAGCTGGCCCAGAATATCGCGGCGGCATACTACGGAGGCAGCCGGTTCTTTGAGCTGAAGACTGTGCAGATTATCGACGGGGAGGACCTTCCCGTGTCAAAGCCCTGCATCAAAGCAGACGACGAGTGCTACAACTGCGAGTGGTCCACGGAGCTCACGGTGCCCCAGGCAAAGGGAGAGTACATAAAGGCCTGGTTCCTCCTCCACATCCTGGCAAAGGAGATGGGGCTGGGGAGCATGGACGGCTTTCAGTTCAACATGAGCGTGGGGTACGACTTGGAGGGGATCAAATCCCCCAAGGTCAACGCATTTATCGACACCATGATGGAGGCGGGCCAGGATGAGACATTTGTCTCCTGCCGGAACTGGCTTTTGGAAAATCTCTCCCTGTTTGACCATGTGTCCAGGGAGGATGTGGAGAAGATTCCATCCCGGATCTGCAACTCCGCCACCCTGTCCACCCTTCACGGCTGTCCGCCCCAGGAGATCGAGAGAATCGCCGTCTACCTCATAGAGGAGAAGGGGCTTCACACCTTTATCAAGTGCAACCCCACCCTTCTGGGCTATGAATTTGCCAGAAAGACCATGGATGCCATGGGCTATGACTATGTGGCTTTCGGGGACTTCCATTTCCTGGATGATCTCCAGTATGAGGACGCGGTGCCTATGTTAAGGCGGCTCATGGCTCTGTCGGGGGATAAGGGGCTGGAGTTCGGCGTCAAGATCACCAACACCTTCCCGGTGGATGTGAAAGAGAAAGAGCTTCCAAGCCAGGAGATGTACATGTCAGGCAAATCCCTGTATTCCCTGTCCATCTCCCTTGCCGCCAGACTGTCCCGGGAATTTAAGGGAGCCCTGAGGATCTCCTACTCCGGCGGAGCGGATTTCTTCAATATAAAAGAGATTGTGGAGGCAGGGATCTGGCCGGTGACAGTGGCCACCACCCTGTTAAAGCCAGGAGGCTATCAGAGGCTTAGCCAGATGGCGGAGCTTTTAAACCAGGAGGGAGCCGTGTTTGAGGGGGTAAATGTGGAGAAGGCGGAGGAGATTGCCCGCAGAGCCGTAACCCATCCCCGCCATGTAAAGTCCGTCAAGCCTCTGCCATCCAGAAAAGTGAAAACCAAGGCGCCTTTAAGTGACTGCTTCTTCGCCCCCTGCAGGGAAGGCTGCCCCATCCACCAGGACATCACCGCCTACTTGCAGCTGGCAGGGGAGGACCGGTATGAGGAGGCCCTGGAGGTGATCGCGGAGAAGAATCCTCTTCCGTTTATTACCGGTACCATCTGCGCCCACAACTGTATGAGCCGGTGCAGCAGGAATTTCTACGAGGATCCGGTGAATATCCGGCAGGTAAAGCTGGAGTGCGCTCAAAAGGGCTATGACAATGTGATGAAAAAGATCGCGGCTCAGGGCAGAAAGCCGCTGTCAGGACCCAGGACAGCCATTGTGGGAGGCGGTCCGGCGGGCATGGCGGCTGCCTACTATCTCACAAAGAACGGGCGCCCGGCGGTGATCTTCGAGCAGTCCCAAAGCCTTGGAGGCGTGGTGAGGCATGTGATCCCAGGCTTCCGCATCGGGGAGGAGGCTGTCAGAAAGGACATTGATCTGGCCACTGCCTACGGGGCCGAAGTGCGGCTTGGGGTCCGGGTAGAGAGCTTAAAAGACCTCAAGGACCAGGGATTTGACAATGTGATTCTGGCCGCCGGCGCTTCCAGGCCAGGCAGCCTTTGGCTGGAGGAGGGGACGACCGTCAATGCACTGGATTTCCTGGCAGAGTTCAAAGCCAAGGACGGCAATGTGGACTTGGGAAAGAATGTGGCAGTTATCGGCGGAGGCAACACGGCCATGGACACAGCCAGGGCGGCCAGGCGGACCAAAGGCGTGGAGCATGTGTACCTGGTGTACAGGCGGACTAAGAGGTATATGCCGGCCGACGCGGAGGAGCTCTCCATGGCCGTGGAGGACGGCGTGGAGTTTAAAGAGCTGTTGGCCCCGGTAAAGCTGTCAGGGGGAACCCTTTTGTGTCAGGTGATGAGGCTGGCAGACCCGGACGAGTCCGGAAGAAGAGGCGTTGCGGCCACAGGAGAGACAGTGGAAATTCCCGCTGACACGGTGATCGCCGCTGTGGGTGAGAAGGTTGATACGGAATTTCTGAAGTCCTGGGGCATTGAGGTGGACAGCCGGGGGAGAGCCGTGGTGGATGAAAAGACTCTGGAGACCAGCGTGCAGGGAGTTTACGTGGCAGGAGATAACCTTGCCGGCCCGGCCACTGTGGTGGAGGCCATGAGGGATGCGAAGAAAGCGGCAGAGGCCATCTTGAAGGCCCCGGCGGCTTCCAAGGATTTTGACGACAAAGTGGATGACTTATCCCAACTGTACGGACGCAGAGGCATCCTGGAGGAGGAAGATCCCAAGAAGAAAGAGAGCAGGCGGTGTCTGGGATGTTCCAATGTCTGCGAGGCCTGCGTGGAGGTTTGCCCCAACAGGGCCAATGTCTCCATCGAAGTGCCGGGCATGGCCAGGCACCAGGTCATCCATGTGGACTACATGTGCAATGAATGCGGAAACTGCCGGAGCTTCTGTCCTTACGACAGCGCTCCCTATCTGGATAAGTTTACCTTGTTTGCAACCAGAGAGGATTATGACAGCAGCACAAACCAGGGCTTCCTGGTGCTGGACCCGAAGACAGTTGCGTGCAGGGTCCGGTACATGGGGCAGGACCTTGAACTGAGCAGGGACACTGGTTTCGGAAAGCTTCCGGAGGAGCTTTGGAAGATCATAGAGACCGTGTGCGGAGATTATCCCTATCTGCTGGGAAGCCGGTAGGGAAAAAGCGGCCATCGGCCCGGGGGTCTCCTGTGGGGACGGGAGGCTTCCGGGCTTAACATACAGAGATTCGTGTTGTTTAAAACGGGAAGGAAAGGAGCAGGGAAAAGTGAAGACACTGTTAAAAGGCGGGCGCGTGGTGAGCGGAAAGGGCTGGCAGGAGGCGGATGTGCTCATAGACGGTGAGAAGATCCGCCAGGTGGGAAAAGGCCTTTGGGATCCGGAGGCAGAGGTGGAGGATGTGACGGGAAAATGGATCTTCCCGGGATTTATTGACGCCCACACTCATTTTGACTTGGAGGTGGCGGGAACCGTGACAGCTGACGGGTTTGACACGGGGACAAAGGCGGCGGTGGCAGGGGGGACCACCACCATCCTTGATTTCGCCACCCAGTATAAAGGGGAAAGCCTTTCCAAGGCCCTGGAAAACTGGCACAGAAAGGCGGACGGGGTCAGCTCCTGCGATTACGGCTTTCACCTGGCTGTCTCTGACTGGAATGAGGAGATCTCTAAAGAGCTGGAGCAGGTTATGGAAGAGGGGGTGACCTCCTTTAAGCTGTACATGACCTACGACGACATGATCCTGGAGGACGGAGCCATTTACCAGGTGTTAAAAAGGCTGAAAAGCTTGGGAGGCATGGCCGGGGTTCACTGTGAAAACAGCGGCCTCATCAAAGCCCTGGCAGAGGAAGAAAAGAAGAAGGGAACTCCCGGCCCTTTGGCCCACAAAAAGAGCCGGCCGGCTGCCGTGGAGGCTGAGGCCGTGAGCCGGCTTCTAAAGATCGCCGCCCTGGCCAAGGCTCCGGTGATGGTGGTCCACCTAAGCTCCGGGGCAGGGTACCAGGAGATCAAATATGCCAGGGAGAGAGGGCAGGAGGTCTATGTGGAGACCTGCCCCCAGTACCTGATTCTGGATGAGAGCCTCTACGACCTGCCGGGCCGTGAAGGAGCCAGATACGTGATCGCCCCTCCCCTCAGGGGGGAGAAGGACAGGACCAGGCTGTGGAACGCCCTGCGAAAGGATCACATCCAGACCATATCCACGGACCACTGCAGCTTTACCCTGGCCCAGAAAGACCTGGGGAAAGAAGATTTTACCAGGATCCCCGGGGGCATGGCAGGGGTGGAGACAAGGCCGGCGCTGATTTATACCTGCGGCGTGGACAAAGGGCTGCTGACCGTGGAGCAGATGTGCCGGCTCCTGTCCGAGAACCCGGCCAGGCTCTACGGCCTCTATCCCAGGAAGGGATGCATCGCGGCGGGAAGCGACGGGGACTTAGTAGTGTGGGACCCGGAAGCCTCCCGGACCCTGACCGCGAAAGACCAGCTGGCCAATGTGGACTACCACGCCTACGAAGGCTTCCCGGTGAAGGGGATGGCCCGGAGCGTGTACCTGCGGGGCCGTCTGACGGCCAGGGAAGGGAAAGTGGTGAGGCAGCATGAGGGCAGGTATGTGGCCAGGGGAAGGTATCAGAAGGTGGAGTGAGCCTGGCCTTTCGCCCTCTGCCCCGCTGTCCGGGGTCAGCCGCACACATTAAAATTGGTATCCCGGTAGGCCCAGATCCGGTCAGCCATGTCCTGGCCGTAGTCCGCGGTAAAGTCGCGGAGCACATTTTCATTGACCTTCTCCCCCTCGCTTAAGAAGATGGCGCAGGTGACCTCATGGTAGGCCCAGAAGGAATGGGCGCAGTGGTATTCAAAATCTTTTAAGCCGCCGGGATATTTGCCCCTCTCCATCCCCTCGCCGATATTGCCCCGGGCCAGGCGGTGGAGGCAGCAGGGGCCGGTGTGGAGGGTCTGGTCTACCACATAGTTTAAGTAAGGATTGAAGCCTCTGGAGATGGAGCTGTCCAGGTGCGCGCAGTATTCTTTTCCCGCGTCCTCAAGCCCCATCTCCTTGAACTGGATGTACCAGGGGCATCTGGTGATCTTTAAACATCCGTCCGGAGTCATTTCCGACTGATTCTGGCAACCTTCCTGCTTCATATCTTCCGTGCCCACCCATTCGCCGTAGTAGTTGTAGGCCGACTGGGTTAGGTCTTCTCCCTGCCGGATGGCCTTTTGAGCCATCCGCCTTCCCCTTTGGATAGCGTAATACTGGGTCCCGTGGATGAAGGCGGCCAGACCTCTCTTTCCAAATGTCTCTGTCAGATAAAAATAATACTTTGCCGCTATGTAGGCGTGAGTCTTTTCGTTAAATCCCATTGTTTGACCTCTCTCTTTTTCTATTTATTCTGTAAGGCTATTGTAGTATATTTCCCCTGGTTTGTCACTTTTTTATGAGCAGGGGGGAAAATTCTCCCCTGCTTGATTCCCCAGAGCTGTCTAAAATTGTTAACCAAAAATTTACTGATTAAAATGTACAAAAACCTTGTAAAATTCTGAAATTTTTAGTAAAATGTTTTTATAGGCCAAAATTTATGTACAGGAGGAATGTTTATGAACGTGTATGGAACAAAGCAAATCCGTAACGTCGTGTTACTAGGCCATGGCGGTGCAGGTAAGACGACCCTGGTGGAATCCATGGCGCTGGTGACCGGAGTGACCAAAAGGATGGGCAATGTAGTGGATGGCTCCACCATCAGCGATTACGATAAGGAAGAGATCAAGAGACAGTTTTCCATCTCCACCTCCCTGGTGCCGCTGGAATTTCAGGGTGAAGAGGGACCCATTAAGGTAAACTTACTGGACACTCCCGGATATTTTGATTTTGTAGGCGAAGTAGAAGAGGCTGTCAGCGTGGCTGACGCCGCGGTAATCGTGGTGAACTGCAAGGCGGGGATCGAAGTGGGAACCGAGAAGGCATGGGAACTGTGTGAGAAGTTCAACCTTCCCCGCATCATTTTTGTGACCAACATGGACGACGACCATGCCAGCTTCCGCGAGCTGCTCCTGAAGCTGGAGACTAGATTCGGCAGAAAGATCGCCCCCTTCCATCTGCCGATCCGTGAGAATGAAAAGTTTGTTGGATTTGTCAATGTGGTAAAGATGGGAGGAAGAAGATTTACCACAAACAGCGATTACGTAGAATGCGAGATTCCCGAGTACTCCCAGAAGAACTTAGGCATTGCCCGAGAGGCCCTGGTGGAGGCGGTCGCGGAGACCAGCGAGGAGTACATGGAGCGGTATTTCTCCGGCGAGGAGTTTACATATGAGGAGATTTCTTCCGCTTTAAGGGAACATGTCATAGATGGAAGCATTGTCCCGGTTATGCTGGGCTCCGGCATCAACTGCCAGGGAGCCAGGATGCTGCTCCAGGGGATTGACCGGTATTTCCCCTCACCGGACCATTTCGAGTGCATTGGCGTGGATGTGTCCACAGGAGAGCGCTTTGTGGCCAAGTACAATGACGGCGTATCCCTGTCCATGAGAGTGTTCAAGACCATCGTGGATCCCTTCATTGGCAAATATTCCCTGGTGAAGGTGTGTACGGGAACGCTGAAACCGGATTCAAGTTCTTACAACGTGAACAAGGATACTGAGGAGAAGATCGGCAAGGTCTACACCCTGAGAGGCAAGGAGCAGATGGAGCTGAAGGAGCTTCACGCGGGGGATATCGGCGCCGTGGCCAAGCTCAACGTGACCCAGACCGGCGACACCCTGGCAGTGCGCACGGCTCCCATTGTGTACCATAAGCCGCAGATCTCCACGCCTTATACGTATATGCGCTACACCACCAAGACCAAGGGCGACGACGACAAGGTTGCCAGCGCTCTGGCCAAGCTGATGGAGGAGGATCAGACCTTAAAGGCAGTGGGCGACAAGGAGAACCGCCAGACCCTGCTGTACGGCATCGGGGATCAGCAGCTTGAGGTGGTTGTCAGCAAGCTGGCCTCCCGCTACAAGGTTGAGATTGAGCTTGGCAGGCCCAAGTTCGCCTTCCGCGAGACCATCCGCAAGAAAGTGGAGGCTCAGGGCAAGTACAAAAAGCAGACCGGCGGACACGGGCAGTACGGGGATGTGAAGATGTCCTTTGAGCCCTCCGGCGATCTTGAGACGCCCTATGTGTTTGAGGAGCAGGTGTTCGGTGGGGCGGTTCCCAGAAACTACTTCCCGGCAGTGGAGAAGGGCATCCAGGAGTGCGTCCTCAAGGGGCCCTTGGCCTCCTACCCGGTTGTGGGAATCAAGGCAGTGCTTTTGGATGGCTCCTATCACCCGGTGGATTCTTCCGAGATGGCGTTTAAGATGGCCGCCAGCCTGGCGTTCAAGAAGGCGTTTATGGAGGCCAATCCGGTTCTCCTGGAGCCCATCGCTTTCATGAAGGTGACGGTTCCCGATAAGTTTACCGGCGATGTTATGGGAGATCTCAACCGCAGGAGAGGCCGCGTGCTGGGAATGAATTCCGATCATCACGGCAAACAGATCATTGAGGCGGATGTGCCTATGTCCGAGCTGTTCGGCTACAACACGGACCTGCGCTCCATGACCGGCGGCATCGGCGTCTACGAGTACGAGTTCAGCCGCTACGAGCAGGCTCCTGGCGACGTGCAGAAAAAAGAAGTGGAAGCAAGGGCAGCCCAGGCTGACGCTGAGGCTTAAAAATAATAAGGTTCATATTTGGGGAGGACGGCAGCGTTTTTTAAGCTGCCGTCCTTTTATGCGCACGGGGCGGGAAGGAAATGTGACCGCTTGCGAGGCTCCATCCTGTGTGGCGAGTGGGGAAAAACCGCTCCCTGCTTCATGGCAGAGATGCCAATAGGAAGTTTTAAGAAAAAACCTGGAAGATTTTGAAAATGGAAGGGCAGAGAGGATGAATTTTATATAGAACAAAAAGTGCATGACAAATACTTGGGATATAGCTATAATAAAGATAGTTGAGCGCGGCCCCGCGCGAAACTATCGCTACCCAAACGTAACGGAGTGGAGTTTGGGTTTCCCCCCTAGGCGCGGCCCCGCGCGAAACGATCGCTACCCAAACGTAACAAAGTGGAGTTTGGGTTTCCCGCCCGGCGCGGCCCCGCGCGAAACGATCGCTACCCAAACGTAACGGAGTGGAGAAAGGATCAAAGGAACTTCAGCAATGGATTACCAAAACCCTTATGGAAACAATATGGAATACGGCAACGGATACGGCTCAGGCCCTGGCTGGGGCCCGAGCCCGGTCCCGGATTATGAGAAGCAGCAGGTCCGGAGGACAAGAAGGTGTTTTTCGCGGATCGGTTTTATCTATGTGATTTATCTGGCAGTGTCCATGGCCTCCCAGTGGCTGGCAGCCTTTGTCCTGATATTGACAGGGCTTTCCCCAAAACTGGATGACAATCTTTATATGCTGGTCTCCCTCCTTGCCATGTACCCTGCGGCGGTGCCTCTCACTGCCCTGCTTATGAAGCAGGTTCCAAAGGTGGGGCAGCCGGGAAAGGAGAGGTGGGGCATTGGAAAGCTGGCAGGCTTTTTCCTGTTTGCCCTGGGACTGTTGTACGCAGGCAACATCATCGGCACTGTCCTCATGGGGCTGGCCGGAGACATAAAAGGGGAGCCCATTGTCAATGAGATGGAGGAGATGGTGATGTCCATGGAGATTTGGACCATCCTTTTGGCCGCCGTCATAGCAGCGCCTATTATGGAGGAGCTGGTGTTTCGGAAGTTTCTTCTGGACCGGATCGCCGGGTACGGCCACTGGACCGCTATCATGGTGTCAGCGGTTCTTTTCGGCATAGCCCATGGGAATTTTTATCAGTTTTTCTATGCTTTCGGCCTGGGGGCGGTCTTTGCTTACATTTATCTCCACACAGGAAAGATCGTGTACACCATAGGCTTCCACATGCTGATCAATTTTATGGGAAGCATCCTGCCTATGGGGCTTGTGAAGGCTGCGGAGTCCAACCAGGTCATAGGCGGCCTTCTGACCATGGGCAATGTGATGATGATGTTCGGCTTCATGATCTGCGCGGTGGTGCTCCTGGTGTGCTGCTGGCGGGATCTGCACTTTGACCGGGGAAGCATTTTTTTGCCTGCGGGGAAGAAGATCAGGGCCACATGGCTCAATGCGGGGATGGCGCTGTTCCTTCTCTGGGGAGTGGCAACATTTGCCCTGTCATTGTAGAATCCAAAACAGGAGGTTTCTCATATGGAAAATGAAAACAGGTGGGCAGAGGAGATCGCCGGGCGCGTCCGCGGGGTGATTTCCGATGTGGCGGAATCTTTGGAGCTGGGGCACTGGAACCAGACAGTGAAGGACACAGCCGGCTCTGTTTTGGAGGAAGCAAGAAAGCAGATGGAACAATACAGGAACCGGGCGGAGGACGCAAGGTGGCGGAGACAGACTTTTGGCGGGGCGGGACAGGAGACGGCGCCGGCGCCCAAGCCCCTGGAGATCCGGGTCAACTGGAAGGGGAGAGTGTCGGGAGTCCTGCTCACGGTGTTCGGCAGCGTGGGAAGCGCGGCCTTTGGCATCTCGGCCCTGGCGCTTTTGGCGGTGATGATGACTTCCCTGCAAAATCCCATGGGCTGGTGGATCACCGGCGTGTGCGGGGCAGCGGCTCTGGGATTTGGGGCCATGCTGTGGACAGGCATCCTCCAGAACAAAAGGATCGGCCGTCTCAAGCGGTATGTGGAGGAGCTGAAGCGCCTTGGGAAATCCTACTGCGAGATCGAGGAGCTCAGCAGAAACTGCGTAAAGAGCCCGGACTTTGTGCGGCGGGACTTAAAGAAGATCTTGGGTCTGGGGATGCTCCCCGACGCAAGGCTGAACCGCCAGGGAAGCTGGCTTTTGCTGGACAATGAGACCTACCGCCAGTACCAGCTCTTTGAGAAGGCTCAGGAGAGGGAGAAAGAAGCCCAAGAAGACCAGAAGGCAAAGAAAAAGGGCAGGGAAGATGAGAGGACCGTCTCAGAGGACAGGCTGTCCCCTCTGGAGGCAGCCGTCCGCCAGGGGGAGGAGTTTCTGGCCGACCTGGCGGAGATCCGGCAGTCCATGCCCCAGGACCCGGCGGCGGAAAAGCTGGCGAGGATGGAGAACATCCTGACTCATCTTTTTGAGGCCTTAAAAAAACACCCGGAGCAGCTTGACGAGATGGAGAAATGCATGGAATACTACCTTCCCACCACCATAAAGCTGGCCCGGTCCTACAGGGAATTTGAGGCTGTGAGATTTCCGGGAGATAACATCAATCAGGCGAAGAAGGAGATTTTACAGTCCTTAGACACCATCAACGGGGCATTTGAAAAACTGCTGGACGATTTATATGAGGACGCTGCCTTTGACGTGATGACCGACGTGTCGGTGCTGCAGACCATGCTGGCCCGGGACGGCATGACGGAGAAAGATTTTAAACTAAATGCCAAGGCCGCCGGAAGAGCGGGCCGGGAGAAAACGGAGGAGAGAAAGAGTCATGGAACTTGATTTTGACGGGATAAAAAGCCAGGGGCCCCAGCTCACCCTGGATCCTTTTTTCCAGGAGGAGGCCGGGAGAGGGGCAGAGGAAGAACAAAAGCAGCCTCCCGCGGAAGCTGTGCCGGAGCCGGTGCAGGTGGTGCTGACGCCGGAGGAGGAGCGGATGGTGGAAGAATTTGCCTCCAAGATTGATCTGACCAACTCCAGCATGGTGCTGCAGTACGGGGCAGGAGCCCAGAAGAAGATCGCGGATTTTTCCGATTCCGCCTTAGAGCACATGAAGACAAAGGATCTAGGCGAGATCGGGGACATGCTGACAGAGGTGGTGGGAGAGCTGAAGACCCTAGACGAGGAGGAAGAAAAGGGAATCTTTTCTATTTTCCGCAAAGGCGGCAACCGCATAGCCTCCATGAGGGCCAAGTATGAGAAGGCGGAGGTGAATATTAACCGGATCTGCAAGGTGTTGGAGGGGCATCAGGTCCAGCTTTTGAAGGACATCGCCACCATGGACCGGATGTACGAGATCAATCTCTCCTATTTAAAGGAGCTGTCCATGTACATCCTGGCAGGAAAGAAAAAGCTTGAGGAGACCATGAAGACCAGCCTGCCGGAGGCAGTGGAGAAGGCCCGCAGGTCCGGCCTTCCCGAGGACACCCAGGCGGCCAATGATCTGGCGAACTTATGCAGCCGCTTTGAGAAGAAGATCCACGACTTGGAGCTGACCCGCATGGTATCTCTCCAGATGGCGCCTCAGATACGCCTGGTGCAGAACAATGACACGGTGATGTCGGAGAAGATCCAGTCCACCCTTGTGAACACCATCCCCCTGTGGAAGACCCAGATGGTGCTGACCGTGGGCCTTGGCCATTCCACCGAGGCGGCCAGAGCCCAGAGGCAGGTGTCGGACACCACCAACGAGCTGTTAAAGAAAAATGCCCAGATGCTCAAGATGGCCACCGTGGAGACGGCCCGGGAGGCGGAGCGGGGCATCGTGGACATGGAGACCTTAAAGGCCACCAACCAGAGCCTCATCGCCACCTTGGATGAGGTGATGAAGATTCAGGAGGACGGGAGACAGAAGCGCCGGGAGGCCCAGCTGGAGCTTGGGCGCATGGAGGAGGAGCTGCGGGTAAAGCTTCTGGAACTGAGCGGCCAGAAGAGAAGCCAAAACACTTAAAGTTCTGCCTGCAAATCGTGACCAAAAGGGCAAGAAAGTGCTGTTAGGATGATAACTAACAGCACGTTTTTTTCTAAAAAATGGTTTATAATGTCCATAGAAACCCCAAAGGCGGGAAGGTTATGGAGGGACAGTTATGAATTATCTGATCGGGATTGACGTGGGAACATCGGGGACTAAGACCGTGCTTTTTGACGAGAGAGGAGCCGTGGTCGCCTCTGCGCTAAAAGAGTATCCTCTTCATCAGCCCCACAACGGCTGGGCGGAGCAGGATCCCCAGGACTGGAAAAACGCGGCGCTGGACACCTTAAGGGAGGTGATGGAGAGCTCAAACGTAAAGGCAGAGGACGTGAAGTCCATAGGGCTCTCCGGGCAGATGCACGGCCTGGTGATGCTGGATGAACAGGGGCAGGTGATCCGGCCATCTATTATCTGGTGCGACCAGAGGACAGGGGAAGAAGTGGAGGATATGCTAAAGGTCATGCCCAGAGAGCGGTGGATCCAGATCACGGCCAACCCGCCTCTCACAGGCTGGACCGCGGCCAAGATCCTGTGGGTGAGAAAGCATGAGCCGGAAAATTACAAAAGATGCCGCCATATCCTGCTCCCAAAGGATTATATCCGCTACGTGCTCACAGGAGTCTTTGCCACAGAGGTGTCCGATGCCAGCGGCATGCAGCTTCTCGATGTCCCGGGGCGGCGCTGGTCAGAGGAGGTCTTAGAAAAGCTGGAGATCCCGCGGCAGTGGCTTGGGACTGTCTATGAATCCTGCCAGATCACAGGCTGTCTTTTGCCGGACATTGCCCGCAAGGTGGGACTGACGGAAAGGACCTCCGTGGCGGGGGGCGCGGGAGACAACGCCGCGGCTGCGGTGGGAACCGGGGTGGTGAAGGATGGGACAGCGTTTACCACCATCGGAACGTCGGGGGTGGTGTTCGCCCACAGCAGCAAGATGATCACAGATCTCAAGGGGCGTGTCCACACCTGCTGCTGCGCCGTGCCGGGGGCATGGCACATCATGGGAGTGACCCAGGGGGCCGGACTGTCCTTAAAATGGATGAAAGATAATTTCTGCCAGGATTATGTGGCGCGGGCCCGGGAGGAGGAAGAGGACGTGTATGAGCTGATCAACCAGGCTGTGGAGAAGATCCCGGCAGGCAGCAGCCGTCTGCTGTACCTTCCCTATCTCATGGGAGAGAGGACTCCCCACTTAGACCCTGACTCCAGGGGCGTGTTCTTCGGACTCTCCGCCATCCACACAAAGGCCCATGTCCTCAGGGCCGTCATGGAGGGAGTGGCCTATTCCCTCTGTGACTGCAACGATATTTTGAGGGAAATGGGGATCAAGGTGTATCAGATGATGGCCTGCGGCGGCGGAGGAAAGAGCCCGGTGTGGAGGCAGATGCTGGCGGATCTGTACCGCTGCCAGGTCCAGACAGCAAAACAGTCAGAGGGCCCGGCCCTTGGGGCCGCCATCTTAGGCGGCGTGGGATGCGGGATCTACGAGAGCGTGGAAAAGGCCTGCGAAGCCCTGATCCAGCCAGGCACAAGCTGCGGCCCTGTTGATGAGGAGGCCCAGGTTTATGACAGGTATCATCAGCTTTACAAAAAACTGTATGTTTCATTAAAAGAACATTATAAAGAACTGGCAGCGTTATAGGAGGAAGGCAAACGCGGAGCGTTTTCAAGATGCCTTCCGACGACTTGGCAGGTGCCGCAAAGCGGCGCGTGCCGCTACCGCTTATACTAGGAGGAAGGCAAACGCGTAAGCGTTTTTAAGATG
>CAMTAF010000058.1 GCA_947066955.1 uncultured Hungatella sp.
TCCCACCCCGTTATGGTATTTCCGTTCTGCTGCTCAATCACCAGGTCCTGATTGCCCAAAGTGGAGCGGATCTGCCATTCACCCCGGATCTCCTTGCTCCCGGCCGTTCCCTGGATCACCAGCACTCTGCCGATGCCCCCTGTGGACCGCTCTTTCATGGCAACTTTTGTAATATTTCCAAGGCCTGTAACCTTTTTCTGGAGCTGGCGGCTGGTGAGGGTGGTTTTCCACCGGTAAAGGCCTATGTCGGACTCAAATCCGTCGGGAACGCTTTTTATGTACTGGGCGAAATCTTCGTTGCTGGTCAGATCTAAGGTTCCCCCTTCTTCTCTCACTGCCACCCCTTTCAGATAAGGGTACCGGGATGCGTCCGCACCCCATATGGTCCCGTCGGTTGTGTGGCCGCAGGATGTGGAAAAATAGTAGATCTCCGCAACCTCATTGCCATAGGTCACCATTTTTCCGTAGGTTTCATTAACCGCCGTGTCGGTGGAGGTGTAAGTTTCCGTATTGTTGTAAACCTGGTACTGGGTGCTGTCATCCACATGGGCGCCGTGGTCCTTGTAGCCGTTGGCCAGGATCTGTCGGTACGCGTAAGTTCTGGCGCACACTGCCTGGGTTTTCAGGGCCTCCAGCTCATAGCTGGCCGGCATCTCGCTGGGCACCACCCTCTTTAAATACTCCTCCAGGTAGACTTCATTTACAATTACCAGGCCATCGGCCTCCTGCTTCACCTCGATCTGTCCCGGATACTCCGGCGTCCCTGCCCCTCTGTCTATAGTAGGGATCCGGATCCCTGCGGACTCGTCCGACGGTCTCAGGATAACACGGTCGCCAGACAATCTGTCATCACCTGTCTGGAACGTCACCACATCTCCGGCCTTGAAGGTCTGGGTTTTGTCTCCCGTGATCATCTCCCCCGGCCCCTTGAACTCCAGCGTGACGCTGTTGTGGTAAATGGATTTAAAACCGCTGTTCATGATCAGAACCCGGATCTTCTCCGCGTCAAAAGGACGCATGGTCAGGGCCGCGCAGAGTTTTTTGTCCTCCACCACGAACTCCTGGACATCATAGCCCACCACCACGTCAGACAAGCTCTGCTGTCTTAGTTCCCCGTAGAGGCGGTAGACACGGAAATCCTCTGTCAGAGGAATCTCTCCGTACCCTTCCACCTCGATGAAATCATCGCTTACCTGCAGAACCTTCCCCGATATCCGCTCTTTCTTCAATACAACCTTTTTTACCTCTCCGTCGGTGAGATGCACGTCTGCCACCTGCCCGGCCATCTCCCCGGGATCTTTCAGCTTGCTCTTTATGTTTAAATCCCTGGTGATGGAACCCAGATAGCCGGTGATCTGGTCCTCTTTGGCGTCTATGATCCATATATTTTTGTAGACCACGGAATCCGACACCTTCTCGATGACCCGCAGGATCTCCCGGCCGCTTGACAAAACCCGGATCTCTCTGTCTGTGTAAGCTCCCAGCCCCAAGCCTTCAAAGCCACGGCTTCCCTCGCTGGTGTAGGCCCTCCAGGGGGTCTTCTCCCCTGTATCCTCAAAGGTTCCATAGATCGTGAGAGTCTCCTCCCTCACCTTTCCCTCTTCTCCCCACACCTCCAGTTCCCGGCAGATCTCCTGGTACAGCTTCCACCAGGACTTTGACGGGTAAGGGGACTGCCGGTTCCTCTTTGTCATCCCCGCCTGTTCTCCCAGCTTTTGTGACACCTGCCCCGCAAGGTAAGCGGCCTCCTCGTAAGTCAAAGTCCCTTCCGCGGTCTCCTCGGTGGCTGGGGTCAGATCCCGGTCGATCCAGCCTTTCTGGTACAGGGCATCCATGTATTTGACATACCACTGGCCCTGGCTGGCAGCGGGAAAGACAGAGGACTCCTGGGATGCCTGGCTGCATTCCTCCACTGTCCACACGGAAAGGGCTGCAGCTTTGTAAGCCGCCGCCCTTGTGATGGTGTCTTTCTCCCTATCTCCTATCCGTATGATAATGATCAGCAGTACCACAGCCAGAGGGATGCCCAGCATCCAGCCCATCATTCTCTTTTTCTTCATAAATTCCTACCTGACATATGTTTTCTTATCTTCATCAATGTACTTCAAGTCTCCATAATCATCAGTAACTGTGGACAGCTCCTTCTTCTTCAGCTTCTTGTTAACCCACTCTGCCGTCAGCCGGTAGATCACCGCAAACGTGGGGACCCCGATGATCATGCCCAGAGGGCCCATGAGACCTCCGAAAAGCAAGATCGAAAACAGCACCCAGAAGCTGGATATGCCTGTGGAATTTCCCAGGATCTTGGGGCCGATGATGTTGCCGTCCAGCTGTTGGATCACCAGGATGGACAGAAGGAACCACAGACACTTTTTGGGATTCACCAAAAGCACCAGGATAGCGCTTGGCACTGCCCCGATAAATGGTCCGAAAAACGGGATAATGTTGGTGACTCCCACGATGACGCTGATCAGAACCGTGTACGGCATCTCAATGATGCTCAGCCACACGAAGGTCAGGATGCCGATGATCAGGGAATCCACCAGTTTTCCGATGATAAATCCGCCGAACACCTTGTGGATATACCTCCATTTTTCCACCATCTCGTTCGCCACAGGCAGGGAGAACAAGCTGTAGATCACCTTCTTACCTTGGGCGGTCAGGGTGTCCTTGATATTCAGGAGATAAAGCATGACAATAATGCCGATCAGGGCATTCTTCACCAGATTCACGATCCCCACCACGCCGGTGTACACGCCTGTGATCACCTTCTCAATGTTGGGAATCAGATCCGTGGTGGACTGAACCCAGGATACCAGCTGCTCCACCCCCTGATTGTAAACCCTCATCACCGTAGCCTCGATATCCGGGTAGTCCGCGAACAGGGTCTCGATCCACAGAGCCACCCTGGCCGCGCTGCTTGGGATGGAGTTGACAATGCCTACTATGCTGTCAAAAACTCTTGGCAGGATAAGCCATATAAGACCTGTGACCACCAGCACAAGAACCAGAAGACTGACCAGGGTGGACACCGTCTTTACCAGGGCGGTTCTTGTCTTTCCCCGGCTCACATACCGTTTCAGCAGACGGTCCATCCACCTGCCGGTCCGGTTGTAAACCGGAGCCAGAAGGTAGGCAAGAACCGCGCCGTAGGTCACCGGCGCAAGGATCCTCCCCAAGTACCGGAATATCTCACATACGGACTGCCAGCGTATGAATATGAGCGCTGCCCCGATGCAGGTTACAATCACCAGCAGGGCAGTCACTCCCCAACAAATATAATCCCGAAATTTGTGCTCTTTCATTGATACCCCTCGCTTGTATATTATGTATCTTATCCAAGTATGTACATTTATCTATAGATTACCACATTTTTTTCCACTAGGGAAGACCCTCTCCCAAAAAGATAAAGCAGCGATCACTCGCTGCTTTCATCTTTTGTAATCCCAAAATGCCGGTTCTTACAATTTGACGCCTAGCCATGCTAGGTGGGTAACCTCACTCTGGCTTCTGCCTTCCACTGCACGGAGGCCTGACATCCACCAGAAAATATTGGAATCCCTTATGTCATAATGTAGGTTCAAAGATACGTAAGATTGTCGAACATTTCAGGAATTACAACCTGTCTTTTTATCTATGACTTATTATACAATACTATATCCGGTTTTTCAATCCCATATTTTTTACTTTAAAGGAATTTTGCTGGAAATACTCAAAATCTGACAATCTGATCCTTTGTGACTCTGGCGTAAACCAGCTTTTTCTCAGGCGGGGCTTCACTTCCTATAGTATACGCAGAAAGCAGCTTTTTAGAAGCCTCCCCCAGCAGTTCTTTTGCAGAGGCATACAGAACTCCTATGACATCGCCTTTTTTTACAGGATCTCCATATTTCTTTTTGAGGCAAAGACCTGCGCTGTAGTCAATGGCATCCTCCTTGCGGCTGCGCCCCGCCCCCAGGATCACAGAGACAATGCCGCACAGGGCGGTATCGATGTGGGTGATAAAGCCGTCCTCTTCTGCCCTCACTTCCAGACAGAAGGGAGCTTTCTCAAATCTCTCCGGCTCCAGGATATAAGCCGGATCTCCTCCCTGGGCCTTTACCATAGCTGCCAGAGTCCTCAGTCCCCTGCCATCCATGAGCGCCTCCCTTGCCATGTCATAGCAGGCGTCGATTTCTCCCTTCCCGCCCATGTGGAGCATGTGGGCGGAAAGCTGCAAACAGATCTCGGTCAAGTCCTCCGGCCCGTTGCCCTTCAGCGTCTCTATAGCCTCTATCACCTCCAGGGAATTGCCCACAGCTGACCCTAATGGCACATCCATGTCCGTGATCAGGGCGCAGCACCGACGTCCTGCCGCGATCCCTATGGCCACCATCTCCCGGGCCAGGGCAATGGAATCCTCCAGTTCTTTCATAAAAGCTCCGCTTCCTGTCTTCACATCCAGCACAATCCCGTCGCTTCCCGCGGCCAGCTTTTTACTCATGATAGACGAGGCGATAAGAGGGATGCTGTCCACGGTAGCCGTTACATCCCGCAGAGCGTAGAGCTTTTTGTCCGCCGGAACCATATTCCCCGACTGCCCGATCACCGCGATTCCCGTATCATTGACGATCCGGAAAAATCGTTCTCTGGGAATCGCTGTCTCAAAACCTGGTATGGATTCCAGCTTATCGATAGTCCCTCCTGTGTGTCCTAAGCCCCTTCCCGACATCTTCGCCACCTTCACTCCCAAAGCGGCCACCAGCGGTCCGATCACCAGAGTGGTCTTATCTCCCACTCCGCCGGTGCTGTGCTTATCCACCTTCACGCCTTCGATCCCTGACAGATCCGCCATGTCTCCTGAAGCCGCCATCTCAAGGGTGAGATCCGCAATCTCCTGCTCTTCCATGCCTTTAAAATAGACAGCCATCAGCATAGCCGCCATCTGGTAGTCCGGAATCTCTCCCTCCACAAACCCTCCCACCATCCAGCGGATCTCCTGGCGGGTGAGGGCTTTGCCCTGTTTCTTCTTCTCGATCAGATCATACATCCGCATATGGACTCCTCCTCTTTGTGGCTGTATCTTTTCACGTTTTCCTGTGAGGTTCCCTCAGATTATCCGGGCCAAAGCTCATAGGAAGCAGCTCCTCCAGTGTGAATTCCCGGTAATCATCCTCGGACCTTGCCAAGATGATCTTAAAGGAGGCCGGGTCGCAGAACTCTCTCATCACCTGACGGCACACCCCGCAGGGAGCGCAGTAGTCCGTTATCTCCCCATTTATCCCTCCGCAGATGACAATGGACTCAAACTCCCGCTTTCCCTCGTTGACCGCCCTGAAAAACGCGCTCCTCTCCGCGCAAACCGTGGCGCTGTAGGCGGCATTCTCAATATTGACCCCTGTATACACGCTTCCGTCCTTACATAAAAGCGCCGCAGCCACATGAAAACGGGAATAGGGCGCGTAGGACGCGGGGAGCGCGTCAATGGCCGCTCTGATCAGTGTCTGTCTATCCATCTTCTTCCTCCTCTTTAGCGGCAGCGGCACGCGGCGCTCTGCGCCACCTGCCAAGTCGGCGGAAGGCATCCTTAAAACGCTGCGCGTTTGCCTTCCTCCTTTTGCGGTAGCGGCACGCGGCGCTTTGCGCCACCTGCCAGGTCGGCGGAAGGCATCCTTAAAACGCTGCGCGTTTGCCTTCCGCCTTTGCGGTAGTGGCACGCGGCGCTTTGCGCCACCTGCCAAGTCGGCGGAAGGCATCCTTAAAACGCTGCGCGTTTGCCTTCCGCCTCTGCCAGTTTCACTAGGCGGCTGGTTCCTAGGCGCTTTGCTCCAAGCTCCAGGAATCTCTCCGCATCTTCAAAGGAGGCAATGCCTCCTGCTGCCTTTATCTTCACATTAGGTCCCACATGGCTGTGAAACAGGGCAATGTCCTCGAAGGTAGCACCGGCTTTTGAGAAACCTGTGGAGGTCTTGATAAAATCAGCCCCCGCCTCTGTCACCAGCCGGCACATGCGGATCTTTTCCTCCTCTGTCAGAAGACAGGTCTCAATGATCACTTTCAGGATATGATCCCCGCATACGGATTTGATGGAGCGGATCTCCTCCAGGATCCTGTCATATCGGCGGTCCTTTAAATCCCCGATGTTGATCACCATGTCGATCTCGTCCGCCCCGTTCTCCAGAGCATCCTCTGTCTCAAACACTTTTGTGGCCGTGGTGTTGTAGCCGTTTGGAAATCCGATGACTGTGCACACCTTCATCTTCTCCCCCACATACTCTTTCGCGGCAGCTACATAGGACGGCGGGATGCACACGGACGCGGTCTGATACTTGATGGCATTGTCGCAGATCTGCTGAATCTGTCCCCAGGTGGCCTGCTGTGTCAAAAGAGTGTGGTCCACAGCGTGAAAGATATCTTCCCGTTTCATAATGATTCCTCCTCAAGATCCAGAAGCCGGTACACCTGGTACTCTCTGTCGTAGAGGTATCCCAGCTTCAGGGCCAGCTCTACGGACTGCTGATTGGTGGCTTCCCAGTTTGGTATGATGCCCTTCTCCAGACATTCAAGCAGAAAAGCTGCGCTGCAACCGAGAGCCAGGCCCTGCCTCCGGTATTCTTTCTTTGTCTTAACCTGAACCTCCATCATCCCCTCGCTGGCGCCGTAGGCCCAGCATCCGGCGATGATCTTATGTCCCTTCATGGCTCCGTAACCCAGGCCATGGCTCTGGAAATGCTTAAAATCCTCAAAGTTGGCACACAGATCCCTGCTCCACTCTTCCTTCAAGGTCAGCTGATACAGCCTCTCATCCACTCTCCTGATGCGGATCCCTTTCGGAACCTGATCCATATACCCTCTCAGCACATCCCCGTCAAAACGATGCTCTCCTTTTTTCAGGGCATACCGGGTCGCCATGCGCAGCTGGCCCGAAAACTGATCCTCCAGCCACTGCGCCCACAATTCATCGGAAGGATACAAAAAGGCCAAGGCTGCCGACTCATAGATCTGGCTTTTCAAATCAAGCGCTCCGGCCCCCTTTGGCGGTATCCCGTAGAGATAGGCATGATCTCCGGCTACGATCAGGCAGTAGGGGGCATTATCCAGACCAGGCACCCACACCCTCCCCATGGTTCCCTCCACGGCTCCACGAACCAGCACCTCACCGCTGTCCTTACAAATGTTTCCGATACTCTGACGTTTTTCTCTTCCCAGCTCAATCATCATAATGATTCCTCCCGGCCTGTCCTGCCACTGACAATCACTTACTGCTCCAGTATAGCATAATTCGTCAACATTCGCAAGACTGCTGAATTTTCAATCAAATTCTTTCCTTTTTTCGTTATTTTTTACTGGATGGCATATTTTTGAAGACAATTCTCCTCAAAATTCGTTATAATAGGAGGAAGGCAAATGCGTAAGCATTTCTAGGATGCCCTCCGACGAACTGGCAGGTGACGCGAAGCGGCGCGTGCCGTTACCGCTAAACAGGAGGAAGGCAAATGCGGAGCATTTTTAGAATGCCTTCCGACGAACTGGCAGGTGACGCGAAGCGGCGCGTGCCCATACAGAAAACGAGGAAGGGGAGGTGAGCAGGATTAACGCAGACACTCAACTGGAGCAGTGGATCGATCAGTACCAGAATCTGATCTACTCCATCTGTTTCAAACTGACCAATGACTATTTTGATGCCCAGGACCTGACGCAGGAAACCTTTCTCTCGGCATACAAAAGCCTGGCCTTTTTCGACGGCCGGAATGAGCGGGCCTGGCTGTGCAGAATCGCCTCCCGCAAATGTCTGGACTATCTTAAGCACTCCAGCCGCCGTCAGATTCCTACAGAAGAACAGCTCCTGAGTGCCGCTCCTGCTCCCCAGCCTTCCTTTGAGCAGAAGATGATGGAGGAGGCAGTACGACAGGAACTGTATGACTGCTGCCAGAAGCTTAAAGAACCTTACCGTCAGGTGGCGCTGGATTATTTTTATGACGAGCTTGACGCCGGGGAGATCGCGGCAAAGACCGGAAAGAATTTAAAGACCGTGCAGACCCAGATCTACAGGGCCAAAGCCATGCTTCGCAGGCTTTACAGAAAGGAGGACTTGTTTGATGGATAACCATTCTTTTGATACTTTTTCTTTAGAGGAGATGGCCTTGGATCTTTCGGAGGCAGAGCGGTTTGCGGATCGTCTGGAACAACAGGGGCTCTTAAATGCCCCCCGGAATCTGAAAGCCTCAATTCTGGAACGGAGCCGCCAGGCGGATATTCAGCTGATCGCTGGGAGCAACCACCTTTCCAAAAAGATGGAGCTGATCCGCTACAGCCTGAAAGTCTCCCTTGCAGCCGCCTGCTCCATCGCCATGATCGTGACAGTACCGTTAAATACAAACAGCAGAGGCCAGACTCCCCCTTTTCATGTGGAAGCTTATGAAAAAATGCAGGAATTGACAGGAAAATTCGTGGATTTTTCCAGATCATTATTAAACCTGGAGGTATATTTCGATGACTAATAAAAAAAATAAACTATTTGTTTTTTTCTTTTCCCTGATCCCGGGAGCCGGGGAGATGTATCTGGGTTTCTACAAGATGGGAGCCAGCGTCATGTTTCTGTTTTTGGGCACCATTGCCATGGCTGCCTCCCTGTTTCCGCCTCTTTTTTACCTGACCCCGGTCATGTGGTTCTTCAGCTTTTTTCATGCCAACAACTTAAACTCCATGGCTGACGACGAATTCTATGCCCAGGAGGATGACTATCTGTTCCACATGAGCCCAGACAAGCTGCGCCGCCTGACAATCAGCTACCGGAAGCCCTTGGCCTGCGTCATGATCCTCATGGGTTTAAGCGTACTGTGGAATCACCTTTGGGCAGGCTTTCATTACATTGCACAGTGGCTTCCTATCCCCCATGTTCTTCAGTCTTTTCTCCAGTACTGGGTCCGTTCCATCCCCAGGCTGGCCTCCGCTTTTCTCATCATATGGATCGGTGTAAAACTGATCCGCCAGAAAAAAGATTCTTTGGACGAATCGGAGTAGGGGAGGCTTTCCCCCTACTCGCCGCGCCGGGCCCGGTCAGCTCTGCTGACAAACCTCTTCTCGGGGCCCGTGCGCAATCGGCCACATTTCCTTTCCGCCCCATGTGCAATCGAGTAGGGGAGGTCTTTCCCCCTACTCGCCGCGCCGGGGCAGGGCCGCACAAGCGGCCACATTTCCTTTCTGCCCCGTGCGCATAAAAAAGACTGCAGAAACCCCTGCAGCCCATATCTTGCCGCCTCACGGCTGATCCTTTTTCTCCATAAGCCCCGCCAAAACAAACATCAGCGTAGCCACCTTTCTTCGAATCTCCGGCTTCAGGCTCTTCCACCACTCCAGCGGAAAATCCTGAACCGCATCCAATCTGGGTTCTCCCTCCAGCATGGCAAAGAACTCGGAAAGGGTCAGATTAAAAGCCTTGCACATCAGCGACAGATTGTACACGCTGACGGTGCTCCGTTTCGTGAATATGGTTGTAATAGTGGATTTCTTGATCCCGCTTAATTTGGCCAGCTTGTATTTACTGTACCCGTACCGAGCCATCAGTTCCTCAATCTTTTCCAATATTCTTTCGTTCTCCATAACACTTCTCCATCTGAAAAATCCTACTATTATCTTATTTGATTTTTCAGATGGATTACAGGCTTAAAATATCGACCTAATATTCATTATGGCCGTACCATCAAAATATGGATAAGATATCCTATGACCCTGAGGACTGGTATCTCCTCACCCCCAGATGCCACAGCCCGTAACAGGGGATCAGAAAGAGGCCTCCCAGAAGAGGCGTAAAACTCCACCAGATCCCGGTTCTCTGATCCAGGAGATATAAAAGAGGGTAATACTGGATCAGGGCGTAGGGGATCACCCAGGTACAAAACTGCAGGATCCTTTTTCCGTACACACCCACAGGGTATTTTCCAAATTCTCGCGCCCCGTCTGTGAAAATGTTCATCACCTCCAGCCCTTCCAGGGTGAAAAAGCACAGGGCCGCGTACGCCAGAAAGAGTCCGAAAAACACTGCCGTGCCCCCTGCCAGCATAAAGACCACGGTCATCACTTTTGCCCCTGTCCAGCGCACCTGGCTTTTGGCCACCCCGTAGACAAACATGACCACAGCCTGGAGCATCCTGCCGAACCGGGTCAGCTCGAACCGGCTTCCCAGCACCTGAAGCACCAGCCCCCTGGGTCTCACCATGACCCGGTCAAACTCTCCCTTCCTCACCATGGACGAGAAAGTGTCAAACCCTCTCCCCACACACTCTGCCAGAGAAAACTCCATGAGGAAGATGGAGAAGCACAGCAGCACCTGGCTGTAGGTAAAACCCGCCACAGTGGAAAACCTCATGAACAGGAAAAACATCCCTAAAAATACATTGAACGACACCAAAAACTGCCCCAGGGCTGACAGAAAAAACGAGGCCTTATACTGCATCATGCTTTTGATCTGTATGGACACATAATGGCCGTACAGCCCAAGATGCTCTCTCACCTTCATCACATCACCCTCCCTGAACCGTCATCTTCTTCTCAGCCCGGGCCATGACCGCCCAGCCCGCGCCGGCCAGAATAAGGAACCACAGTACCTGGAGCCCGGCTGCTTTCAGGGCCGCCTTTCCCGCCAGATCTTTGCTGTAGATCCGAAAGGGCACATTCGCCATAGCGGCGAAAGGCAGAAGTTCCATGACCCTCTTAAATCCTTCGGGGAAAAAGGGCAGGGGTATGACGGACCCGTCAAAAAAATCCATGGCCGAGGTGGCCACCAGGCGCAGTCCCTCCGGGGAGACGGTAAAAAACGTGACCCCGTAGATCAGAACCCCGAAAGCCACGGTCACCAGAAATCCCAGAACCATGGTAGCCAGAAACATCAGAAAAGCTGCCGCATCCGCGGGGGCCCGCAGCCCCCAGGGTTCTGGCAGCAGCGCCGCGAACACAAGGATGGGCACGCACCGCAGGGATGCCCTGGAGATCCGCACCGCCGCTGCCCTGGAAAACAGCATGGGGTAGATCTTCATGGGGCGGCATAATTCATAGGCAATGTTCCCGTTTTTAATAGACTCAAAGATCTCTGCCTCCAGCATCCAGGCCGCAAACAATGCCAGAAATGCCTGCTGAAACCAGATATAGCCTGCCGTGGCCTCAAAGGTCATAGGAAACCTCTCCGGCTCTGTCTGATAGAAAGCCCAAAACATGGCGATCAGCAGGATACCCCAGACAAACTGGGTGGCGATCCCCGCCCAGGCCGCTGCCCGGTACTGGAGTCCCATGACAAACCGGAGACGGAAAAAAGAAAGATATTTTTTCATTAACCGTTCCTCCTTCCTTTCATGGTTTTTAATCATACCTATCAACTGAAATTTATCTATTTCGACGAATCCGGATTAATTGCAGCAAATCATGATACAAATCATCTTTGACCTCTAAATCAATCATCATCCATCTTTGACCATTCCCTTCCTGCGTCTGATGATATATATCTTGCAGTTCGACCGTACACTTTGGCAGCATTTCCTCAACAGATGCTTTTTCCTTTGTGCCCACAACAACCATAACCGTAAAATAATTTTCTCTCGGATATATGGTACACAATGTTCTTCCCGCTTTTTTAAATTTAACATTCCATCCCTTTTCCCAACTGCATGAACTGTACTCTATTTTTTCACTACATTGATATGTGTCTTTGATTTCTGAGCACAGCAGCATAAAAACCGGATTTCTAACATATTCACCGATCTCCTCAAGGGTAGGGCAGGTACTCTTATCTTGTAAATCCATCATTTTTGATATGTCCTCCAAACTTCAAATGGGAATTTATCTTTTCTTATATACGATAATTTGCGGCTCCGTTCCATTACAGCCATATTCACACACAAGCAGATATTTATCATCTGCTACAATACCATAACATCTATCACTGCCAGGAATCTCAATCTGGCTTCCCCAATAAACACGATCATCTTCAAGTAATTTGACGGATTGGCCATTTGCCAATGTGTATTCCAAATTAACGAAAAATCCATTCAGCAAATTGAGGTCTTTTACTTGCAGGCTTTGAATGCCAAGCGCATTAAATTCCTCAATCAACATTTCTTTCATACTTTTGAGTCCTTCCAATCCTTCCCGCCTGACACACTCCGCTGCTGCGCACGTTCCTCCAAAGGGATGTCCATCTGTTTTCACACAGCCGCCGCAATCATTTTTCTTATTACACTCACTGCAGCAATTAAGTCCACAAATTGATAACATGACTTTACCTCCCCAAGTTATTTTTTCTCTGAAAACATATATGCCTGTTCCACCCATGCAAACAGCTCTTCATCCAGATCAGACATTTCACTGATTACAATATGCGTTGTCCATCGTCCGGGATAAGGCTCTGTCTTTGCTGCTACACGTCCAGATTCTAAAGGATAAGGGAGTCCGAGCGTGAGAACAAAATAGCTGGCCGGAAACTCTGCCTTCTTTTTTACCCGCAGGAAAGAAATACAGGCATAGACATGACGGTTAGAGAATGTAATCTGCGTTTTCTGTACCTTTGTTTTGGCATCCGGAAACCGTTCTGCCATTTTTCCGGCAAACGCTTCATACAGCGGTAATAATGTCTGGTGCTGGTCAAAAAACAAAATAATATCCTGATTTATGAAGTCCATTTATTTTCTCCTTAGAACTGAAATTATTGATATCTACGCATGGTTTCCGGTTTCCAGGCACCACTTTGCAATCTTCTCAATTAATGCGGCATCAACCTTGCCATAGGGAATTCGGATTGTTCCCTTGTCCGTTTTGTATTCCTGCAATTCTTTAGAAAACTGCACTACAGCAGCGGGTCCCGGATAAAATCCGATGTGTTTCTTTGAAGCTGCAAAGTGAAGGATATTATGCTCTTTCCAATAAGTCGGCATACTCCAGGAGATACGTTCTTCCGCTTCCGGCAGTGCACTGTGAAGGATCTGACGGATATAGCGCAGATCTTCCTGCTTATCCGCATCCTGGCTCAGAATGTATTCATCAATCGTCTTCGGTTTTTCGCCGCAGTAATGGCTCTGCTCTTTTTTCTTAAACTCCCTGCCGCATTTTGGGCATTTCCACACAGGCAGTTTCTCACAGCCTCTTTCCTCAAGAACCACTTCAACAATATCGCCAAAGCTCTTGCCAATTTGCCTGCGTATCTGTTTGGGAACACCAATGATGTAACAGGGCGTTCCCATTTTTACCACCTGCCCGCGGTATGGAATGCCATCAAAAGCAGCATTCACCAGCAGACGCCCTTTGCCAAAAAGCTCTTTGATATCATAAGGAACTTCTATATAGGCGGCATCCATATTCCCGTTTTGAAGCATCGTTGCACTGAATCTTAATTCCATGTTATTTTCCTCTTGTTAAATGTCATAGGAGCGGTAAAGCTCTGCTACCGTCTCATCGATGTTGGCGCCGCCCCGGCGAAGCCGCTCCAGCCCGCCGTCCATGAGAACCTTTCCCTTTCCGATCAGGATGATCCGGCTGGTCAGGGCTTCGATGTCCTGCATGTCGTGGGTGGTGAGGATCACCGTGGTGCCGTGCTCCTGGTTCTGCCTTAAGATAAATTCCCGGACCGCCAGCTTGGAGACCGCGTCCAGTCCAATGGTTGGCTCGTCCAGAAATAGAATCTTTGGCCCATGGAGAAGAGAGGCTGCGATCTCGCACCGCATCCTCTGCCCCAAAGACAGCTGCCTGGCCGGGGTCTTCAAAAGCTCCCCTAAGTTTAAAAGCCCTGTCAGCTCTTCTAAATTGTGGTCATAAGTTTCTTTGGAAATCGAATAAATGTCTCTCAAAAGTTCATAAGAATCAATGACCGGGACATCCCACCACAGCTGAGTGCGCTGACCGAACACAACGCCAATGTCTCTCACATGGTTTACCCTGTCCTTCCAGGGGACTCTGCCGTTTATCAGGCAGGTCCCGCTGTCGGGGGTTAAAATCCCGCTTAGAATTTTGATGGTGGAGCTTTTTCCTGCTCCGTTGGGGCCGATGTACCCTACCATCTCTCCGTCCCTGATGGTAAAGCTTACGCGGTCCAAAGCCCTTATGGTCTCGTATTCCTTTCGAAAAAGGGCGCGGCAGGCCTCCTTAAAGCCTGCGTTTCTCTTTGCAACTTTGTACGATTTCGAGATGTTCTCCATCTGGATCATAGCTGCTTCCTCCTGGTAGTAATATTCATCATATCTTGCCAAGTCGGTGAACTTCCATGGATGCTGCCATAGAAGATCCTGGTAAAATATTCAGTTTCCCCAGGCCAAGCCTGGGGAAATTTCAGTATAGACCAAAGACGGGGCTCTGTCAAGAAGGGTCAGCCCATAAATTTCGCCCAGTATCCCTGGAGGAAGATCACCAGGATGACGACGGGCAGAACATAGCTGACATAGGCCTTTGCCCACTTAGGGAACTTAAGTCCCGTGCCCTCGTTGGCCTCCTTCAAAAAATTCTCAAAGCCCCATCCATAACGGCAGGTGCAGAACAGGAGGTATACAAGGCTTCCCACAGGCAGCAGATTGTTGCTCACCAGAAAATCCTCCAGATCCAGCACATTGCTGCCCTGCCCAAAGGGCATGAAGCCGCTCCACAGATTAAAGCCCAGAACACAGGGGATGGACAGAAGGATCACCAGCACCGTGTTGCACACCACCGCCTTCTTCACCGTGCAGCCCGTCAAGTCTGTTGCAAAAGACACAATATTCTGGAACACGGCGATCACCGTGGACATGGCTGCAAAGGACATAAACAGGAAAAACAGGCCGCCCCAGAGCCGGCCTCCTGCCATGTGGTTGAACACATTGGGCAGGGTGATGAAGATCAGGGATGGCCCCGCATCCGGCTGAATCCCGTAGGCAAAGCAGGCCGGAAAGATAATCAGCCCTGCCATAAAGGCCACCAGGGTGTCGAGACAGAGCACGCTCACCGCCTCCCCTGTCAGGCGCTTCTCTTTTCCGATATAGCTCCCGAAGATGGCAAGGGCGCCGATGCCGATGCTCAGGGTAAAAAAGGACTGTCCCAGGGCCGCAAAAACCGCCTCTCCCATGCCTGCCTCTCTCACTTTGGCAAAATCCGGCTTCAGATAGAATTCAAGGCCCGCTCCGCCGCCTTTGATCATCATGGAATGGCCTGCCAGCACTACCATCAGAAGCAGCAGGCACACCATCATCCCCTTGGTGATCTTCTCCACCCCGTTCTGGAGCCCCATGCCGCAGACGGCAAACCCCAGAAGTACCACGATCACCATCATGGCCATCATCAGCACCGGATCTGCCAGCATACTGCCAAACCGGGCTTCCACCTGTCCGGCGTCAAGCCCCACGAAATCCCCCAAGAGCATTTTCACAAAGTACAAAATCATCCACCCGGCCACTGTGGTGTAGAACATCATCAGGAGATAATTTCCCGCGATGGCGATATATTTGCCCCAGGGCCACTTGGTTTTCTCCGGCTTTAGGATGTCAAAGGACAAAGCCGCGCTTTTCTGGCTGGCTCTGCCCACCGCGAATTCCATAACCACCACAGGCAGCCCCAGGGCCACCAGAAACAGCAGGTAGATCAGCACAAAGGCCGCTCCCCCGTACTCTCCCACAATGTAGGGAAATCTCCACACGTTTCCCAGGCCAATGGCGCATCCCGCGGATATGAGGATAAACCCCAGCCTGGAAGAAAATTTTTCTCGCTCCATGTTGTTCTCCTTTGTCTCACAATACTAACTGCCCGTACAATTCTGCCGGAACATAGGCTTTTATGGAGATCCCTTCCTCTCCGTATTCTTCCTCCAAAAGCTCTCCGTACTCCCGCACCGCCTGGATCTTTCCCGCCTGGCTGTAGGGGTAGACCTTCTCAAGATAGATCTGCTCATTTCTCAGGACAGTCTCTAAAAGCTCCAGGAGAGCATCCACGCCCTGCCCTGTCTTTGCGGACATCTTCACCTGATAGTCTGCCGTCAGATCCTTTAAAATCACCTCTCTGTCCAGCTTGTCCGTCTTGTTGAACACCGTGACAACGGTCTTGTCCATGATCCCCAGCTCCTTTAAGGTGTCGTAGACCACATGCATCTGCATATCCATCTGAGGGTTGGAGCAGTCCACCACATGGAGGATGATCTGGCTGTACCTGGCCTCCTCCAGGGTGCTCTTAAACGCCTCGATGAGATGATGGGGCAGCTTTCGGATAAATCCCACTGTGTCCGTGAGAAGAATTCTCTGCCCCTGGGGCAGGGTCAGGCTCCTGGTGGTGGGATCCAGGGTGGCAAACAGCTTATCCTCCGCCAGAATCCCCGCATGGGTCAGATGGTTCAGCAGGGTGGATTTCCCTGCGTTGGTGTATCCCACAATGGCCGCCACCCTGATGTGGGACTTCTCCCTCTGCCTCCTCTGGACTTCCCTGTGGCGCTCCACCTCTTTAAGTTCTGCCTTCAGCTGGCCGATCCTCTCATGGATCAGGCGCCGGTCCATCTCCAGCTTCTTCTCTCCGGGTCCTCTGGTGCCGATGCCTCCTCCCAGCCTTGATAAGGAGCTTCTAAGCCCCACCAGCCGGGCTGCCCGGTATTTCAGCTGGGCCAGCTCCACCTGGATCTTTCCCTCCCTGGTGTTGGCCCTGGCGGCAAAAATGTCCAGGATCACCATGGTCCGATCCATAACCTTGGTGTCCAGGGCATCTTCTAAGTTGTGGAGCTGGGCCGGGGACAGCTCGTCGTCGCAGACCACCCCCGTGGCATCCAGCTCCCAGATCCGTTCCTTCACCTCCTCAAGCTTTCCCTTTCCAAAATAGGTTCCCGGATGAACGTTCTCCCTGCTCTGGACGATCCTTGCCACGGTCACGGCTCCCGCCGTCTCCACCAAATCTTCCAGCTCATCCAGACACGCCCAGGCGTCATCCCCTTCTCCGGTGCTGATTCCCAGAAGGATAACTCTCTCTTCTATTTCTTTTAATTCAATTAATTCTGCCAATAAAAACTCCTTTCAACTGCCAGACATCACTGTCTGGTCTTCAAAAAATCAATCTCTTTCTGAATCTCCGGCGTGGCCCCGTAGGCGGCCGCGTACTGTTCCAGGATGGACAGGGCCCTGGCAAAATCCAGTTTTTTCTCACACACTGCCGCTTCATTTCTCAAAAGCTTGTCCATCACCGTCACGTCGCCGGTCTGAACCCCCAGCTCCAGATACTGGAGAGCCCCGTCGTAATCCCCTGCCTCCATCTGGCACAGACCCATGCGGTTGTAAATCTCGCCGCTTTTTACCCCGCCGTCCACTGCCTGCCGGTACAGCTCCATGGCCTCCTCAAGGCGTCCTTGCTCTGTCAGAAGCTGTCCTAACAGCAAAAGGGTCTGGGCCGTGTCCGGGCTGTCCGGCTGGGCCTGGTGCAGCTTCCCGTACAGCTCCAGGGCTTTGTCCGTCTGCCCGGCCATAGCTGACAGAAGGCAGGCTCTGGTCTGATACTCCGGCAATGCCTCGTCTACCTGCAAAAGGATCTCATAAGTGTAGGCGGCTGCCTGGTAATCCCCGGCGCCGTACTCTGCCTCGGCCCTGTATTTTAAGATGTCCAGCTCAAACTCTCCAACAATGCCGCTGGAGGTCTTCTTGAGGGCCTCCTCAAAAGACGCCACAGCCCCCTCATAGTCTCCCGAATCCAGCTGGCTGATCCCCAAAAGCCGCAGCTCCTGCCGCTCCTTCTCCCGATTCTGGCAGCCGCCAAGAAGCAGCATTGCCCCCAAAAGCCACGCCAGAGCCATAACCTTTCCCATGGTTTTCGCAACCTTTTTATGCGCAACCTTTCTGTCCCCCTGATCCTGCTGCCGATACCCTGTGTAACCTTTCACCCAGTCTGCCATATAACCTCTCCGTTTCTGTAATTCCAGCGCTTTTTTCAGGCCGCTCTCTCTGGATCTTGGCCCCATCCTCTACTTTACTCCCGTGCTTCCAAAGCCGCCCCTGTCCTCTCCCTCAAGCCATGGAACTTCCTCAAACTCAAGGGCCGGCTGATGCTCCATGATCCTGAACTGGCAAATCCTGTCATTGACATGAATGACCGTGTCCCTCAGAGCATAGGCGGAGAAATACCACTGGTCATTGTCCCCGCAGTAGCTCTCGTCAATGATCCCCATATGGTTGGTCTGGATGACCCCGAAATTCTTAAATGTAGAACTTCTGGGCACCACATGGGCTTCATATCCCTTTGGCAGCTTCATGGCCACTCCCAGGGGGATCGCCTTATACTCACCCGCCTTCAGTTTAACCTCCTCAGCTGCCCGCAGATCCACCCAGTCCGACTTCCCCCCCACAAGGCACAGCCTGTCGATTTTATCTGTAAAATATTTGATCCTGATCTTCTCCATCTTCTGATCTTCTCCTCTCGCTTTCATTTCCTTTCGCCCTGTGTGAAAATCCAGTAGGAGAGGTTTTTCCCCTACTCGCTGCGCCGGGCCCCGGCCAGCCGATTATTGGAAGCCGGTTTTGCTTCCTATGATACCATATGCAGGGGGACCTTGCCAATACGGTAACTCTATATTTTTTTGCTATTTCGCGGGGCTGCGCAAGCGGCCACATTTCCTTTCCGCCCCATGTGCAATGGAGTAGGGGAGGTCTTTTCCCCTACTCGCTGCGCCGGGCCCCGGCCAGCTTTTGCTGGCAAAACTCCTCTCGGGGCCCGTGTGCAATCGAGTAGGGAAGGTCTTCCCCCTACTCGCCGCGCCGGGCCCCAGCCAGCTTTTGCTGGCAAATTTCCTCTTGGGGCCCGTGCGCATAAAAAGAGCGCAGCCCCCGGTTTTCGCCCTGAAGCCGCGCCCTCCCGCCAAAAGCCTGACCGGCTTTACTGGATGGACACCACCTTGTAATCCTGATCCTCGACAGCCTTTCTCAGCACATCGTCTGCAATGTCGCTATTCAGTGTAACTACCGCCGTCCCGGCCTCATGGCTTACCGCAGCCTCAGCCACCTCCGGCAGGGCCTCTAAGCACTTTTTCACCCTTGCCTCACAGTGCCCGCACATCATTCCTTCGATCTTCATTGTCTTCTCCATGTTTTTTTCCTCCATCTTCTTTATTTTTATTTTTCTATCTTTACCTGCATCGTGGATGCGGAAGAGATTCAGTCTCAGGGCATTGGTTACCACGCAGAAGCTTGACAGGCTCATGGCTGCCGCGCCGAACATAGGATTTAACTTCCAGCCGAATATGGGATACCACAAGCCGGCCGCCAGAGGAATCCCTACCACATTGTAGAAAAATGCCCAGAACAGATTTTCGTGGATATTTTTAAGAGTAGCCCGGCTCAGCCGGATGGCCGCGGGCACATCGCTTAAGCGGCTCTTCATCAGCACCACGTCCGCGGCGTCGATGGCAATATCGGTCCCGGCTCCGATGGCAATCCCAATGTCCGCCCTTGTGAGAGCCGGAGCGTCGTTGATGCCGTCCCCCACCATGGCTACCTTTCCCTGGCGCTTCAGGGACCGGATGACGCTCTCCTTTCCTTCCGGGAGCACCCCGGCAATCACCTCGTCCACGCCTGCCTGCCCCCCGATGGCCCTGGCAGTGCGCTCATTGTCCCCTGTAAGCATAACCACACGGATCCCCATATTCTGCAGCTCCCTCACTGCCTGGGGGCTGTCCTCCTTGATCGTGTCCGCCACGGCGATGATCCCTTCAAGGCTGCCGTCCCGGCTGAAAAACAACGGAGTCTTTCCCTCCTCCGCCAGACCTTTGGCCCGCTCCTTCAGCTGGGACGAAACTTCCGCCTGGCTGCTGATAAACTGGAGATTGCCTCCTGCCATGGCGGCGCCGTCCAGCACTGCAGACAGTCCGTTGCCCGGCAGAGCCTTGAAATCCGTCACCTCCCGGCTCTCCAGCCCCAACTCCTCCGCCCTCACCAGGATAGCTTTTGCCAGGGGATGCTCGCTCTTTTGCTCCAGGGCGCAGGCATCTCTCAAAAGCTCTGTCTCCGACACACCGGGAACCGGGATCATGTCTGTAACCCTGGGCTCCCCGCTTGTGATGGTCCCTGTCTTGTCAAGGGCCACGATCTGGGTCTTTCCTGCCTCCTCCAAAGACACTGCCGTCTTAAAGAGGATGCCGTTTTTCGCCCCCATCCCGTTTCCCACCATGATAGCCACCGGCGTGGCCAGCCCCAGGGCGCAGGGACAGCTGATCACCAGCACCGAGATACTCCTGGCCAGCGCAAATCCGATCCCCTGTCCTGCCAGGAGCCAGACCACCAGGGTGACTGCCGCTATGGTGATCACGGCAGGCACGAACACTCCCGACACTTTATCCGCCACCTTGGCGATGGGGGCCTTGGTCGCCGCCGCGTCGCTGACCATCTGGATGATCTGGGACAAGGTGGTGTCCTCCCCTACCCGTATGGCCTCGCAGCGGATAAATCCGGATTGGTTCACCGTAGCCGCGGATACCCTGTCCCCGGCCCCTTTGTCCACAGGGATGCTCTCTCCGGTCAGCGCTGCCTCATTGACAGCGCTGCTACCCTCCAGAACCACGCCATCCACGGGGATGTTCTCCCCGGGCCGCACCACAAAGATATCTCCCTTTTTCACCTGCTCCACCGGCACCTCTGTCTCCGCGCCGTCTCTCACCACCGTGGCAGTCTTGGGCGCCAGCTTCATCAGGCTCTTTAGGGCGTCCGTTGTCCTCCCCTTTGACCTGGCCTCCAGCATCTTCCCCACCGTGATCAGCGTCAGGATCATGGCTGCTGACTCAAAATAAAACTCGTGCATATAGGACATGACTCCCGCCATGTCGCCCCTCATCTGAGCGTCGGTCATGGCAAACAGGGCGTAGGTGCTGTAGACAAAAGACGCGCCGGAGCCAAGGGCTACCAGAGTGTCCATGTTGGGAGCCCTGTGCCACAGGCTCTTAAACCCGCTGACAAAGAACTTCTGGTTGATGACCATGATGATTACGGTCAGAAGGAGCTGCAAGAGCCCCATAGCCACATGATTTCCCTCTATAAACGAGGGCACCGGCCAGTTCCACATCATATGTCCCATGGAAATATACATGAGCACAATCAAAAATCCGAGAGAGGAATACAATCTCCGCTTCAGCACAGGGGTCTCCCTGTCCGCAAGCATCTCCTCCCCGGAGGTTCCGGCTCTCTGAGTCTCTGCCGCTCCCCCCGCGCCTTTTAGGGAAGCCCCGTATCCCGCTTCCTCCACCGCCGATATGATAGCCTGAGCAGGCGCCGTCCCCTCCACGCCCATGGAGTTGGTCAGCAGGCTCACGGAGCAGGAGGTCACCCCCTCCACCTTTGCCACTGCCTTCTCTACCCGGGCGCTGCAGGCAGCGCAGCTCATGCCTGTCACTGTATACTGTTCCATTCTATGCCTCCTTAAATTCGATCCTCTCCACCCCAAACCCTGCCTTCTCCACAGCAGCTGTCAGCTCCTCGTCGCTCACCATCCGGTCCATGGCCACCACTGCCCGGTTCTGCCTCAGATTCACCTTGGCCGCAGCGCCGTCGATCCAGTTCAGCTGCCTCTCCACACTGTTCTTACAGTTCTCACAGTGCATCCCCCGGATGGTCACAATCTTTTCCCCGATCTTCTTCCCCGCAAGAGTCTTTTTCGCTGTCTTCGGCACCTTTCCCCCTCCGCAGCAACCTCCCTGACCCTTCATATGCTTTATGGTTGCCCGAACTCCGAAAATCAAACCCACCGCCACCGCGGCAATAATCACCAGATCTCCCATCCTCTTCCTCCAACCTACTTCATCAATTTCTGCAGAGTCGCTACCAGCTCATCCACAGTCTCCTCCCTGCCCTCCCGGATATCCTCAGCCACACATGTCCTGATATGATTCGCCAGCAGCACCTTATTAAAACTGTTCAGCGCCGCGTTAGCCGCCGCCACCTGCACCAGAATCTCCGGACAATAAGCTCCTCTCTCCACCATCCCCCGAATCCCT
>CAMTAF010000059.1 GCA_947066955.1 uncultured Hungatella sp.
CATTTCAGGCAATCCCTTTCTCTTGCCGTGTCCACCTTATAGGGTACATTATATACGCCCGGGCCCTCAAAGTGCTCTGTGATAAGCTGAATATTCCCTGTGTCCTGGTAGACGGGAATGCGTCCGGCTCTGCCAATGGCCAGCCTGGACCTCACATGTGGAACTATGTGTACCTGGAGGAGGAAGACAAGTGGTACGCGGTAGACGCGACCTGGAATGATCCCTATGCTTCCTCAGAACCAGGGGCGGTATCCGGATATGAGAATGAGAAGTGGCTGCTCCTGGGCGCGGATGCGATCGTAGGGTCTGATAACTGGACTTTTATCGACTCCCATCCTGTGGAGAACACGGCATCCATAGGCGGAGTATCCTTCACCAACGGCCCCGTTCTCAGCAGGGAAAGCTATAAGCTCAAGCCCGGGTCAGCAGTCACCTTCCGGCCCGCCCGGCAGACCGTTACCTATACCGGAGAGCCTGCCAAGATCACGGCCCCTGAGATGAGAATCAAGGATGTCCAGGGCAGCGCCGGTGTCATCAGCGCGGTTCCCCAATATTCCTACCGGCTCCAGGGCGATTCCGATTCCGACTATACACCGGGCCTTCCCGTCGACGCCGGGGTTTACCAGGTGAGGGCCTCGATCCCGGCCACAGACAGCTACAGGGCGGGGAACGGCTACCTGACGCTGACTATTGAAAAATCACGGCCCACCCTGGCCATCAGCGATACATACCAGGTTTCCAAAGTATACGATGCCGCTCCGTTTCCGGCTCCCGGCCCGGAGGCTGTGACCGTCACCGGAACCGCTTTTGAGACTGTAAAATTTACCTGGTACAAGGACAGCGTTTCCGATGCCAATCAACTGACCGGCGCTCCCCGGGACGCGGGAAGTTATGTCTTAAAAGCGTCCGTAGACGAGACCAATAATACCCACGGGGCGTCTGCCACCGCGGATGTCCTTATTGAGAGACGGCCTGTCACCGTAATCGCGGACATAAGAGCCAAAGTCTACGGCTCTGAGGATCCAGAGCTGACTTATACCATTGATCCATCCACTCCTCTTCCTATCGGGGACAGCCTAAACGGCACTCCCTCCAGGGAACCGGGTGAGAACGTAAATGACGGCGGCTACGCTATCAATCAGGGGACATTAACCGATTCCGCCAATCCCAACTACAGGATCACTTTTAAACCCGGAATCTTCAACATTGAAAAAGAGACCCTGATACCTGCTCCCCAGGCGGAGACCATCTCTCAATATCAGATCACTTTGAAGCAGGTCAGCCTGACTTCCGCCTCCGGCGCCGTGGGTACCGTAGAATACGGAATCAACGAAATTTACGACGAGAACACTATCACCTGGCAGACAAGCCCTGTATTCTCTGGCCTGGAGCCTGGTGTCACCTATTATTTCTTTGTGAAAATTGAGGGCAACAGCAACTACGTGGATGGAATTTCAGACGTCGCGTACCTGACGACCCTTAAGATCAGGCTGGCCAAACCCACGGCCAAGGCGGGAAAAAACTATGTCTATACCGGGGAAGCCATTTCCGTAGAGCTGGACGGTGTTGATAACGAGCTGATGAGTGTTGACGGAGAGACGACAGCCATAAACGCCGGGGATTACACCGTAACGGTTTCCCTTAAAAATCCCGCAAGGTATGCCTGGGAGGAAGAAAGCGAAATTGAAAACATCGATCCCTTTAATATCGCCTGGCAGATTGAGAAAGCCGATCAGGCAGAGGTGTCCATAGAAGCGGTAACCGCCAGAACCTACGGTGATCCCGCCTTTAGGCTGACAGCAGTCGGCGGAACCGGTTATGGACAGTTCCTGTTCTCCGTTCCTGAGAACAACCAGGTTCTCTCTGTCAGCGAGGACTATGCCGTCATCATCGGGGCAGGATCCGTCACGGTAACCGCCGTGAAGCAAGGTGACATAAACCACAACGACAGCGAAACTGCCACCCTTAATGTGACGGTCTCCAAAAAGCCCGTGACCGTGAAGGCCGCAGACAAGACCAGATATGTGGGCAAAAATAATCCCGAACTTACCCTTGAGGATTTTCCGACGGATCTGCTCGTGGGGAACGACGGGAGCGATGCCTTGGGAGTCACTTTGACTACCACCGCGGGAAAGGACTCCGGGGCGGGAACCTATCCCATTACAGGTACTTCCGACTCCGCCAACTATGATGTGACGGTTCTTCCCGGAACCCTGACTGTAGCTCCCACACCGGAGTACAGGATCGACCTGGGTAAGGGTATCTTTGATGTGCCGGATGCTCTGAAGGGCAATCCGGATCTGGATACACCGGAGGAGATTGAGGAAGCCATGAGACAAAGTATACGAGAAAACATGGCAGGCATCGACGCGAACCACATTACCGTATATGATGTAACTCTCAGCTATAGCGTGGATAACGGCGCGACATGGCAGAAGGCCGGTATTGAGGAGTTCCCGGAGGAAGGGGTTACCGTCACCCTGCCCTACCCGACAGGAATCAACTCCACAAAGTATCATTATGTTGTGACTCACATGTTCACCACTGGTGAACACGCCGGTGAGATCGAGATTCCCCAGCTGCAGACAGCCTCGGACGGAATTCGTTTTAAGGTTCACAGCCTTTCTCCAATCGCTCTTGGATACATGCCGGAGAGCACAAGACTGGCAAAGCCTGTGCTCAAAGAGGGGAAAACCTATGTCTATACCGGAAGGGCTATCCCTGTGGAGCTGGATGGTGTTGATGACCAGCTCATGAGTGTCAGCGGAAATGTCACAGCCATAAACGCCGGGGAATACACCGTAACGATTTCCCTGAAAAATCCTGAAAAATACTCCTGGGAAGGAGAGGGGGAGACCGAAAACAGCGATCCCATTTCTATCGCCTGGCAGATCCAGAAAGCCGATCAGGCGGCGGTGGCCATAGAAGCGGTAAGCGCCATGACCTACGGTGATCCCTCCTTCCAGCTTACGGCGACCGGCGGAACCGGCAGCGGGCCTATCCTCTTCTCCGTTCCTGAGAACAGCAAGGTTCTCTCCATCAGCGGGGATCAGGCTTCCATCATCGGGGCGGGAACTGTCACCGTAACCGCCGTGAAGCAAGGCGATACAAACCACAAGGACAGCGAGGCTGCTGCCCTTAATGTGACGGTCTCCAAAAAACCCATTACCGTGAAGGCCGCAGACAAGACCAAGTTTTTGGGCAAAGATAATCCCGAGCTCACCCTTGAGACTCCCGCGGCAGGCATCCTCGTAGGAAACGATGGGATTGATGCCCTTAGGGTTACTTTGACCACAACTGCCGAAAAGGACTCCCGGGCGGGAACCTACGCGATTACCGGTACCGCCTCCTCCGACAATTACGACGTGACGGTTCTTCCGGGAACTCTGACTATAGCTCCCACACCGGACTACAGGACAGAGCGTCAGGAAGGCATCGCAGAGGTGCCGGAAGCCCTGAGGGCCAATCCGAATCTGGATACTCCGGATGAGATTGAGGAGGCCATGAGACAGAGTATACAGGAAAACATGACCGGTGTCGCCGCAAACCATATTTTCGTATATGATATAACTCTCAACTATAGTATGGACAGCGGCGCCACATGGCGGAAGGCCGGAGCCGACGAGTTCCCGGTTGAGGGGATCACTGTCACCCTGCCCTACCCTTCGGGAACCAACTCCTCAAGATATGATTTCGTCGTGACTCACATGTTCACCACAGGTGACCGCGCCGGGGAGATCGAAGTTCCCCAGCTGCAGGCGACCTCAGACGGAATCCAATTTAAGGTTCACAGCCTTTCCCCCATCGCTCTTGGATACGCGGCGAAAAGCGGCTCCAGTTCCGGCACTGGCGGCGGTTCCAGCTCCGGCGGCGGTGGCGGTTCCAGTTCCGGCGGTGGTGGCGGCTCCAGTTCCGGCGGTGGCGGCGGTTCCGGCGGTGGTGGCGGCTCCAGCTCCAAGACCGGCTCGTCCGGCGGTCCTGGCGGCGGCAGCTCCAGCTCCGGATCCTGGATCTCAGACAATGGCAGGTGGTGGTATCAATATACCAATGGCGGTTACCCAGCCGGAACCACATCAGAAGGCTTGGAATACATCTCCTGGGTGATGATCAACAGCACCTGGTGGGCATTTGGCGCTGACGGCTACGCCAAGGACGGCTGGGTGCTGGACGCCCGCACAGGTCTCTGGTACAGCAATGACATCAACTCCGGAATGAGGGTTGGCTGGTATCAGGACACTGACGGACGCTGGTATTACTTAGATCCGTCCAACGGAAATATGCTGGCAGGGTGGCAGAATGTCGGCGGAATCTGGTACTACTTAAGCCCCGCCTCCGGCGTCGGAAGGCCGTTTGGCTCCATGTACCACAATGAGACAACTCCGGATGGATATTTTGTAAGGGAGGATGGAGGCTGGACCGGACAGTAGTTACCGATTTTTAGTCCCGGCAAAAAATCGAGCAGGGCTCCGGCCAGCTTTTGCCGGCAAACCTCCCTTCGGGGCCCGTGCAAACATCGAGCAGGGGAAGCTCTTCCCCCTGCTCGCCGCGCGGGGTGCGTGCTGCGAAGCAGCAATATACATTACGCACCTCTGCGCATAAAAAGATCCCGTGGAACTCTTGGCTTTACAACTCAACTCAAGACCTTCCGCGGGATTTTCTTAAAGGTTTTCAATCCGCGCCGCTCCCCCATGGAGAGCGGCGGCTTAAGAAATATTCATGACCTCTCATACAGGAAACGGATATGCTCATAGACCTCCCGAAAATCAATGGAGAAACCGTCATCCCAGATGCCCACCGGAACCTGGGAGTCAAAACCGTAGATCACGGGATACTCTTCCTTCTGGAACCGATAAACCAATACCGTTTCCCGGTTTGGGTCGATCATCCAGTATTCCCTGACTCCGGCAGCCAGATATTTGTTCAGCTTGATCACCGCGTCCCTTTTGGCGGAAGACTTGGAGATCACCTCGATGACAAGATCCGGCGCGCCGTAGATACAGCGCTCGATGACTTTATCTCTGTCACACACTACCACCACATCCGGCTGTACCATGGTCCGGCTATCGCAGTCAAGCTGCACATCGATAGGGGAGATCATGGGAAGGCACTTTCCCTGTTTTTCAAGGACATGATTCATCAGCTTTGTATAGATCAGTCCGGCGATCAACTGGTGAAAGGACGTGGGCGAGGCCATGTCATAGATCACTCCGTCAATCAGCTCTACCCTTCTGTCCTCCGGAATCTCATAGTAATCCTCCAGAGTATAGTCACCCTGCCTCTTCCCGCCGTAAATCACCTGGGGTTCATGGATAAGGGGAAGGTCCGGCGGAGCAAGCACTTTCTCCAGTTCAATCAGGGTATCATATCTGGGAGAGACAGTGGCTCCGCTGAAAATCTTCTGCACAGTGCCCAGCGGCACTCCCGACAGTTCGGCGATCTGGGCACAGGTGTAACCCAGCTCTTTTTTGCGCTCTTTCATCTCTTTTATGGTCATAGGAAGGCTCCTTTTTGGATAAAATATGGAAATTTTGGTTGTTTTATGGAAATCATATCACTACCAGTCCTGACAGTCAACCAAAAAATATCCATATTTTACCAAAATATGGCAGAAATGGAACAGATAATCCCTACAGCAGGAATCCGTCCCGTGTATCTGGGTTTCTTCTGTGCCATATCCGCCATAACAGTCTTCCCAAATCCACGAGAACGGGTAACGCAGATGTATCTCTGATCCCCTGCCTCGGGTTTGCGCGGAGGATGAATCTAAGGTAATCAAAAGGCCCCAAACCTGGCTGCCATAAAGTCGTCAATGCTCTTTAAGGAGTCTTGGAGCACCAGCTGTGTCCCGCACAGTTGGCAGATCTCCTCCAGGACCGTGCCTACAAGCACATTGCTTATACGGATCTCCTTTGGCGCGCCGTTGGTGAGGATAAAGGAGGCCACCATCTGAGCCAGCTTCATGCCTCCGTCCTCTCCTGGGCCTGTCATCTCCATATTGAGGATCAAACCGGAATCAGCGTCGCCCACCAGGCAGATCCAGGGATTGCCGGGGCGGTCGTACTCTTTGTCCGTGACAGCGGCTCCCAGATAGTCCATGTTCACTTCCAGCACTGCCTGGCTCTCGGATACATTTTCCAGCTCCTCTTTGAGGTCTTCATTGCTGATAGCCAGCTTTTTGTACTGGTAGGAGGTAAATGGCAGGGGCTCCTTCACGCCTTCCCACTGCCCTGTCTTCTGATCCAGGCGGTACAAAAACATGTTGGCGTTCTGGAAATCTACTTCCATCTCTTTCTCCTCATACCACTCCAAGGCCTCCAAAAGCCGGGTATAGTACTCTGTCAGCCGCAGCACCTCCTCCTTGTCCAGATTGCAGGGGAAATATCCCGCCGCATAGGAGGTAAAATAAAGCCACTGGTTCTTTCCCCGGTATTTATACCCCAGCTCCTTGATGATCTCTCTCTGCTTTGTAGTCAGCTCCTCCCGGTTGCCCCAGTAGCAGGTTAAGTTGTTCTGGCTGAACATGGCGTATTCTGGAGAAAGGTTGAATGTGTTGGCGGTGGCTAAAAGGAGATAGTCGTTAAATCCCTCGTAGCCCTCATAGGCGGCAATGCCATAGCAGCTTCCTCCCCGCCCCAGGATGCTGATGAAGATCGTGTCCTCTTTATCTCCCTCCTGGATCCCGATGAGATCCATATCCCAGAATTTTTCCCATGGTTTTTTCTCTTTCAGCTTTGTGGCTGCCTCATAGAGCCGCCCCCACTCTTGGATCGACGCGTCTTGTCTCATATAATATTCTCCCCTGATTTTTAAAGTCACCTGTTACTTCTCTCTCAGTATCCTGCCAATGTGCCAATTTTTTCACAAATGCCCTTGTCTGCTGTATATTTTGACTAATATTCTATTTTATCATATCATAGATGCTTTATTTTAAATAGTCTTGACATGCAAAAATATTTGTGATAGCAGGGGCAAAAAGCTATTCCCATACCACATGGTCCGTTTCCATGGATGCTCTCATTTTTTCATACAGTTCCTCCAGTTTTTTCTGAAGCTTTGTATACCCGTAATGGATCACGGTGAGGGCCTGCATGGGTATGTTTCGGAGGCCGTGGGTAAAATCAAAATATATGGTTTCACCCGGCTCCAGGGCATCATACATGGCCTCGAAAATCTCGTCGATCTCCTCCTTATTCCGGCCCTCTCTGATCCTCACATGCCTTGTATCAGCGGTGGGAAACTCTGTCTCTATCAATTCCTTGAGGCCCGTCTTTTTCTCGCCCACTTTAACCTCCACATGTCTCTCAGCCAGCGTCTTCCTGTCCTTTTCCGTGTACTCTCTGGTACGCCAGTTTTGCTTCTCGGACTCCTCTGTGACAAATACGGTGATCCGGTCGCATTTGCCCCATACAGATTCCATGTACTTTAAGGTTGCCATCTGAGCAAATGGTGTATTATAGGTGTAATCTGTCCCGCAAAACGTAAAAAAACCCCGAAATATGCCCTACAAAACGTGAAAAACCATCTGTCAGCATTGACTTTATTTCAAAATATCTTAAACTTATCCCAAAATAAGTCAAGGATATTTGCGCCAGCTAAAAACAGCTTGGCGCAGGAAAGGAGAATGCTTATGGATGGTTTTTCTAGTTCAAGCAATAGTCAGGCAGTCAGGGGCTATATTATGAGATGTCTTGTAAAAGGATATCATTTTTCTTGCCTGGTGAAAGACCTGTCAAACCGGCTGATAGCCAGCGGGCTGATATCTGATCCTGATATTTCAGCTCATCTCTATTATCTGGAGCAGTACGGATTGATCGAATTCACTGATAAAAAAGTGACTTCCTTTCAGGCTATGCAGAGCGATGCGGTGGCCCGCCTTACCGCAAAAGGGATATGCTTCATTGAAAATGGCGGAGATCCAGAGATGGGGATTGATCTGTGATGGCTAAAATAAGGAAGCCCAGGTCTGATTCTAAAATGTATCAGCTGCCCAAAGATACTCTTGATCAGGTCAACAACATGCTCTTGAACGAGAACACGAAATACTCGGAAATCCAGCATTGGCTTGATGTAGAACATGGAGTGAAAATAAGTCTGTCCTCGATTTCAAACTATGCCGTTAAATTATATAAAGCGGCTCAGCGAGTGGCCGACGATTTGGAACGGACGAAATATTTTATTGATTTTATTGGTGACAAAAGCGAGCTGGACGCCGGAAGGGCGACCACCGCTATCTTGAAAAGCGGCCTCCTCCAGAAAATTGCCACCGCAGAAAATGAATTTAATGAAATGCCAGTGGAGAAGGCCGGAAGACTCCTTGTGGAGCTGAACAAAGCTGAAATATCCCGAAAACGTCTGGAACTGGACTATAAAAAGAAGATGAACCTGGCATTTGAGGCATTTGAGAGCAACATATTGGAGGAAGCAAAGAAATACCCGGAAATCAAAGATAAATTTGCTTCTCTTTTAAAAGAACTGAAAGACAGAATGCAGTTGGAAGAACAATAAATTAAGAAGGAGGATTTTTATATGAATATTTTAGCGAGAAACAAAAGACTTTTGAACCCTTTTGGAGAGAACATCACAATTTTCCATGTAGAAAAAGGCGAAACTATTAAGGAAGGCGATTTTGTAGTGGTAAATACAAGGACATGGCAGGCCTCTAAACCTAAAAAGGCAGGCGGCTATTATTCCGTCGGGCGGGCAGTCCGTGTTATCGCTTCCAATGATGGCTGTGATTTAGTCGTATGCAAAGATGGAATCTTTCAGTGTGACAATACCAAGGATTCCAAGCACCATATTCTCAAAAACGATGTCTTTCGTGCCTGCTATTTTAAGGATACCGATACTGTCTCACTGGATAACATCAATGCCACAAGAGCCGGGGAAATCATCAGTGTTTTTGATGATGGAGTACTTATCAAAATTGATGTAAACGAAGGGAGCGGAATGGAATGGTAATTAATTCGACAAGTTTAAACGGATTATACTTAGGTTTTAATGCTACTTTTAATAAAGCCTATGAAGAAAGCCCGGTTCAGTATCCCAGAATTGCTATAACCATCCCGTCATCAACCAGAGAATCTACTTACGCATGGCTTGGCCAGATTCCAAACATGAGAGAATGGATTGGGGACAGAGTAATACAAAATATAATGACACATGACTATACAATTAAAAATAAGAATTATGAGCTGACTATCCAGATTCCTGTTAATGATATCGCTGATGATCAGTATAGTGTCTATTCTCCGCTTGTGTCAGAGATGGCAATGTCCGCAAAAAAGCATCCTGATACGCTTGTGTTTGATCTTCTGGGACATGGGTTCCAAGAAAAAAGTTATGATAAAGTACCCTTTTTCAGTGACAACCACCCATGCGGCAGAGGGAAGAAAGCCCAGTCAAATAAAGGAACAAGAAAGCTAGACCCAGAATCCTATGCGGAAGCGAGATGTAAAATGATGACTGTAGAAGGGGAACACGGCAGATCGTTAAACATCGTTCCTGATCTGCTTGTCGTGTCCCCGCAGAATGAAGCAAACGCAAGGGAACTCCTTTTCGCCGACTTAATTTCCGGAAGCAGTAATGTTAACAAAAACACCTGTGAACTTCTTGCGGCTCCTGAGTTAAGCGCATATCCTGATCAGTGGTATCTCCTCTGTACAAAAAGATATATCAAACCTATTGTATTTCAACAGAGGGAGGTACCGAAACTGGTATGTAAGAATAAGGAAACTGATGATAATGTTTTCTTTAGCGACCAGATTATATATGGAATTAAGGGAAGATATAACGTTGGATTCGGTCTTTGGCAGTTGGCCTATGGAAGTACGGGAACAGACACGGGAACAGACACGGGAACAGACAGCTAAACCGCTTTGCGGAGATGATGAGATTGTGGTGAGAATATGGATGCCTATATAAAAGTATTATCTTCTGCGGAAGAGATAGGAGAAGCGCCTGAATGGGTCAAGGTGCTTCCCCTTGGTCATGTCTCATCTGAAAAGGGGAACTTTGTCGTAGATTCAGAAAGTTTTCTTCTGATAAAAGAGAATATGCGGAGCAGAAACATTGACGTTGTCATTGACTATGAGCATCAGACGTTAGCAAACATTCAGGCTCCGGCCAGCGGCTGGATCAAGGAGCTTTCTTTAAAGGCAGATGGGATTTACGCAAAAGTGGAGTGGACGGAACGCGCAAAAGCTTACCTGCTTAACAGAGAATATCGGTATTTATCTCCAGTTGTTACCGTAAGAAAACAGGATGGAAAGGTAACCAGGCTTCATTCCGCGGCATTAACGAATGCCCCCGCGATAAACAGCATGACACCTATTATAAATTCAAACAAGCCCAGGGAGGAGAATGAGCTGGATCAGTTCATGGGGTATATATTAAAAATGTTGAATCTTTCCCAAAATGATTTAGAAAAATATGGGTACAGGGAGGGCTAGACGATTATGAATCCAGAAGACTTCATACCATACATACGATATTCCGACATCCCGGAAGCCTACCAGCCCATAGTTTCTATGATAGGCATAGAAGCCTTTTTTAGACTCTGCCAGCTTTGTGGAGGAGCTGTGGTGTATCTCCCCATAACAGATTCCATAATCCGAACAACAAGAAACAGGATCATCATGCAGGAATATAACGGCTACAATGCCAGACTGCTTTCCAGAAAATACGGTATGACTGAGAAGCACATCAAAAACATTGTAAAAGGCGCCAGAGCAAGCAAAAATGAAGACCCGGGCACAGAATAACATATATAGTAAAACCCCCCGTTATCACGCGTGCGCACGCGGCCTAACGGGGGTCTACTCGTTTCTTTCCATTTCATTATTACATCTGGCTGCTGTCAGGGGCAAGTTCTCCAAAGGCTTCAAGCATTTTCTCAGGAAGATTATCGGCTGTAAGTGATTGGATTAAGTCTGCTCCTTCCTGTAGCCCTATGTAGTAGCCAAGCATTGAAGCCGAACTGATGACCGCATAAAGGTCATCCTCAAAAGAATCCGCGGCGTTTCCCTTTAATTCTTTAATGCCAGGGCGGTTTTGAATCTCTGTTATTGCCTCTTTTAGATAAATACTGCGTTTGCTGAGAACGCAGAATCTCTCATTAAAGTTCTCCCTTAAGGAGTCGATCACCGATTTACTGAACATATGAAATCTCCTTTCGTAGCTCTATTAAAAGCGCTTGTTTTTGACGAGAAAGGGCTGTATAATTGTTTTGGGGAGGTGCGACTCCCCATTACCCCTTTTTATTGCTCGCCATTTCTAAGCCGGTACGCAGCCTGGAGGTGTTCAATATTAAGGGGTTCTTTTTCACTGGCGCGGAGTTGGAGCGCTATATTTAATACTTTTACGCAGTTTCGGATGCCGCCCCTTTGAAGCGCCAGCTTATGGAGATACAACACGCTTTCTTTATCCAGGTCATACGCCTCAAAAATAGAGGCAACGTCTTCCAGCGAGGGCTCCATAATATGTCTTCTTATCCCGATCCGGCTGTAGAGCTGGGCAAAATGCGCCTGGCCACGTCCATGCATCCGATCATAGACGGTGGGATTCCCGCATAGCACAACCCCTGTTTCAGTGGCATCATTGATTGCCCTGATGTTTTCAAGCGCTCTTAAGGATAAATGCTGTGCCTCGTCAATGATGATGAGCCTGGGACTGTTGCGGAGAAATTCAATGATGGAGTCAACCAGAAGACGATCAAGTCCCTGCTGTTCCTTGCCGATACAGGCAAGGATTTTTTCACATACCCCCTTAGTCGATTTGTCGCAGTCCTTCAGCTCAACATAAACCGTATCAGGATGTGATCTGACATATTCCTTTAAGGAGAATGTTTTTCCAAGCCCCGCGTCCCCATAAATTAATGAAATGTCACCGGCTGCTTCCGCAAAAGACACCGCCATAGTAATTTCGTCCAGCGCATTTGTACGAGAAACCTTCATTTCCCATTTGTCCTCCTTCCCCAATTTATGCTTGATTTTGATATGCTCTTTCCAACATGTTCTTTTTAAATCTCTCCGTGAGTTCTTTCTGACGACCGTTTGCCGCCTGTCTTTGCTCACGCTGCCTTCTTATCATGTCCTCATAATTACGGTCGATGTCAGACAGCGAGATCCTTCTGATATTTTCCTCTACTTTCTCATTCCGTATGACTTCTACGGTTTTTGGCTTGGCAATAGGCGAGCGCTCCATGCTTTCCGCCTGATTCCTTAATCTCTCACCGATGGCCTGGGTACTCCTTACCACATTGTCGGCTGTATAGCTGTTTAAAACCTTCTGCCGCGCGACCTTTTTCCGCTCGTTTTCTCTCTGATAATCCTCATCCGTAAGATTCCATCCCTGCTTTTGAATTTCCTTGGCAAGGAAAAGGAGATTTTCGTCCTGATCAAAAATATATAAAATTTCAGGTTTTGTAGGATCATATTTCGCGACCACCTTTTGACCTATGTAGTGGATACAGTTATCATTGTAAAAATGAGTCTTATGAAAGGTAATACCATTTCTCTGTACGGTTCTCGTTCCTTTTACACGCATCAGACTGAAATATAGAACCTCTTTAGAAACCCTGCGTATGGTATATGGAAGCGTGGAATACAAGCGGTTAGGGCTCTGTTGGAACATGGCATCTCCTGAATGCGGCATCTCATTATAGACTTCATATACGTAATGATTATGGTGCTCGATAAATTCCTCCAGCGTAATGACATCCGTGATTTTGAGGTCTTTCAGATCCTCTGGGCGCTGTTTCGCGTTGCTTCCGGCATAGGAAGGATACCTCTTTCCAAGCTGTTCCTCAAAGGTGTTGAATACCCTCTCTATTGGTTTTGCTTTAGCGTTATAGGGAATCGCGTATGTGGTGTCAATCTGGAGATTGACGGCGAGGCTTTTGTATATGTGATCTGTGTCCTCATCGGAGCAAACATATTTATCCTGTACAAACAGATCATTGGCTTTATAGTCCTTGCCATTATCCAGTCTGACACCTTTGGGAACCCCAAAGTGCTCAACTCCCAGACCAAAGCTGCAGAGCACAATATCAGAATTTGGGGATTCTACGCGGATAATGCTTGACATTATTTTTCTTGTCCTCATATCCATCCAATAGCTCCCCCATGGACGCACGAGCTTCCATTCACCTTTTCCATCAGGAACCCGCACAAAAATATCCCATAGATGGTGATCTGACACCCACCAGTCATTTGGCGCGAGTTTCGAATAATCCCGTTCAATATAAGGCATACACTTGTCATCAAATGCCTTTTTCCCCTCCCGCGCACGTATTATAAGCGCCGCGTCCATGTTGCCTACCAGAAGGCGGAATGCCTTGATTCCGGGTATCAGATCCCCATTCATGTTTGCCCGAATCTGTGTTTCCCTAAAACAGGACTCCAGGGAAGGCTTTGTCTGATGCAGGTATAAGGAGCAAAAAATCTCCTGGTATTTCTGCGGAATAGAACTCTGCCCCCGGTTATACCCGCCCCGCCTGTCCGCCAGCTTCTCAACCTTCCCTGATTTTGATTTTTTTATCCAATCATACAGAGATTTGGTTGTGATCTGGAAATCCTGGTGTCTGGAATTCCAGTCCTCTACAAAGGACTTCATGATTTCTGTCTTCTTGGTTATCCCAGTTTTCATCATTTCCTTCTGGTATTTCCGGTGCTCAGTCACCGCAAGCGCCCTCAGTTCCCCTTTTTCCCGCTGGGCCTTTGTGTAGGAGTAGTCCGTGTTGAAAACGGGCTGAGGCTCCCCAAGACTGTTATGATAAGCTTTCTGGGCCTGCTCTGGGAGGGATTCCAGAAGAATTTCCATTTTCCGGCCACCCTGACCGACGGAGGCTGGGACATAGCGGTTCTGGTATTCCCTACTTTTTGCCTTTTTTCGGATAGTACTTTCTTCATAACCCAGCAACTCGGCGGCCTCTTTAGTTGACAACCAGATCATACTGTTAACACCACCTTTAGCGTATCTACTGGAAATCAGTCTCGACAATCTTGTCAATGCTCACGGAAAGGGCTTTTGACATTTTTAACAGTAACTTTAATGAAGGGCTTGTCTTTCCAGTAATAATCTGGTTTATGTGGCCTTTAGTCACACCGCACTGGGTTGCCAGCCAGACCTGGGTTTTTCGCTGCTGGTATAACAATTCTTTTATGTTTTCCCCTATCATTAATCGGCTCCTTTCAAAACATCAGATAATTAAGATTAAAAAACGGATTTACCCACTAGGTTTACCCATGCAACCTAAAAACAACCGCTTGAACTCAAAAATTGCCTGTATGATACAGGGTGGGATTAACCGCGACAGTTACCCATGTACTGCCAACAACCGCTTGGACGAGGTGAAAATCTTATTGTACAATCAAATAAGTTGAACTATAATAAACGTAGTTCATTAGTACAATTGATATGTTTCACTATAACCATTATACATCAACTCAGTTGATTTGTAAACAGAGAATTTCAACTTAGTTGATTTTGGAGGGATTATGGACGCAATATGTATCCGAGTTAAAGAATTACGAAAACATCTAGATATGTCTCAAGTTGAATTTGCCAAAAATTTAGGTGTTACTAATGCCCATATTTCAAAAATTGAGAAGGGGGGGACAGTTCCATCCGATGCACTAGTCAAGCTTATTTCAAAAGAATATGGTGTGAATGAACACTGGTTAAAATCAGGAACGGAACCTATTTTTATTGAACAAGTCGAGGATGAAACCGAAAAAAAATTAACAGATTCAACAGCTGTTTTTAATCGTCTATTGTTATCTGATTCATATGCATTACGAGGTATTGCCGCAGAATTGGAATTTTCGTTTTCAAATATTACGGATGTGGAATATCTGGATGAAAAGAAAAAAATGGAATATTTAGCTGTTGTTAAAAATATGCTTTCTATAATTACTCAATATAATGTAAAGATAAAAGAACTACTTGGTACTGAACAGATGGTGCTGGATAACGTATTTGATCAGCATATTGAGTGTTACAAAACGGCTATGGAACAATGCATAGATGAATATAAAAACCTGATTAAATACAGAATATAAAAATTTCCTTTTGTATTTAAAATGAGAATCTTTTCAATTCCGTTGAAATCCTTATAAATTCAACAATTGAACGACTTTTCTATTATCCTTGCCAGTTCCTTTGTCCCTTCATTTTTCACAATTTAATCCCTTTGCCAAAATGGGAGAAAACCTTGAAAATCCTACATTTTTGGCAAAGGGATTTTTCACGTTTTGCAAGGCAAATCACAATAGGCGAAATCAGTGCCTTCTATCTCGTAGACGCAGTTTGTGTAAAGGCTTGTGCCAAGGACGGTGATAAAATGAATACTCATAATCTTCTCCTAAATTTTTTCTTTATAGTTTGTCATATATAAAAAAACATCTTGCCATCCCCCCGTTTTTTCGCTATACTGTAGATAGTTCATATGTTCTTTACGTTGGATGGTACTAGTCGAATGTAACTATTATTCATTGACGTAGAGGAGGAATTCATATGAGCTTTCGGAAGATCGAGAAAAAAATCAAGGCAGATGGTTGGGTCCTGGTCCGGGTTTGTGGGTCTCATTATCAGTATAGCAAGGCCGGCTGTGCCGAGTCTGTGGTAATCCCCTATCATGGCAGTAAGGACATTTCAATCGGCGTAGTTTTGAGTATCGAGCGCATCACAGGGCTGTCCCTCCGGGGATAGCCCTGTCTGTGGTTAATGGCTAATTGAACTTAAAGCCTTTCAGCAGCTCTGCCATGGACGTACCGGCGCTGCCCCCGGAACTATAGTCCCCGCCTCCGGAATTCTTATTTTTTCCTTTTCCATTTCCCTTGAAATTGCCTTTTCCCTGATTTTTTTGATTCCCCGGTTTCCCACGGAAATCTTGTCTGCCGCCTTCTTGAACAAGGGGCCTTTTCCCTTCCACCACATCTTCCGCTGAGGGAAGGCAGACTAAGTCTCTTACACGGCCCTGATATTCGGGCAGCTCCATGTATCTGGTCCGGTCTTTGAGAGGTATTTTTCCGGTGTCTTTCATGAGCAGGAAATCTTTTATTGTCGGTTCTTTCATAACATCTCTTCCCAGCATCTGGCTCAGTTCTTCCTTTATGGCGGAGATGTAGGCGTCTTTTTGGGAGGTTTCATCTTGGTAGGGGTCCAGGCAAAGGCTCTGACAGTCGTAGAGGGCTTCTGAATCCTGGATCAGCAGCCGGGTAAGACGCACCTTTATTCTTCCATATCCATAGGGCTTCCCCTTGCCGATATTCTGATTGGCGCCCTCCTCCAGAAGAAGTCCCCAGAGAACCAGCCCCAGTTCTTCTTTTGTCAGGTTGGTAAAACGGATCTCCCCTTTAAACACGGCCCCTTTATCATAAGGCCGGAATCTGGTGGCTACCTTGTCATTCTTTCCCACCATGCCTTCCTGAACTTCCTCTTTGAGCCAGTACTGTTTCACTCCCCGCAGTTCAAAGTCCTGGTTGTAAGAAACCGCCTGGCCTTTCTCACCCTTTAGATAATCCAGATAGCTGGTGGGCTTGGGGCCTCCCAGGATCAGAAACGCGTCTTTGTCCGTCTTTCCCTTATCCCGGGTTAACTTGGCATCCATAAAAGACAGACGGGATTTATAGCTTTCTTTCTCATCGCTGTATCCGAAAAGGCTTTTGGAGTAATCCAACCCTTCTTTTTTTTGTTCCGCGGACAAGCCTTCATAGATACTCTTTTCGTAGAACAGCCGAAGCCTTGGAGTAAAGCCAAAATAAAGCCTTCCGCCTAAGCGGATGTAGAACACAGGCTTTTTCTCTCCCTCCTGGGGCAGACGGTAAAATGTCTTGTCTATGGTCTCAATCTGATTCTTTTTTCCCTCATAGTCCCTTTGATAGCTGTCAATATCTTTTGGCGGGATGGGTATCTCTTCTCCATTTTCGTCCACCTGGGGAATCACATAGATAACCTTTTTCTCTCTCATGGGTCCTGATGAAAGAAGATATCCTTTTTTGAATCCCTGCTTCTCGTACTCCCCTTTCCCGGCTTCTACTGGATGGATCTCGGTGATCTGGCTTTCTCCTTTCAGAAAATAATAGACCTCAAGCATGTAGGGTTTATAATTTTTGTTTGTCTCCCCGATGTAGTGAATCCTTCCGTTCCTATCCACCTGTTTCCGGAAGAGGCTCCCGGTGTTTCTGTCCGCAGGTTTGTCCGCATGCTGCAGCTCCATGGCTCTCAGCTCCTCAAACCCTTTATAGTCCCCTTCCATGATCTTCCGCTCGCTGACCACATAATAATTCATCTCCCCCCAGTCCCTGCTGATCCGGTCTACCGCCGCGGGCAGGATCATGTACTTTCCGTTCTTCTTGGCAATATAGCCTGCTTTTACATTTTTCAGCACAGACAGAGAATGCGTCTTTCCGTCTTTTCCGGAAACGCTCCGGGTGCCGTTACCTAAGACATGGTTGTACAGGTTGTACGTGTCCTTTTGTTTCCCGTTCGCCACATTCCGGTACATGAGAATGCCGTCCTGGATATCTGCCGCCACGGAGGAGTTGCTGAGGATCTGTATATTGCTCCGGGTCAGCCCACGGATGGTGCTGCCTGGTATGGCGTACTCTCCATAGCAGTTTTTATAAAATTCTTCGCTCTTTTTATCCTCCCGCTTTCCCTCTGACACAAAGATGGGGGTGACTGCCTCGATCTCGTAGCTGATCCTTCCGGATTTTAATCCAGCGTTGATCACGTTGTGGGGCTGGAGCTGATCCGGACTTCTCCGGCTGACCTTCTTGCTGATCCCCACAAAATTGTAGGGGGCGCCCACGTATCCTTTATACTCTGCCATCTTAAGCCTCCTTACTTACTATGAAAGTTCCGCCGCCGAATAGGCGGCATGCATTCAGGTATGCCAAATGCGCCCGCCATAACTTTCATGCGTGGTGGCGCGTCCGCCGGCCGGGCGCATGCAGGTTTACTACGAAACAGCAAACGGCCTGGTATAGACCACCACCGCCTGTCCATCCTCGTCGGCTGCCAAGTATTCTCTCACTTTTAGAACCCTGTGGTCCCTCATGAGATAGGATTTTTCAAGAAATTCCTGACAATTTTCTTCCTCTCTCACTGTCACCGCCTCAAGCTCTCCCGGCCCTCCGAATACATGGAGTTCCCCCTGGGGCCCAAAGGCGTGGAGTTCTATAAGCTCTTCCCAGTTTATCCTCACCTCATCCGGTGTTCCAAATTCCAGCTGGCTGATCATGTGGGCGATCACATAGCCGTACCCTGCCACGCGGCCTTTGGCTTCCTCCAAATCTGTTTTTTCCATATACAGGTGATCCGCTATCTGTCTCACATCCATTTTCACCCCTCCTCTGCCTGTTCAAGGGCTCTGAGGCATTGCCTCACATACTGGGAACCGGTGGTTGTCCCGCCGCCCTGGCAGTCGATCTCGGCCAGGGTCTGATCCTCCTTTTTCACGGTGATCTTCTCCCCTCTCAGATATCCCCGCCCGATGCTGCTGCCGCTTCCCACAGGCGTGATCCCCATGGCAAGATCCCTGAGGGCCATGAGCAGCAATCCGCTTTCTCTGTCTGTGCCTCCCTCTAAGTCTATTCGGATGGTAAATTTTCCATAAGCGGGTTTCTCGCTGAACAGGCCACCGTACATGACGCTGCCTGTGAATTTGTCAATATGGATCCGGCTCTGTACCCGGGCGCTGTCGTTGGCCTTCTGGTCTCCCACCACACAGTCAAAGCACCGGATCTTCCCGGCTCTGCCCTGCTGGCTATTGTCGTTTTCCTGTCCAAACAGATCTGTTATCATGTCCTCGGTTTTTTTATAAGCAGCAATTTTCTCCATCTGGCTTCGGATAACTCCCTTGACGGAGCTGGCGGGCAGGATGTACTCTCTCTGGTGATTGCGGATATTCACCGCATCCGGGGCATTGTCTCCGTACTCTGTCACGGCTATGGATTTTACCAGGATCCCTCCCTCTGTCTGGCCCTGCAGTTCAAAATGAATCCTCTCCTGTCCCGCTTTGCCTGATTTCAGCAGACAAGGAAGCACCTCGTCCATATTCTTGCTTTCCTCTGCCCACAGCTTCCGGTCCTGTCTGTCACAGAGATCGTAAACCGCCTTCTTTACGGAGATCAAATCCACATATCCGCATCCGTTGCTTTTCTGCCCGCCCAGCTGAATCCGGCCTTCATGAAGGGCTTTTAATCCCAGTTCCATCTCTGTCTCCAGGTTCTCCTGTTTTTCATAGACATAGATGGAGAAAGAAAAACGAGAACCAGCGGCCACGGATTCCATCTCGAACTTCTGCCCGCTTTTCTTTTCGCTTCCCTTGGTCTTTGCGGACTGCCCTGTCCCTGTCCTTTTGTCAATGCGGAGCCTGGGGCGGATCTCGGTATACACGGCGGATTTTCCAAAAAATCCGTCAATAAAAAAGACGCTGCTGCCCTTTTCCCCGCTATCCCTGTAAGGCGCTCCAAACAGCTTCACCTGAAGTTGTTCATCATACTGATAAAATTCCCGGAATGCCCCTGCGATCCCTGTGGCCTGGACAAATGGGCGGTTCTCCTCGGGATGGATCAGCACGTCGCCGCTTTCGCCGCTTCCCGTCCCTATGTGCAGAGGCTCCCTGCACTCTGCCTGGATCACGTACTTTACTACCTTGTCATAAACACACATCTGCTGCAAATCAATCTTCATACTCTCTCGCCTCCCTGTTGGCATATCGGATCTGGCGGATCATCAGCTGTAATTTCCGGCGGGTAAGCTCTTCTTTGGAAAATACCTGTGAAACGGAAAGCCCCAGGGCCTGCCTTTCTGTCTGCGGAATCTCAAGAATGTCGGGCAGTTCTCTCTCCAATATCTCCCTGACATAGGAGTGGAGGGCATCTTGGCGCTCTTTTGAACTGTGGTCCTTGCGCCTTGAGTCCTTGTCCTCCCAATGGCTGATGTACTGGGTAAGACAGCTTTCCGCCTCAGCGGGAACGTACTGGAGCTCCCGGCAAAGGGACTGCACCACTCCCAGCTTGCTGTTTGAAATTCCTGCTAATTTTAGAGGATGCTCCACCAGGAAGCGTTCCATGGATCTCTCCAGGCGTCTGTTTAAAAGTCCTTTGGCGGCAATCCGGATATCTTCCGGCTCTTTTTCCCATCTTGCGGACCCCGCCGCCTCCCCTTTTGCGCCGGCGTCTGTCTCATCCATAAGCTGTTTGTACTGAAGCTTTTCATAGCCGTCAAAAAAGAGAATCTGGCCAAAACCTTCATTTTTCCGGATGCCGATCCCCTCTTCTTCCAGAGCCGCGAATCTTTCTCCCGGGATTGTCTTCCCATCTTTAGTCTCCAGATAAAATACGCTTCCTGCCTCATACATAACCACACTGGAAACCGGCCCTTTCCAGCAGCGGTTATAGCCGGACACTTCTGTCACCGATGTAGCGCACCTCACCAGCAAAAGGGGGCCGCACCCCAGCTTTTTGGCCAGTGCCTCCAGATCAAGCCCGGCAGGCTGCCCATACTGATCCCGCATGGTCATGTTGGACAAAAGAACCATATAAAAACGGTTTCTGTCGGCCTTTGCCCTCAGCTCCTCATAAGGAATTCCTTCTCTGATCTCCTTCTTGACGCACCGGCAGGCTCCATATCCGCCGTGGCGGTTGTTGCCAAGGTAAACTACGTGGGAAAATACGGCCTGTATCTTCTGGATCAGATCCATTTCCACACTGTCATCAAAAGTTATAGCACCGGAAAAGCTCTGCCCCTGACGAATATACTGGCTCCGGAAAACCGTCTTCTCCCCCTCCCGTCCCCGGTTGATATTTAAGTTTTCCCCCAGAGCCACGTCGCTGTACAGGATACAGCCGTCTTTTGGATAGCAGTAATGGCCCAGCGCCGCCCTCTTTGTGCCCGGGCTCACCGTCTTGTTCACCACTGCGTTCTCGATTTTCTTTTTCCCTTCAGCTGCCTTCTTATCCTCATAAAACCCTTTGAGGGACGGAATCAAAGCTCTCCCTCCCCTGTTCACGTAGGCGTTCATAAAGCGAATCTTGTCTGAAAAAAGCAGCTTTTTTATATCCTCAAAATCCTCCTCTGTCTCCCGCAGCTTGTTGACCACCAGTCCTCTCACCGTGCTGCCCGGAATATAGGTAAGGGTGTTGGCCTGCCCCTGCTGGCTGGTATCGTCATCGCCGATCCTTAATGGGGCCATGTTGCAAAATTCCAGTTCCAGATACCTCACGATGAAATCTCCTCCCCTCTGACCCTTACCTTTCCAAAGCCGCGGCTTCTCATGGTTCCCACCCACTTGATCAGTTCCAGCACCTCTTTCACCAGGGGAACATCCTCCTCACGGCAGACACAGGTTCCATAAAAATTCAATCCTTTTTTGATACACATGGCGGTCCGCAGGGAGCCCTTTCTGGCAACCCCTCCCTCCAGGCTTGTAAATGTTCTCAGGTATGTGAACATCTCCGTAACCTCCCGCGGAGTGAGCCCTTCCTCCTCCTGGACCGCCTTTCTCACATCCGGGTGGAGGCTTACATTGGAAAAGATTAATTTCCCAGAGGCTTCAAGATCATGGGAACCGCCCTCCCCCATAAGACGCCCCACTGTCTCCGCCGCCTCCTGGTCCGATTTCTTCTCCCAGGCCAGATAATTGATCAGTTCCTCCCGGAAAATCCCCTTGATGGTGCTCCCCTTCAAAAAAGGGAAGCCCTGGAGATCTGTCTGGACACAGATATCTTCCCCTCCCGGCATGCTCATGCCGTTTCCGAATATCCCGTCTGATTCCAATCTCATATGCACCAACAGACGCATTTTTTATCCTTCCTCCTAGTATAATAATGGTGTAGTCAAGAATGACTACTGGTTAATAGTTA
>CAMTAF010000060.1 GCA_947066955.1 uncultured Hungatella sp.
GGGCGGGGCCGCTTGTGCGGCCCCGCCCCGTGCGCATACAAGATATGGCTGATAACGTCTGCGGATATCAGCCATATCTTGGGCATCAGCCAAATCTTGCGACAGCCTCATTTGGGTTGTCGTCAGAACGAAACCGTAAGCTGCATCTTAAATTTTTCCTCTCCGTACACTGCATGGGGAATATCTTTCGGCATGATCAGCGTCTCGCCTTCATTCAGGGAAAAAATCTCCCCGCCAACGGTAAAACGCCCGGTTCCTTCCAGGACCGTCACCATGGCATCCCCGCCCGCCGCGTGGGTGGAGATCTCCTCACCCTTGTCAAATGAAAAAATTGTCATGCTGACCTTGTCATTCTGCACAAGGGTTTTGCTGACTACCTGGCCGGGCTGATAGTCGATCTGATCTTTCAACTGTAACTTTGTCTGCTTCTCGATGTTTTTGTACATCATGCATCTCCTTTTCTAATCTTCAAGAATTTTTCCGTCAATGGATATGGTTATGGTCTGCCATGGAATAAATTTCCCACTTTCCTGCAGAGCTTTTTTCGCAGCCATCTCGAGCCCTCCGCAGCAGGGAACCTCCATGCGCAGGATGACAAGGCTTCGGATATCGTTATTCCTTATTATCTCCCTGATCTTTTCACTGTAATCAACCGAATCCAGTTTGGGACAGCCGATCAGTGTGACTTTTCCCTTCATAAAATCCTCATGTATACTTGCATAGGCGTACGCGGTGCAGTCAGCCGCGATGAGGAGTTTTGCGCCGTCAAAATAAGGGGCGTTCACAGGGGCCAGCTTAATCTGGCAGGGCCACTGGGCGAGCCGGGAGACAGGCGCCGGCCTGTGAGAACAGGGATTTTCCTCCTGTGGAGGCGCAATCTGGCGCACCCGGGTACCCGGACAACCCCCGTGGGGATTTCTATCCTGTCCCTCCCTCATTTTTTGCTTGGCGGCAAGGACAGCGGCTTCATTATATGCAGGCGCTTCCCGCTCCTCAAAACTGATGGCGCCGGTGGGGCATTCCGGCAGACAGTCACCCAGACCGTCACAATAATCTTCCCGGGTAAGCACTGCTTTGCCGTCAATCATTTCGATAGCCCCTTCATGGCAGGCCGCGGCACATGCGCCGCAGCCGTTGCACCGGTTTTCATCAATTTTTATTATCTTCCTGATCATTTATGCGTTCCTCCTCCTTGACTTTGTGTTTCCGATTATACTACAATATTTTTGAAAAGTATGTGGTTATAACCACGGAAAGGAGGGTTTTATTATCTTGAATTTTATTTCTAAAACAGCTCTTTTTCGGGGATGCTCGGAGGAAGATATCCAAAATATGTCAAAACATCTGGATTTCCGGACAGGCAGTTATAAAAAAGGACATGTGATCTTCGGTGCGGGAAGCATTGTGACAGATATCGGACTGGTTCTCTCAGGGAGCGTCCGGATCGAGCACACGGATCTCTGGGGGAACAAAAGCATCCTTGGCATCACCCCTGCCGGCAGCGTGTTTGCGGAATCCTACGCCTGCATACCCAACGAGCCCATGATGGTGGACGCAGTGGCGAATGAGGACTGTGACATTTTGTTCATAAACGTTCCAAAGCTGTTTATGCCCTGTTCGGCCTGTGACAGCCAGAACACGCTCATCCACAACCTTGTCATGATCAGCGCAGGAAAAAATCTGCAGCTCTCCAGGCGCAGTCTGCACACATCCCCCAAAACAATACGGGGACGGCTATTTTCCTATTTTTCCCAGCAGGTTTCCGCGCAGGGGAGCAACAAAATTATAATCCCCTTTGACCGCCAACAACTGGCGGATTATCTAAACTTAGACCGCAGCGCCCTGTCAAAGGAACTGGGAAAAATGAGGAATGACGGCCTGATCGAATATAATAAGAATACCTTTGTCATAAAAATCGATATTAGATAGGATGGTTCCCGCCGGATTTGTACCGGCGGTCTATGCATTACGAATCCTTTATTCCTCTCCAATCAAGACTTCCTTGCCCCTAAACGCGAACCCATATTTGTGTATCCGCTCCCTCGGAACTCCTTTCGCAATCAGGGAAGTATCATACTTCTTCTCCTCAATCTGTTTAAGAGCCGCCTTCACCGTATCCTCCAGATCCTTTTCCTTCCTCGGCTGAAATACCTTAAACTCCATGATAATCCCCTGCTCCCTGTCCGGATGCAGCGGTTCCAGCATCACGTCATATCTTCCAAAACCGCTTTCCCTGTTAGATGTCAGGGCATACCGGCCGGACAGTTCCACCATCAGCCCCAATACAAACCCATGATAGAAGCAGGCACTTGCGTTTTGTCCTTTAAAACGCTCAGTGATCGCTTCCACAGAGTGAAACCGCTCAGGTTCCGATTTGGCTGGCTTTCTTCCTGTATCAAAATTGCTGAACACAGCTTCCGAGACTTGATTCATATACTCATTCATGGCCTCCACATCGCCTAAAAGCAATGCTTTCACAAAATCATTGTAATCGGACGCTGCACCCATAAACCATTTTTTTATCATTCCCCGGAACATGGTTCTCACCTCAAAATTAGTCAGTTCCAGTTCATACTCCTGCTTCCATTCCCCAAAATCAGACATATATGCTTTAAAATGTTTTACCTTCACATATCCGCTGGCAAGCAGAAGGCTCCACACTGCCTGTTCGCCATCATCCAGTTGGTTATACACGATCTGTTCATCGATCTCCGCGATGATACTCTCCCCCTGAAGCAGTTTTTCAAAAGAGGTTTTCAATTCTTTACTGCCTTCACGGATCAGCTTTCCCACCAGGCCGTTGGAACTGGAATTGGCCCAGTAAGCACCAAATTGTTTCTTATCCAGATAATTCAGGATCGACCACGGATTGTAGATATCCTTCCGGTTTCCAAAGGTAAAACCATCATACCAGTCCTTCACCTCCTGCTTCCTCTCCGGCATACCGAATTCATCCAGCGCATCAAAGACTTCTTCTTCCGTGAAACCAAAGCAATCATCGTATTTGGGGGATGTGGTTGTCACCACTTCCAGGTTATTGAGATCAGAAAAGATGGATTCCTTACTCACCCTTGTGATGCCCGTCATAATGGCTCGTTCCAGATAGGGGTTGGTCTTAAACGCGGCATTAAACATGCTTCTCATAAATGAAACCATCTGTTCCCAGTATCCGTTTACATAGGCTTCCTGCATAGGGGTATCATATTCATCTAAAAGGATGATCACCTTTTTGTTATAATAGCGGGACAAAAATAAGGACAGATAATGAAGGCTCATGGTGGCATCTTCCTCATTCATGGTCTCCGATATCCGGTTAAAATACGCCTTTTCCCGGGGTTCCAGGATATCTCCTTCCAGGAGGAAACGGTTCTCAAGGTATAGATTCATTAATATTTGACAGATCCGGTACCGAACCTTCTCATATCGGTTTTCTTTCACATTAGCAAAAGAAAGGTTGATCACCGGATAGGTTCCCTGAAGTTCTCTGTACGTTTCCTCTTCCCAGATAGCAAGCCCCTCAAACAGATCCTCCCGCTTCGCATATTGGATGGAAAAGAACTGCTCTGTCATATTCATGGTTAAAGTCTTTCCGAAACGTCTGGGACGGGTAATCAGTGTAACATCATCACCATTCTCCCACCACTCCTTTATAAATTTTGTCTTATCTATATAGAAATATTGATTTTCTCTTATTTTCTCGAAGCTCTGTAGCCCGATTCCTACCGCCCTTGCCATAGCCAGTCCCTCCTTTTTCTAATGTTTATCTTAACATAGTTTGAATATAATATCCAGAGTCTTTGGTGAGCCGGCGACCATCTTCGCGGAATTTAGAAAGTACTGTTCCCCTACTCGCCGGGCCCGGCCAGCTTTTGCTGGCAAAACTTCTCTCGGGGCCCATGTGCACAAAAAATGCGCAGACCTCAATATCTGCGCACTCTTTCATCTTTTAAAAATCTCTTATTTTCAAAGCTCCCGGCCGGATTCGAACCGGCGACCTACGCATTACGAATGCGGCGCGCTACCAGCTGCGCCACGGAAGCACCTGTAAAAAGAAACCGGCGAATCTCTGATCCGCCTCGTTCCTATGACCAATCCGGGAATCGAACCCGGGTTTACGCCGTGAGAGGGCGTCGTCTTGACCGCTTGACCAACAGGCCGTAATAAATAATTCTTCCCAATCGAGGCGACAAGATTCGAACTTGCGGCCTCTGCGTCCCGAACGCAGCGCTCTACCAAACTGAGCCACGCCTCGATACCTTCCATAGTATAATATAAATTGTCGAAATTGTCAACAGAATTTTGAAAAATTTTTTAGGCCTTCCATTGTCAGGCAAAATCAAACAAGGACAGCTGGTTGGACTCCGGCAAGTCTCCCAAAAGCCCCAGATCTGCCATAAGATCACAGATGGTCTTGCTGACCTTGGTGCGGTTGCGGAAATCTTCCCGGGACAAAAATACTCCGTCCTTCACCGCATCCACCACTCCGTCCGCGGCCTTGTCGCCCATGCCGTCGATGCTGGCCAAGGATGGCATCAGCTTATTTCCCACGATCTGAAAATCCCTGGCCCTGGCGGTGTAGATGTCAATGGGCTCAAATTCAAAGCCTCTGGCGTACATTTCCTGAACCACTCTCATGTCACGCAGGGTGTCCTGCTCCTTCTTTGACAGGGAATCCGCCCGTTTCTTGTAGTCAGCCAGATAGTGTTCAAGTTTGTCCCGCCCCTGGCACATGAGCTCGTAATTGAAGGCGCTGGCGCGGATGCTGAAAAAGGCCGCATAGTAGGCCAGGGGGTAGAACACCTTGCAGTAGGCGATGCGCCAGGCCATCATCACGTAGGCGGCCGCGTGGGCCTTGGGGAACATGTACTTGATCTTTAAGCAGGAGTCAATGTACCACTGGGGGACATCGTGGGCCAGCATGGCCTCGATCCAGTCCTGTTTCAGCCCCTTTCCTTTTCGCACAGACTCCATGATGGTGAAGGAGAGCCCCTCCTCCATCCCCTTCTGGATCAGGTAGACCATGATATCGTCACGGCAGCAGATGGCGGTCTGGATGGTGGCCTGGCCGCTTAGGATCAGATCCTTGGCATTGCCCAGCCACACGTCAGTGCCGTGGGCCAGCCCGGCGATCCTCACCAGATCGGAAAAATATTTGGGCTTGGCGTCCAAAAGCATCTGCATGGCGAAATCCGTTCCAAACTCCGGAACTCCCAGAGCGCCTAAGGGACAGCCGCCGATATCTTCAGGCGTGATGCCCAGGGCCGATGTGTTCTGGAACAGGGACATGACCTCAGGACAGTCCAGGGGGATGTCCTTTACCGGGTCTAGGCCGGTGAGATCCTGGAGCATGCGGATCATGGTGGGATCATCGTGTCCCAGGATATCCAGTTTCAGCAGGTTGTGGTCAATGGAGTGATAGTCAAAATGGGTCGTGATGGTGGTGGTGGTCATGTCGTTGGCAGGCCGCTGCACCGGGGTGAAGGAGTAGATCTCCTCCCCCACGGGAAGCACAACGATGCCTCCCGGGTGCTGTCCCGTGGTCCTGCGCACCCCTACACATCCCTGGACGATCCGGTTGATCTCACAGTTGCGCTTCCGGTCCCCCCGCTCCTCATAATAGTTTTTTACGTAGCCGTAAGCGGTTTTGTCCGCCAGGGTGCCGATGGTGCCTGCCCGGAAGGTCTGCCCTTTCCCGAATATGACCTCCGTGTAGTCGTGGGCATGGCTCTGGTACTCGCCGGAGAAGTTTAAGTCAATATCCGGCTCCTTGTCCCCCTTAAAGCCCAGGAAGGTCTCAAAGGGGATGTCATGACCATCCTTTTTCATCAAGGTTCCGCACTTGGGACATTCCTTGTCAGGCATGTCGCACCCGGACATGCCGGCAAATTTCTTCACATCTTCGGAATCAAACTCCGAGTAATGGCAGTGCGGGCAATAATAGTGGGGGCTTAAAGGGTTCACCTCCGTGATCCCCGACATGGTGGCCACCAGGGAGGATCCCACGGACCCCCGGGAACCTACCAGATAGCCGTCTTCGTTAGACTTCCATACCAGCTTCTGGGCAATTATGTACATAACCGCAAAACCGTTGGAGATAATGGAGTTCAGCTCTCTCTCCAGCCGCTCCACCACGATCTCCGGAAGATCCTTCCCATAGAGCTCGTGGGCCCGGTTGTAGCAGATGTCCCTCAAGGTCCCATCTGAGTTGTCGATAACCGGCGGACACTTGTCAGGCCGGACCGGGGAGATCCTCTCGCACTGGTCCGCGATTCTTCTGGTGTTGGTGATGACCACCTCCTCGGCCTTGTCCGGTCCCAGGTACTGGAATTCCTCCAGCATCTCCTCCGTGGTCCGCAGAAACAGAGGCGCCTGATCGTCGCTGTCCTTGAATCCTTTTCCCGCCATGATGATGCGGCGGTACACTTCATCCTCCGGATTCAGGAAATGGACATCGCAGGTGGCGCACACCGGCTTTCCGAACTGTTCTCCCAGCCGGACGATCCGCCTGTTTAGGTCCTTCAAATCCTCCTCCGTCTCCACGGAGCTGTTCTCGTCCCGGAGCATGAAGGCGTTGTTTCCAAGAGGCTGGATCTCCAAGTAGTCGTAAAAGTTCACAATCCTCCCCAGCTCTTTCTCGGGAACTCCCCTAAGCAGAGCTTGGAAAAGCTCCCCTGCCTCGCAGGCGGAGCCGATGATCAGCCCCTCCCGGTATTTGTCCAGAAGGCTTTTGGGAATCCTGGGAGTCCTGTGAAAATAGTTGATGTGGGACCAGGATACCAGTCTGTAAAGGTTGGTCCTCCCCACGTCATTTTTGGCAAGGATGATCACATGGTAGGAGGGCAGCTTTTTGATCCCTTCCGCGTCCAGCTCGCTTAGGCGGTTCAGCTCATCCAGGGACATCATATCCCTCTCCTTGAGCATTTTTAAAAATGCCACAAAGATCCAGGCAGTGGCCTCCGCGTCATCCACTGCCCTGTGGTGATTTTCCAGGGAGATGTTCAGGGCCTTTGCCACCGTGTCCAGCTTGTAGCGGTTTAACTGGGGAAGCAGGATTCTGGCCAGGGAAACCGTGTCCAGAACAGTGGGGTTAAACTCCAGTCCCAGATCCTCGGCGTTCTTGGCAATAAAGCTGACGTCAAAGGAGGCATTGTGGGCCACCAGGGCCGCTCCCTGGCAGAAGTCCAGGAACTTTGGCAGAACCTCATGGATCCTGGGGGCGGGAAGCACCATGGAATCATTGATCTTTGTCAGCTGCTCAATGCGGAAGGGAATGGGCTCGTCGGGATTTACAAAGGTGCTGAACCGGTCCACGATCTTCCCCTGCTCCACCCTGACAGCGCCGATCTCTATAATCTTGTTGGCTGTGGGGCTGAAACCTGTGGTCTCGATGTCGAACACCACATAGGGGTCGTCGAAGGACTGTCCCTGGCTGTTCTCCACAAGCTGCTTTAGGTCGTCCACCAGATATCCCTCCACCCCGTAGAGGATCTTGAAGGTATCCCCTTTGTCCAGGGCGTGGCTTGCGTCGGGAAAGGCCTGGACACAGCCATGGTCCGTCACCGCGATGGCGGGCATCCCCCACCGCTTTGCCTGTTTAATGATATCCGCCACATCGGAGACCCCGTCCATGTCGCTCATCTTGGTGTGGCAGTGGAGTTCCACCCGCTTTGTCAGGCTGTTGTCTGTCCGCTGCCCCGTAAAATCCTCACATTTTTTCATGCCTGTCACGGAACCGATGGTCAGCTCGCCGTCGAACTTGTCGATGGTAGTCATGCCCTTCAGCTTCAGGAACTGCCCGGACACAACCCCCTTGTTGATATCCTCTAAAGCCTCTTCTCTGGCAAAAATCTTCACGGTGATGGTGTCGGTAAAATCTGTGATATCAAAAATAACAATGGTTTTTCCACTGTTTAAAAGCCGGCTGTCCGTACTTATGATCTTTCCCCGTATGGTCACTTCCCCCATCTCGCCGCCGATATCTTTGATATGGATAAAATCATCTTCAAAATCACGGCCGTAGAGCACGTCGGGGTTGTCGCTTTTTCTCTGAAAGGAGCCGAACTTCCGGTTTCCGGCCTTTTGAAATCCGCTGTTTTGGGAGAAATTTTTCCCATCGCTCCCGGAGCTTGAACTTGCAGAGCCTGTTCCTGACCTGGCGGAGCCTTTTGGCGGCGCCTCGGAAGCTTTTCCGGTCCTGCGTCCGGCGTCCCCGGCTTGAGCCGCTGCCGGATTCTCCGATTCCTGTCCGCCTTCTTCCCATGACGCGGAATGGTTCTTTAGGTGTTCCTGGATCTCCTTTTGGACCTGAGCCTCCCTCTGCCGGATCAGAGGCTCCTGGGAGGCTTTCACATACTCATATTCAATGGTGACGGGCAGACCGCACCTCTCATGGAACACCTTTTCCAGGATCCTTTTTAAATCCCCGGTTTTCTCTCTCAGGATCACATTGTCCTCCACTGTCATCCGGAGCACGTTGTCCTGGGGAAACGTGCACTGAGCCTTTTTCAGGATATTATACTCCACGATGCTGTAATTTTTCAGCTCATGAAGCAGGCTGTCTTTGTAAGCGTGAAGGAGTTTTTCCGGATTATACTGGCCTGACAAGGTATATTTTTCTATGATCCTGATGGACAGCTGTTTGCCGGGAAAAAGCTGATCCCGGATGCCCCTCTCCAGTGAAAAGAGGTTTTTCTTGTGGATCAGCCTGGGACTGGTGATATAGATGCGGAGGGAGCTTCTGTCTCTGGGGGAGGAGACCCGCTCCACATCCACCAGTTTTAAAAGCTCCTCCATGTCGCTTGTCATATGCAGATCAGGAAATACTTCTGTAAATTTTTTTGCCATGGGATCACCTCTGACCCCTTCTCAGTTTCAGAAGTTCCTCCCTCAGGGCAGGCAGAAGCTCTGCCTCGGGGAGCTTCTTTATAACCTCCCCTTTCTTTATGAGAAGTCCTTCTCCCACGCCGCCGGCAATGCCCAGATCCGCCTCCCTGGCCTCGCCGGGGCCATTGACCACACATCCCATCACCGCGACTTTCACATCCAGATCGTCAAACTCCGCCACCATGGTCTCTGTCTTCACCGCAAGGCCGATGAGATCGATCTGGGTCCGTCCGCAGGTGGGACAAGAGACAACCTCCACCCCTCCCCGCTTAAGGCCCAGGGTCTTTAAGATCAGTTTCGCGGATTTGACCTCCTCCACAGGCGCTCCTGTGAGGGAAACCCGGATGGTGTCGCCAATGCCCTGGTTTAGGATGATCCCCAGGCCGACAGCGGATTTGATGTTGCCGGAAGTCAGGGTTCCCGCCTCGGTGATGCCCACATGGAGGGGATAATCGGTGCGGGCGGCAATCAATTGGTGGGCCTTGACGCACATGAGCACATTGGAGGATTTGATGCTGATGACCAGATTGTCATAGCCCATGTCCTCAATGAGCTTCACCTTGTCAAGGGCGCTCTCCACAATGCCTTCCGCAGTAACCCCGCCGTATTTTTGAATGAGATTTTTCTCTAAGGAACCGCTGTTAACCCCTACTCGGATAGGGATTTGAAGTTCTCTCGCCTTGTCCACCACTGCCCTCACCCGGTCCTCGGAGCCGATATTTCCCGGATTGATCCGTATCTTGTCGGCTCCGTTCTCCATGGCGGCAATGGCCAGCCGGTAATCGAAATGGATATCCGCCACCAGGGGAATGTGGATCTCTTTCTTGATCTCTTTTAAGCTTTTGGCTGCTTCCATGGTGGGAACCGCCACGCGGATGATCTCGCATCCGGCTTTTTCAAGCTCTAAGATCTGAGCCACGGTCCCTGTGATATCCTCTGTCTTTGTGTTGCACATGGATTGGATAAGAATCGGGTTTCCCCCTCCGATGACCCGGCTGCCGATCTTTACGGTCTTTGTAGCTTTTCTGCTCATAGTGTTAACCTTTTCCTTTCTCCTATCTGAAAAACAGGGAGGCGATATCATTGAACAGCACAAACACCATCAGGCACATGAGCACCACCATGCCCGCCATATGAACCATGCCTTCTTTTTCTTTGTCCACCGGCTTTCCCCGCACCGCCTCCACAAGGAGAAATGCCAGACGGCCTCCGTCAAGGGCGGGGATGGGGAGCAAATTCATGACCCCTAAGTTGGCGCTTAAGAGCACGCAGAGGTTTACCAGATTTAAAACCACCATCTCCATGCCGTACTGCCGGTTTTCCTCAACCGTCTCGTCAATAATGCTCACCATGCGCACCGGTCCTGCGATGTCGTCGGCGCCTACCTGGCCGCGGAACATCATCAAGATGCTGCGGACAGCGGTCTTGACCCAGTACACCACCTCATAAGCACTGTATTTTACGGTATCCATCACTCCTGTCACCGGTTCCCTGTAGGCGCTGGCCTGAATCCCAAGCATGTAAGAATTGTATTCTTCAGAGTATTGGGGCACCAGGCGGGCGGTCCTTGTCTCTTTCGAGCCGTCGGGCATGGTTCTCTGGTATTGGATGTCCACCGGGTCTTTCGGGTGCATCATCATATACATGGTAATGTCACGATATACCACCACCCGCTCCCGGTTCATCCTGGTGATCAGATCTCCCTCTTTAAGTCCTGCTTCCTGGGCCGGAAGTCCGTCCATAACACCGATGAGCCTTGGGGAATCATGGCCTGCAGAGTGGATAATCACCAGAGCCAGGAAAAACGCCAAAATAAAATTAAACACCGGCCCGGCGGCAATGACCGCGATCCGGGCCCACACCGACTTGTTGTTAAAAGCCCTTGGATCCGAGGCGTTCTCGTCCTCCCCCAGCATCATGCAGGAGCCTCCGAAGGGCAGGATCTTGATGGAATATCTGGTCTCTCCCCGCTCAAAGCTAAACAGCCTTGGGCCCATGCCGATGGAAAACTCCAGCACGCCGATACCGCATTTTTTAGCTATGATAAAATGTCCAAACTCGTGGATCAGGATGATCATCCCGAACACGAGAACCGCAACAATGAAGCTCATATTTTCGTCCTTCCTATATCGAAATACCGGCAAGGAGCCGGCGCGTCTGCCGCTCTGCCTCCAGGATCTGTTCCACATCCGGGTCATCCATAACCTGATGAGCCCTCATGGCTTCCTCGATCATGTCCGTGATCCCAAGATAGGGGATCCGACGATTTAAAAATTCATTGACCGCGTATTCATTGGCCGCGTTGAATACCACTGGCATGGAGCCGCCTATCCTTCCCGCCTCGCAGGCCAGAGCCAGGCCCCGAAAGTTCTCAGGATCCGGCCGTTCAAAGGTGATCTGTCCCATAGACCAGAAGTCCAGCCGTTCCCCTGGCAGGAACCGCCTCTCAGGATAGTACAGCGCGTACTGGATGGGGAGCTTCATATCCGGGGTGCCAAGCTGGGCCATAACGGCGCCGTCCTCAAACTCCACCATGGAGTGTATCACGCTCTGAGGCTGGATAACCACCTGGATCTGATCCAGAGGTACATCAAAAAGCCACTTTGCCTCCATGATCTCCAGTCCTTTATTGACCATGGTGGAGGAATCAATAGTGATCTTTCTCCCCATGGACCAGTTTGGATGCTTCAGGGCGTCCTCTACCTGGATGTCTTTCATCTCTTCTCGGGTGCGCCCGCGGAAGGGGCCGCCGGAGGCTGTGAGGAGAATCTTGTGGATCTGTCTTTTCTCCTCCCCGTTAAGGCACTGGAAAATAGCGCTGTGCTCACTGTCCACAGGAAGAATCCGGACTCCCAGCTTTTTTGCCAGGGGCATGATGATGTGCCCTGCTGTCACCAGGGTCTCCTTGTTGGCCAGGGCAATGTCCTTTCCTGCCTCCATGGCAGCAATGGTGGGCTGGATCCCGATCATGCCCACTACCGCTGTCACCACGGTTTCAGCCCCGGGTTGTGTGGCTGCCTCCAGAAGTCCTTCCATACCGGAGACAACCTTTACATCCAGATCAGCTGTCCGGCCTCTCAGCTCCAAAGCTTTTTTCTCATCCCACACACAGGCCAGGGCAGGCTTGAATTCCCGGATCTGCTGTTCCAGAAGGCTGATATTGCTCCCCGCCGCCAGAGCCGTAACCTGGATGTCCCCATTATTTCTCACTACCTCCAGGGTCTGGGTCCCGATGGACCCGGTAGATCCCAGGATCGCTATCTTTTTCATATGAATCCTCCCATCTGTCAGACAATGCCAAGGAGCGTGATCACCAGATAGATCGCCGGCGCCGTAAAAATCATGCTGTCAAACCGGTCTAAGATTCCTCCGTGTCCGGGAATCAGATGTCCGTAATCCTTTACCTGATGATTTCTCTTGATGGCTGAGGCAGCCAGGTCACCGATCTGAGAGATCATGGCCCCCACGCCGCAGGCCAGAGCGCAGGCCAGGCAGGGATTTTTGATCTGGATCATCTGATGACCCAAAAGAGCCGCGTACCCGTACCCCAGCACCGCGGAGCCCAGAATGCCGCCTATGGCCCCCTCCACGGTTTTCTTTGGACTGAGCACCGGGGTCATCTTGTGCTTTCCGAACAATTTGCCCGCGCAGTAGGCGCAGGTGTCGCATCCCCAGGAGCTGAAAAAGATCAGCCACACCAGGTAGCTGCCGTCAGGCATCTGTCTCACCTGGTACAGATAGGAAAGCATGATGCCCACATAGAACACCCCGAAAAACGCTGCCGTAATCTCCTCTGTTTTATACTTGGGAAATGTAAACACATAAAAGCTCATGAGGAACATCAGGGTCCCTATAGCCAGCAGCGTCACATACCGGTGGCCGTCAAACCAGATGAGGCCATAGTAGAAAGCGCAGGCTAAGTATCCGATGGCCGCAAGGGGAGTCTTCTCGATCTTCAGCACCCGGTACAGCTCAAACAGTCCAACCATGGACACGGCTCCGTTCACCGCGAACAAGATGCTCCCCCCGGCTCCCACGATGAGAACCGCCAGGATCACCAGAATAATTCCGCTGATTAATCGGGTCGTAAACATAGAATCCCCCCTTACGCTTTTATTCTTCCGCCGAATCTGCGCTCTCTGCTATTATACGCAATGATGGCTTTTTCTAATTCTTCCTGATTAAAATCAGGCCACAGACAATCTGTGATGTAAAATTCCGAGTAGGCCAGCTGCCACAGAAGATAATTAGAGAGCCTCAGCTCCCCGCTGGTGCGGATCATAAGATCCGGATCCGGTATGCCCGCGGTGTCCAGATAGGAGGCAAACGCCGCCTCATCCAGGGAGGACGGGTCCTCTCCCGACTTCTGATAGTCCAAAATCACCCTTCTGGCCGCCCTGACGATCTCATCTCTGCCCCCGTAATTGATGGCGATCACAAAGGTCATGCCTGTGTTGTCCTTTGTCCCTGTCTCCAGGTCGTCGATCCCTTTGACGATGTCCGGATCAAACCGGCTCTTCTCCCCGATCATCTTCACTCTCACGTTGTTGGCAGAGGCGATCTTTAAAAGGCGCACCATGTAATAGCGGAACAGCTGCATCAGTGCGCCGACCTCCTCCTGAGAGCGCTTCCAGTTCTCTGTGGAAAATCCGTACACCGTAAAATACCGGATTCCTGTGTCTGAGGCAACCCTCACCATCTTCTCCAGGGTCTCGCATCCCGCCTTGTGGCCCATGGCCCGGGGAATCCCTCTCTTCTTGGCCCAGCGGCCGTTGCCATCCAGGATCACGGCGACATGCTGCGGTATTGCCATATTTTCTAAGCTCATCGTGTCTCCTCGTCCCTCTACGCACACAGGGGGCAGGTATGTGATCCCCCGCCCCCGTATTGCTCTAAACTGTAAGAATCTCTTTGGTCTTGGCTTCTACGGCCTTGTCCACCTTGTCTGTCATCTTGTCTGTCAGCTTCTGGATCTTGGTGTTGGCCAGCTCCAGATCATCCTCGGACATCTCCCCTGCCTTCTCCATCTTCTTAAAAGTCTCGTTGGCATCCCGGCGGATATTGCGGATCGCCACCTTGGTGGCATCCCCCTTCTTCTTCACATCCTTGGCCAGAACCTTTCTGCGCTCCTCGGTGAGTTCCGGGAACACCAGACGGATCACGGTGCCGTCGTTGGTGGGATTGATCCCCAGATCCGAGGTGAGGATGGCCTTCTCAATAACTTTAAGAAGATTCTTCTCCCAGGGCTGGATCACGATCATGCGGGCCTCCGGAACCGAGACATTGCCCACCTGCTGGATAGGTGTGGGGGTTCCGTAGTAATCCACGCGGATCTTATCCAGAACATGGGGATTGGCTCTCCCCGCTCTGATGGATGCATACTCATCCTGCAGCACTTCCAGAGACTTGTTCATCTTGTCTTCATAATAATTCAACTTCTCCTGCATATTTCCTCCTTCTTGTCCATGCTTTTTGGACATCATGGTACACCCTTGGGTGTTTCCTCCTTCTTGTCCATGCTTTTTGGACATCAGCTTGTTATACGGTAACCACAGTACCGTTTATCTTTCCCTGCATGGCATTGGCAATGCTGTCGGGTTCGCCTAAGTCGAATACTGCCATAGGAATCTTGTGCTCCATACACATGATGGAGGCTGTCAGATCCACCACAGCCAGCTTCTTCTCAATGACCTCCTCAATGCTGATAGTGTCATACTTTTTGGCATCCGGGTTAACCGCCGGGTCGCTGTCGTAGACGCCGTCTACAGACTTTGCCAGAAGGATCACATCCGCTTCCATCTCCGCCGCTCTCAAGGTAATGCCTGTGTCTGTGGAAAAATAAGGATGTCCTGTTCCGCCTGCAAAAAACACTACCTTGCCCTGGCTGAAGTACTCGTTGGCCAGGTCCTTGGAAAAAAGCTTTGTCATGGAGCCGCAGACAAAAGGCGTCAGGATCTCGGTTTTCATCCCCGCGCCGCGGAAGATCTCGGACACATAAATGCAGTTCATCACAGTGGCCAGCATGCCGATCTGGTCGGCTTTGGTGCGGTCCATAGCGCCGCTGGTCCGGCCCCGCCAGAAATTGCCGCCGCCGATAACAATACCCACTTCCACACCGGCATCTGACGACAGCCTCACCTGACGGGCTACCTCCTTTACCGTGTCCTCGTCAAAGCCGGTCTTCTTCGGCCCCGCAAGGGCCTCGCCGCTTAATTTCAATAATACCCGCTTCCACTTCATGTTTCCAGTCTCCTTTGCTTATTAAAGACAAGTATACCACAGATCAGGCACCTTGGAAAGACTGTTTTGTTGCTTTTGCCACAAACCCTCTCAAGTCATCCCCCAGCATGCGGGCGCTCTCCTCCCCCAGATAAGCCATGTGCCCTGACGGATATTCTCCGATCAACACTCTGTCCGGGTCCAGCCTGCTGTGCTGGGCCAGGTAACGCGCATTGCCTGCCGTGGTGCACAGGTCAAACAGCCCTGACGCAAAGAACACCTGAAGGCTCTTGTTCCTTCTCATGGCCCCGGCCAGAGCCTGAGCGGGATTTCTTTTGAACTTTCTGTCCCACTGCGTGTTGACACCGTGCGCGAGGCCTTTGCTGCGGCGCTCCACCTTGATGCCCAGTTCCTGGCGCAGAAGGGCAAAGCCTGCCTGGTAAGCAGGGGTGTACTGCCCCATAGCCGGATCGTCGGCAATCACGTTGGCCTCAGGGACGTCCGGAAGATCCGGCCAGGTATAGCGGCTGTCGTAGAAACCGACCACCTGATGGTCAGATTTCAAAAGCTGCTTCATGTAATCACGCATAGAGATATCCAGCCAGTTCTGTCTCACATAGTCTTCCTCAAGGCCTGTGAAATAAACCAGTTTTTTCACCAGTTCCTGTTTCCTTTCCTCCGGCAGGGCGTCCCCTTCATAAAAGGCGGGAAGATATTCCTTCCCTGTAAATTCATAGGCCTGCTTCACAAACTGGGTCAGGGACGGTTTGCCATCCGGATTGTGGTAACAGTTGGTGGCAGCCATGGATGGAAGGTTCAGAGCCATCTGGGAAAATGCTGTCGTCTCATAGAAATAGGTTCCCAGAAGCAAGATTCCGCTGACAGAAATGCCCAGGGTGTCCTGATTCTCCGGCCCGCCGCCCAGCAGTTCCGCGGCAAGAAGGGCAGAGCGGCCGGTACCGTAGCTTTCCCCTGCCAGAATCACAGGGCTGTTGTGGCGGTTGTATCTGGTAAGCCAGCCGTCCACAAACATGGCAAGCTGGCGGATATCCGCATCAGAGCCGTAAAATGCTTCTTTAGCTGCCTCGTCAAACAGCCGCCCCAGACCTGTGCCCACCATATCTACCACCACGATGTCGCAGATGTCTAAAAGGCAGTTGGGATTGTCCTCCAGCTCAAAGGGCGGGACCGTGGGCAGATGAATCTCATCGGTCAGCTTTACCCTCCTGGGCCCTACCAGCCCCAGATGAAGCCATAAGCTAGCTGATCCCGGTCCGCCGTTGTAGGCAAACATCACCGGCCTTTTGGAGGAATCCTCCACGTCGCTGCGGAAATAGGCGTAGGAATAGATGGTCGCCACCGCTTTGCCCTCTTCATTGTAGAAAAAATTGTCCTCACACACCGTGTGGTAGGGGATGGTCCGGCCTTTCAGGCAGATGGTATGATCGGACTCATACCGGGTCTTTTCCCAACACTCTTCAAAATGCACATTCATGATCTTTCCTCCTTGTAACGGCACGCGCCGCTTCGCGGCACCTGCCAGCTCGTCGGAAGGCATCCTAGAAACGCTTACGCGTTTGCCTTCCTCCTCTGAAACCAGTAGTATTCTCTGCCGGCTTGATCTGTGCTGCGGCAGATATCCAGACGGAATACGCTTTCTAAAATTCCTCTTTCAAGAATCTCCTCAGGTGTCCCCGCATCTGCTACAGCTCCGTGTTCCATAACCATAATCTGGTCCGCAAAGCGGAGGCTGTGGCCTAAATCGTGGAGAACCGCTGCCACGGCCTTTCCCTCCGCAGCCAGCTGTTTTAAGATCTCCATCAGCTCAAGCTGGCAGGAGATGTCCAGATAGGTGGTGGGCTCGTCCAAAAGGATGGCGGGGGCATCCTGCACAAGGGCCATGGCCACGCAGGCTTTTTGCCGCTCCCCTCCTGACAGCTCCGACATCAGGCGGTCCTTAAGATCCTGGATTCCCATCTTCTCAAGAGCCCATTCCACCATATCCTGGTCCTCCTTTGTATAATGTCTCGGGTAGACGATATAAGGAAATCTCCCGTGGAGGACCATGCGGGCCACGGTTAAGTTCACTTCATTCCGGCTCTGGGGCACATAGGCCATGCGTTTCGCCCTTTCCCTGGCATTCCAGGAGTCCACGGGCCTGCCGTCTAACAGAATCCTGCCGTCCAGGATCCTGGTCTGGCCCATAACAGACTTTAACAGGGTGCTCTTGCCGCATCCGTTGGGTCCGGCGATGACCGTCAGCCTTCCCGGCTCCGCCTGCCAGGTAATTTCTCTTATGACAGCCTTTTTCCCATATCCTGCTGTCAGAGCCTCGCACCTAATCATGGCTTCGCCTCCTTCTCTGCTGAAACAAAAGATATAAAAAGAACGGAGCGCCCACAAAGGACAGAAGGATGCCTGTGGGGATTTCATAGGGAGCCCACAATGTCCTGGCCGCCAAATCACAGAGCATGACAAAGCAGGCTCCGAAAAGAGCAGTAAACGGCAGGAGGCGGCGGCACTCCTCTCCTGCTATCCGTCTGGCGATGTGGGGGGCAATGAGCCCTACAAACCCCAGAAGTCCTGCAAAGCTCACAGAAGCTCCGGCCAGGGCAGCGGCCAGGGTAAGAAACAGAAATCTAAAAAGCCGGGTATTCAGGCCAACGGACATGGCCACCTGCTCCCCCAGCCCCAGGATCTCCAGCTCATTGCCTAAAAGACATACGAGAAGAATGCCGCAGACAATAAAAAGCCCCGCAGGCGCCAGCACCTGGACGCTGACAGCCGAGAATCCCCCCAGACGGAAACTGTAGGTGCTCGAGAGAGTATCGTTGCCGAAGGTGTGAACCAAGTCCGAAGCCGCGTTCAGCAGGCTGTTCACCGACACGCCTGCCAGCACTAGGGTCACTTTGGAGGCCCCTGTCTTTTTGGCCAGTCCGTAGATGAACATGGTGGCTGCCAAGGCTCCCAGAAAGGCAGCTGCCGGCATGAGACAGTAAGACAGGGGAAAAAAATAGCTGCACAGTACCACGGCCAGTCCGGCCCCGGCGTTGACCCCGATGATATTAGGGCCTGCCAACGGATTCTGGAGCACATTCTGGATCACTGCCCCCGACACAGCCAGCCCTGCCCCGGCCAGGGCACAGGCCGCGGTCCGGGGAATTCTGACCCGAAGAAGGATATTTTCGTGGACCGTCCGGCCCCGGCCTGCCGCCACTGCCAGCATCTCGGCAAAAGAGATGTTCACACTCCCCACAGCGGCGGATAAAAAGCAGGTCAGGACAAAAAGCAAAAGAAGGCAGGCAAGGATCCCCCCTCCCTTCCTATCCATTTTCCTGGCTCTCATGGATCACATCAAGCACCCTGACCAGATCCTCTACAGCCACCTGCCCTGGCGCTGATCGTTTTTTGGCCGCTCCATAGGTCACCGCGGAACCGAAAGTCTCCCCTGCCAGGCGGCTGACTACACCGGCTCCTGACATGGACATGGTAATGATAGGGCCTTTGGCATATTGCTCGCTCATCTCCAAAGTGGCTGAGAGAAGAGCCAGCACATCCCCCTTCACCTGGGGCATCACAGCGATCTTGGGAATATCCGCCCCAAGATCCTGCATCTTCTTGAGCCGTCCAAGGATGGTTTCCCTTGACGGTGTTTTCCGAAAATCGTGGCTGGAGACGATAACTCTCACCTGACATTCATGGGCATAGCTTATAAGGGAAGCCACCTCCTGATCCCCCGTAAAAAGCTCCACATCCAACAGATCCACAAAACCGCTTGCAGCCACGGCCCGGTTCAGGGCCACATACTCTTCCGTGCCTAAGGATCTCTCTCCGCCTTCCTTGGATGTCCGAAAGGTGAAGAGCAGAGGGAACTCCCCCAGAATCTCTCTCAGCTTTCCCGCAGTGTCCAGAACTTTTGAAATGTCAGACACATCCTCGTACCAGTCAGCCCGCCACTCTGCCAGATCTGCCCCGAGGCGGCAAAAATTGCCGGCATCCTGCAGGATCTCCTCCGCGGAAGAGGACACGATCGGCACGCAGATCTTCGGTCTGCCTTTTCCGATAATAACATTTCTCACTTTTACTATATCCATATAGACCCCTCCTGTACTCTTCTGTATATATGCTGCCGTCTGTCAAAACAGAATCCTTTCCCTTTATCCGACTCCGAAATCCGTGATCTCATACAGCACTTCCACCGACGGGTCAGCAAGCAGCCAGGAATATTCCTTCATAAACCATTCCACCAGAGCTTCATCTCTTCTGATGGATGTAGTATTGTTATTGTAAACGTTAATTGTACCCAGCTGGAAATATTTTTTCAGACAATCAATGTCATAATCGATCATCTGTTTTGTCTGTCCCTCAATCCCTACCATGAGACAGGGGGAATCAAAATACCGGGCCACCTCTTTGGGTCCCTCAAAATCCGCGTGTTTGTTTAATACGTTCTGGCGGAAATCCCTGTCAAAGGTCTCCACGCCGATCTTGAAAAGGATGGGGGCCGGCATCCTGGCCCGCATGGCATCCAGCTGTTTCCGGTACATCCAGTGAGACTCAAAAAACAGCTTTTTGATATGGGTCTGCTTGATGATTCCGGCAATATCCTCAAGTGTTCTCTCTGGCAGTTCAAAACAGCTCCCTGAGTTGATCACTTCCAGTACCCCGAATCGGCCGGTGACCCGGCTTAAGACCTTCCGGTTCAACTCTACCATAGCCTTCCCATCCCTGCTGTTGTCTTCTATGTAATCGCAGAAAGAGCATCTTCCCCAAGCACAGGGAAAAGCTTTGAGAAGACAGATCTCACGCTGATTTTTTCCGGTTATAAGGCTGTAGCGCTCATTTGGCACTCCCATAGCCTGATTCTCCTCTCCATTTTTGTTTAAGGCTTGGCGGCAGAACCCTCAGAAGCCTTTCTGTCAGAAAAAGACTGATCCACCGGTCAGCAAAGTCGGTTATCACCTGCACAAGGAAAATACTGGCAGTCATCCCAAGAGGCGTCTTTGCCAAAAGCTGGACCAGAACCGTGGAGCCTGATGAAGTGATGCCGCCAAAGACCGCGGCACAGATGGCTGAGCTTAAAAGGGTGCCGGGGAGGGACACAGACAGAGCCAGCATCCACAGAGGCCTTTTTGCTCTCTTCCACACCACGCCGGCCATGAACCCTGTCACCATCCCCACAGGGGCAAAATACAGGGAATAAATGTCAGTGGTTACACCCATGATGATCCCGCTCAGCAGATTTGGAAGCATCCCAAACCAGGGTCCCAGGAGAGCGCCTGTAAAGATGGTTCCTATGCTGTCCAAATACACGGGCAGACGCAGAAGCAGGGCCAGCTGTCCCCCTGCCACATTGATTCCCGCAGCCATAGCCACCAGACACAGCTGGATGGGGGTTATCTTCACAGCCTTCAAGCTTCCACCTCCTGCCAAGTCGTCGGAAGGCATCCTAAAAATGCTCCGCATTTGCCTTCCTCCTTAATCAAGGCGGGGAGCAGTTCGAGGTGGGGCTCCCCTATCCCCAGAAGCCTTGAGAAAAACAGGCGGAAAAAGGCCAGAGGATGAGTCTCGGTTAACACTAACGCATTGGCAGGCTTCCTGTAAAATCCCATAGAGTCCACCACAGTCTGTCCCATGGACAGGCCTGATCTCTCCACCTGAGTGTAGGCCATGATGCCGCTGCACAGACTTCTGTCCGCGAAATAGGCCACTGCCAGGGGGTCGTTGATTACGCACCCGATAAGATGCTCCTGCTGCCAGTGAAAATCAAAATAAAACTTTGTGATCTTTGCCACAAATTCCCCCATGTGGGGATCGAGACGCTTCATATATTCCAGCAGATCCGGGGTCAGGACAATCTTCCTGGTCACGTCAAGGCCCACCATGGAAATCGTCTTTCCAAGATTCTCCATGGCCTCATAGACCAGCGCCGCTCCGTCAGGGTCTGCCCAGTAGTTGTATTCCGCCACAGGCGAACAATTTCCATGGCTTCGGAAACAGCCGCCCATGGATACAATCTCCTCGATCCGGCTAAAAGCCAGGGGATCTTCCCTGTACAGAACCGCCAGATTGGTCAGGGGGCCAAGGGCTATGACCGAACATGGGCCTGCCTTTATGGTCTCGGCCATAAAACCTGTGGCCGATAAGGTCCGCTCCCAGCCCGGGATCTCCGGCAGAAAGCTTTCCCCAAGGCCGTCGCTTCCGTGGGTATCCAGGGCATTTACATACTCTCTTTTTAATGGTGTTTCGGCCCCCGCGAACACAGGAACATCCAGCCGCCCCATAAAACTAAGGATCTTTCGCGCGTTAGAAACACCCATTTCAACCGGACTGTTGCCGCAGACCACGGTGATTCCCGCCACCTCCAGCTCCTCCATGGACAAGGCCAGCATCAGAGCCAGGCTGTCGTCAATCCCCGGGTCGCAGTCAATAATAACTTTTCTTTTCATTGTTGCTCTCTCCTTCCTTTTTTCAGGGAATCGGAAAAAGCAGGAACTCATGCTTCCGCTCTTC
>CAMTAF010000061.1 GCA_947066955.1 uncultured Hungatella sp.
CAGATGCTTCGGAGTACTTTGAAAGCAAAACCGAGTCTTTATATTTATAGAAATTCAAAAGTTGAGAAACCAACACTTGATGAAATGAAAGCACACATAGGGTCTGAAAACGTGCTTCCAAAGTCAGTGACTTATCCAAATATAGAAGATTCAGCTGCTTGGCTGAAAGCAAATGTTTATTTAACTAATAAGAAAGAGGAACAGAAGAAAAAACTTTTTGCGGCAATGGCCTCAGAGGACTCCCTAAAAAAGTTTATTGCAAGATTTAATGTTGCTCATCAACAGGATATCAATCAGTACAAAAAGGAATTGATGGAAGTATTGGCTAGGTCGTATCCGAATCCAGATAAGGGTGGAGATGAGGAGCATTGGCAGTTGATATTGCTGGGTCTTGCGATTTCGTATATACAGCGACGTTATACGTTAGTTAATCCTGTTTTTGATCAGCTGCGAGTGGATAAAAAGGAATTTGATCATTATATGACAGAATCTGTCAAGACAAAGACGGAACAGACAATTGTAAGTTATTTGGCAGGCATTGTTTGTGAGGAGTATGGGGAGATTATAAATAGTAATGATCTTTCAGATATACAGACACACATGTTGAATATGATTTGCCAGAATACGGTGCGATGGATAAATGAAATTGGTAAGACTGTGGATGGTCAATATCAGTTGCTGAATACATACAGCATGGACGATGCCAGCAAGATTGCTGGCTACAGAGGAATTTCTGTAGATGATAGACTGCTCTATGTTGCCGAATGCAAACAGGGTTTTCTTGTTTTTCTGGAGTATCTGTGGAAGATTATGTTAAACATCTGTCAGAAGAAGGTGAATAATGAGACAGAGATTTCTGCTCATTTGGAGATATTTGATCCGTTGTTTTACATCGATTCTTCAGTTACTGATTATGTTTGTCTGAACTTTCCCGAAGATAAGTATGTAAGCCATAGCGTGATTCTCCCTCGGGCAGGCGGAAATTTTAAGGGTGTAAAGCGAAAGATTGTGGAACGTATGGTGAGTGTGTCACCAAAGCCTGGAAAATGGTTCTTTGAGAATAGCAAAATTATGAGAGGTAAAAATTATTATAACTATAGTACGGCGAACGTAAGTGAGAATCCTACGGTTGCGGATCTTGGGGAAGATAGTTTTTATATTGAGTGTATGGATTGTATTGGAATTGATGAGGATGAGTGGAGCACACAGGAAGATTGCAACGGTTGCGTTTTTTCTGTAAAATGTGTGAAAGAGGAAATGTGATTATGATTTTACAGGAAGAATTTAAGAAAAACGGTTATCAAGATCTCCTTGTTGGGGATATTGCTTCTGAATATGAAATTAATCTGGAAGATATTTTTGATTTAGATCAGAAACCGGAAGAGTTATTAAGTATTTTTATCAGCGATCAAAGAGATGAATTATTTTTCCTTCTGGATGGGGACTTGGCGGAAATAGATTCTCTATGTGATTACTGGGATGATCGAATTCGTGTGTTTATGATTATGAATAGCAAATCAAAAGCGATTCATAAGTTAAAGTATAATATTGTACAGTTGATTGTTTATTCCGAAGGGATTCCGGATAGAAGTCGAGAGGGTAATTTGTTAATATCAAGAAAGATCATTATTAAGGGCGATATGACAGATAAGGATAGGATTGTAATTGATGATGATGAGGTGATTGAATTACCATTCCATATGATCTCAACAGATGCATTTGCGCCGGATGTGGAGCAGATGAAGCGATTGAGCCAGTTGCTTCCCGAAGATGAGGGGCTTTTAGCGCTAATGGAAAAGAAGAGGAAAAGAGTGAACAGAAATAAAAGAGAAGGTGTATTGGATAAGTCTTTTGGAGAACAGGATTACAAAATGATTAAGAGGTGGCTGAAAAAGTGATAATTCGTAAGATAAGAATGGTATATTTTAGAGGGTTTCGCGATAAAACCATTGATTTCAATGATAAACCGGTTGTACTTCTTTCAGCTGCAAATGGGATTGGAAAGACGACAACGGTCGATGCGATTGAATGGTGTCTGACTGGCAATATCGGAAGATTAATACAGATGCGATTACAATCCTTGAAACGAAGCTTAGAAAATTGGATGGGCTGTCTCTTTTGAGAGAAACGATTTTTCAGGATGGGGAATCAGTGATTGCTTTAGAAATTGGCGGCTTTACGCAATCTGATTTTGATATAAGAAGGAAATTAAAGAGAAAGAGAAAAAGGTGAAGGACCTTTCTGATGAGATAGAGTTACTTTCCAAGAATAATAAGATGCTGAAGCTGTTATCTTCTCTTTCCGCGAATAAACAAGTGGTGATTGAACATAGAGATGCTGTTTTCAAAAAGAATGGTATTGTTCGATGCCCTGTTTGTGGTTCAGAGTCATTTTCTACCATAGAGGAAGATTTAATCCTTAAGGAAGCTGATGAGTATATCAGGCAGAACGGAGAAGCTGTAAAGGTAAAAGAAGTAGATAAAACCTTGCTACAGACAGAGATTGAAAAGCTTTATCAGAACCTCATTAATCGCATAAAAACTGTAGTGGAGAAAGAAAAGGAAACATTACAGAATAAGATTAGTGACTTGAAAACTCTGAAGGATGAAATACAGCCATATTTTGATGAGGTTAAAGGATTACAAAAAAGACAAAAGGCAATTAATGTAGAAGAATTGACTAGGGAAGATGTGGGGAAATTACTGGCTGCTGTGGAGAAGGGACTTTTAGAGGAATCCGAAGAGCAGGAAATAAAAGAGTCTTATCAGCAGATTTTGATGGTTTTGGGTTACCAGTTCGATAATGAGACAGTGCAACAGACATTTGCAAAGGTGAAAAATCTTATTACTAAATCTTTTGATGTTTCGGATTTCTCTTATGATTTACTTGTGTCAAAGCTCAATGCTATCGACAGTATTCTTGCGAATCAGACGTTATCTGACCTGAATCAGAAACTGGAGGAGGAGAATCAGAAGAATCAGAAACTTGATGCAGAGATAGAAAAACTTCAGAAGTTGAAAGATATTGCATCTCAGAGAGCAAACGATATCAGAGATGTTGTAGAGAAGCTTTCGAAAGACGAGTATGAAAAAGTAGGTCCGGCTCTTAGCAAGTTCTATAATAAGCTGATAAGATTAAATTCTAGTGAGGGAATCAACATTGTCCAGGAAAATGAGGGAATCTCATTAGTTGATGATATGGGTAAGAATATTGTTAATGTTTTAAGTAATGGTCAGATTAGTGTCTTTATGTTGGCTCATTTTTTCGCAGGTATCAACGCAAGAAATGATCGTGAAAAGATGAAGGTGTTTTTTATCGATGACCTGACTGCATGTATGGATGATGTAAATATGCTTGCGTTCATGGATTTACTTAAGTATCAAATGACGTCAAAAGCAACCATGGAGCAGTTATTTTTCATTACCTGTGATGACCGTATTAGTAAGTTGCTGAAGTATAAGTTAAGTGGGCGTGGGATTGAATTGCGTGAACTTTCAGAAACAGATTTCCTATAGAATGAAAGTGGGCAGAATTATTGGAATTTTATAATATTGTGATGACTTAGGAAGTAAGTATAGTGCGAAAAACGCTTGGCTAAAGGAGCAAGTGGTTGTTTCCAAAATGGAAATAACCACTCCATATGGTGCGATTGACAGAAAACGCAGACGATAGGCTTAGGTAGGGAAAGGCTACATTTGGGAAAGACTACTTCAGAGAATTACTTGAGAGAGTTCGCTCTATTCGGGCATGTGAACGCCGAATATGGAAGCAAATAACAGACATATTTGCTAAGTAGTGCAGCATTGATTATAGAAAGGGAATTAGTTATTGCTTTTGGTATAGATAGCAGATATGTAAAGGATAAAGGTATAGAAAAATTTATTGAATATATTTATATGAATGGGAAATTGCCATGTAATGAGGTGAGTATGGTTAAGGAATATATCATAAAAACGCAAGCTAATATTGTAATATATACGTTATTTAGTTTTACTATCGTGATTATTATATGCACGAGTTATTATTCTTGAGATAAAAAAGGCAGGGAGGTAATATGATCACAGGACAACAGGATTATTACATTAGTCTAATAGAACGCTTGAGAAAGATGCCGGCAGAAACAGAATGGTTGGAATATAAAAGCAATAATACAGATCCTCTGATGATAGGGGAATATATTTCTGCGATAAGTAATTCTGCCGCTCTGGAACGAAAAGAGAAAGGATATCTTTTATGGGGAATCGATGATACAACACATGAGATTTCAGGAACAGATTTTTGCCCGGGGACGGCGAAGAAGGGCAATCAGGAATTGGAGAATTGGCTTGTAGGATTAAGCAATCCCAGATTAAATATTCAGTTTATTGAAGTTTATATGAGGGATAAAAGGGTAGTTATTCTGGAGATTCCCATGGCTTCGGTTAAACCTACGGCATTTGCGGGAGAGGAATATATCAGGATTGGTTCTTATAAGAAAAAGTTAAAGGATTTTCCGGAGAAAGAACGGGCGTTATGGCAGTCATTTGAGACAACACCATATGAGATGCGAACTGCCGTAGAGAATGTAACAGAAGAAGAGGTAACACAATTACTGGATTGTGCTGCCTATTATACGTTAATGAAACTTCCGTTGCCTAGTAACCGAAGCAGTATGATGCATAACATGAAGGATGAGGAATTCATTCGTGAAATGGATAACGGACAATATGCAATTACCAATATGGGGGCATTGCTGTTTGCGAAGGATTTGAATAAATTTTCTCATTTAAAAAGAAAAGCGGTTCGGGTGATTCAGTATAAAGGAGCAGGCAGGACCAATGCGATTCGTGAACAGGTTTTTACACAGGGATATGCGATTTGTTTTGATGAAATTTGCAGATATATAGATACCCTTATTCCGCAGGAAGAAGAGATTCATATTGGACTTCGCCAGATACACAGGATGTTCCCGGAGAAGGCAGTTCGTGAGATGCTTGGAAATATGATTATTCATCAGGAACTGACAATGCGTGGAGCCGGGCCAATGATGGAGATTTTCGATGCTAGGGTAGAAGCATCCAATCCTGGATGTTTGTTGGTGGATGTGAATCGAATTATTGATACGGCTCCTCATTCCAGAAATGAGGCCATGGCATCCTTTTTGAGGATGATTCATATTTGTGAGGAACGGGGCAGTGGATTTGACCGTATAGAGGAGGGGATGAGTGCTTTAAAGATTCCGGCTCCTAAGGTTGAAACGGGAGATGATTTTGCCAGGACGAAATTATACTGGTATGAAAATTTGAATGAATGGACGAGAGGGGATAAAATTCGTACCTGTTATCTGGCGACTTGTTATTATTATGTAAATGAAATTCCGGTGGCAAATGCTGTGTTAAGGGAGAGATTCGGTGTAGAGGCAAAAAATAAGGCGATAATATCGCGAATTATCAAAGATACAATAGACTCTGGACTAATAAAGTTAGCGGACGAAAATGCTGCTCCTAAACTAAGGCGATATATTCCATACTGGGCATAATTTTAGTTGATGGGTAGTTGATAGAATATGGCTTTTGTTGTGAAAGCAAAGGGTAAAATAGTGGTTTTAGCGGACTTTTCAGTATAATTTTAATTGATGAGTAGTTGATAAGATATACTTTTTAAGAAGGTATATAAATTGCCACTATTTGTTACAGATTTTTTCTAATCTAAATTTGGAAGAATGATATATTTCTTCCTACACGCCACAGGCCGGGGACTTACGTACCGATACAGTAAGCCTGGAAGAGGATACGGAAAGATTTGAAAAATATGATATCTATTTGCGTATGCTGGGATTGGATCCGGATCATCTTCCGGAAAAGCTTTCCATCCAGAAAAGAGTGGAAGACTTTGAGGCTGAGGCAAAGGAGAAATTTATCAATGAGCCGGAGAATATGAAGCTGCTGATTGTGGTTGACAAGCTGCTGACAGGTTTTGACGCTCCTCCATGCACCTATTTGTACATGGATAAGAAGATGCAGGATCACGGGTTGTTCCAGGCAATCTGCCGTGTCAACCGTCTGGATGGAGATACAAAGGAATTTGGTTTTATTGTTGACTATAAGCAATTGTTCGGGAATCTCAAAGCAGCTATGGACAAGTATACATCAGGCGCTTTTGAGGGGTATGATCCGGAGGATGTGGAAGGACTGATCAAGGACAGAAGCGAAGAAGCCATAAAGCATTTTAAAGAAGTCTATGAGGAGCTGGAAGAACTGTGCGAGGGTGTGGAAGCGCCACAAGAGGATCTGCAGTATGTTCACTATTTTTGCGGGGAAGCGGGGATGAGTGAAGACGTGGATGAGATTTATGTCCGGCTCAGGGGAAAGCTGTACAGGCTGGTTAATATAGCAGCCGGAGGAAGGATATATTTGTTTTGATATGATTGTGTCCTGTGACATGGAATCTTCAGCATCGCAGTCTGGCAGAATGTCATTACAAGAAAAATGGCTGAGAATCCATTGTCAGGCGCCGCTTGGAATTGAATTGACCGGGTTTCAGATTGTTTGGATTACGGAATGTGGGCAGAGGGAGGAAGGGGGCGGAGAAAAATTTACTGAGGAGCTGCTGCCTGTTATTTCCGAAGGCTCTTTCGAGGAGGAAGCGGTCAGGTTTCTGGAGAAATATTATCCGAAAGCCTTAAAGGAAGCTGTGCCGGTTCCCATCAGGCAGATTGCTGAAAGCATGGGGCTGACGATTATCGAGAGGGAACTGTTTTCTGATGGATTGGATACCTTTGGGGTACTTTTTCTTGAGGACGGAAATATCCAGGATGAAAAAAAGAATATGATAATCCGCAACGCCAAGGGTGGAATGATGTTTATTGATCCCCGACATTATTATGAACAGACCCTTGGAACTGTAAATGAAATGATTGCCCATGAGTGCTTTCACTGGTACCGGCATCGACCATATCATTTGCTGATGAAAATGCTGGGGATTAGAGATGATTTGGGCAGAGTGATTCGCTGCCCGGTTGATTCTGGCCATAGTGACACTGAAGAGCGGAACTCTTTTAATTGGATGGAATGGCAGGCCAATTGTATGGTACCCTATATACTGATGCCTGCAAAGACAGCAAAACGAAAGATTGAAGATATGACGAGAGAATATCACATCAGTTTTGATGATTCGGAGAGTGGGAGCCAGATGGAAGAGCTGATTTCTGAACTGGCAAAATTTTATGGTTTATCCAAACAGGCTGCTAAAACTCGAATGAGTGAATTAGGATTCCATTGTGTTGAAATTTAAAGGAGCAGGTATTTCTAAAGATGATAAAAGGCTTCATCCGACCGCCGCCGGAATGCTTATGTTTGGAAATGAGTATGATATTGTAAGATATTTCCCGGAATATTTTTTGGATTACAGAGAAAATCCGGATATGGTTATTAGATGGACAGACAGGCTTCAGTCCTCCTCAGGCGAATGGTCGGGGAATTTATTTGATTTTTATTTTCGTGTATACAATAAAATCATCAAGGACATTAAGGTACCATTTAAAATGGAAGGTGGTTTTCGGGTTGATGATATACCAGTTCACCGAGCATTGAGGGAAGCATTGGCAAATTGTATTATCAATACCGACTTTTACGGAAAATTTGGTGTTACTATAATCAAAGAGGATGATAAGCTTACATTGGAAAATCCCGGATATATCAGGTTGGGAAAGGAACAAATGCGCAGAGGCGGAAAATCTGATCCAAGAAATAAGAGCTTGATGAAAATGTTTAATTTGATAGATATAGGTGAACATGCTGGAAGCGGAGTACCTAATATTTTTAATGTATGGGAGGATGAGGGATGGGAAGAACCTGTGATAGAGGAGAGCTTTGATCCAGACAGAACATCATTGATATTAAAGTTTGTTAAAAAACAAGCGATAAAAACAAGCGGTAAAAAGCAAGCGAATAAAACAGATGAAAATATGGAAAAAATCAGGCAGTATCTGCAAGAACAAGACGCAGCAAAAACAAGAGATATCGCCGAATTGCTTGGTTTGAGTGTAGCGAGAACCAGAGTGATACTTTCAGAGATGGATGATATTGAAGCGCTTGGAACCAATAGAAATAGAATATATCGACTAAAAGATTATATTACAGCTTCAATGACAGCAATGAATCAAACATGTATACTAAATATAAAAAACAGAGAGAGGTCATGAAGCAATGAAAATAAGAACCGATTTTGTATCCAACAGTTCCTCATCCTCCTTCATATTAGCCAAAAGAGGGGAATTAAGCGACAAACAGAAGGAAGCTATTATCCGCTATATTGAGGAGGAGATGATGGGAAAAGCTTTGCCGCTTATTGAAGAGGGGGAGGACCGGGAGGACTATAGTGGCAGGGCTGGCTGCTGGATCTCATATAGTGTTGATATGGAGGAACTGAGAAAAACGCAGCAGGAGGGCATGACATTATACGGCGGAACGGTTGATTTTGAATGCTGTGATTATCATTATTCGGAAATTTTTCAGAGGATCTGGGATATTATTGAAAAAGAGGATGACGGATCTAATTTTCGACAGATTGATACAGATTTAAGCTATTGATTGGGGACCCTATGCGAAAGATTGTTGACAGAGTCAGGCAATATATCTCTCTTTTCGACGAAGAATCTGGTTTTTATATACGGAGCGGTATGTTCCGAGATGGAAAAGAGATCGCGGAAGATCCGTTTATGGCCGGCTTTCCCGAATTGCTGGATGTAGGGATTATGGGGCACTGTACACATGGACTTTCTGGTCTGTGTAGGGAAAGCGGCGTCCAGTGCTACCAGGATGGCTGGAATATAAGCCAGCCGAATATGAGTACCGATGATTTTTTGACGATCGCCAGGCAGTGTCAGGGGCGCAGCTATCAGTTTGCCCTTGGAGGGAGAGGAGACCCGGATCAGCACGAAGAATTTGAGAGTATTTTGCGGATATGCAGAGAGTATGAGATCGTGCCGAACTTTACCTCCTCGGGGCTTGGATTTGATGAAAAGATTATCAGGTTGTGCGGGACATATTGTGGCGCGGTAGCCATCAGCTGGTATGGGCAGCCTTATACGAAAAAGGCGATTAAAGGCCTTATTGACGTAGGGGTAAAAACCAATATTCATTTTGTCCTCAGCAGAGAGTCCGTGAAAAAGGCAAAGAATTTTCTTCGGGATGAGGTTCCGACAGGAGTAAACGCGGTTATTTTTCTTCTGCACAAACCTATAGGCCTTGGGCGTAAGGAGAATCTTCTTTTATGGGACAATGGTGATCTGCGGGAATTGTTCCGGTATATTGATGAAGAGACATTTCCGTTTAAGATAGGTTTTGACAGCTGTTCGGTTCCGGGTCTGATTCCGTCTATGAAGCGTATTAATGTTCATTCTCTGGATACCTGTGAAGCGGCGAGGTGGTCGGCTTATGTCACGCCGGATATGAAGCTTCTTCCCTGCAGTTTTGATAATCAGGAAGAACGCTGGGCTGTGGATCTTAGAAATCATACCATCGAGGAAGCATGGAACAGCCCGGAATTTGTACAGTTCCGCAGCAGCTTTCTTACATCCTGTCCTGATTGCGGCATGCGGAAACAGTGTATGGGAGGCTGCCCTATCTGTCCTGAGATCGTATTGTGCAAAGATAAGATGGCTGTTCGCGTGTAGCCTGAGATTGCGCCCGCAGGGCATATGTTAAGGGATGCCCGAATAGATATGTGTTATAGAGCAGAGTGATGAGCGAAATCGTTCATTACTCTGCTCTTATTGTAATTTAATAGTATTTGTCCTATAATAGAATCAACAAGGCATGATCGGAAGGTCAGGAGGATATAATTCGGAAATTGTGGGATACGGGATGGAAAAGCAGGTAGAGGAGGCGGTTGGTGAGTACATCATAGAAATGGCGTTAGGAGATGGAATTTATATCATTAGGAGTGATCAAATGAAAAAGGAAGTTCCCCAAATTGATGTATATAAAACAGGTCAGAATATAAAACATATTGCGTGGTTGAAGGAAATGACTGTTAAGGACATTCAGGAGTATCTGGGGTTGGCTGCCGTGCAGAGTGTTTACCATTGGTTTGCCGGCAGAAGTCTTCCGACGGTAGATAATTTATATGCGTTGAGTGAATTGTTTGGTGTCCCGATGGATGCACTGGTATGCGGAAACAGAGAAAAAGAATTCTGTTTTTTCTGCCATCCCGCATATCAGCGCTTCATTATGTACTATAAGAAATATCAGGAACTTAAGACGGCGGGATAACAGAAATACCGTTTTATACCACAGCTTCAATGACAAACAGCGAATCCTCCCTTAAAATGATCTTATGTGAAATCGTTTTAGGGAGGATTTTTAATAGTCATGACAAGAGGAAAGATTATGTTTATAGATGAGATGGGCCGTCATTATCAAACTCTTGAGTTTAACGGCGATATGTATCCGGAAGGACGCGGAGGAACGGTTATTGAAAAATATGAAGACGGAGGAATTCAGTCTTATCGCGACTATGAAAGATTTTCCGTAGGATTTGACAGGAGATATTTTGGATATGCGGATTCTGCCGATGAGCTTATTTCATCCTTTATGTTGGAAGGCGATTGCGTGGATTACAGGAAGAACTGGACGGATTATCTGTATGTTATAAACGGTTCCGGCAGGATGATTAAAGCGCTGACAGAAGACGGAACCATAGAGATTCCGGCTGCTCATATGGGGGTGTTTGAATTCCAGAATTTTAATCAGCTGATACAGATGAAAAGAACAAACACAGCAGCATTTCCCAAGAAAAAGTTTGTGGAAATCATAGACAGACTTCGGGAAAGCCACGATCTAAAAGATCATATTGATAAGCTGATTCGCTCGAAAAGAGATGTGATTGATACGGATTTTTTAAGCGGATCAGGATTATTGATCTGCCATGAGAGTTCTGTGATAGAACTACTTGAATTTGTTATGAATGATCAGGCGAAGGGCATCGAATATTTTATTTATGAGCTTGACTATGGAAGAGCATATAAAGCGGGGATGGTTACGGATGACTGTGGAAATGATATAGACTATGGTTCGGCGGAAACGGTATATGAATTTTTAAGGAAGACGGCAGATAATAAAAATTGAGGGAAATGAAATGGGAGATGATCTTGGATTCTGCGGTTTTATAAAGCGATACAGAGAGAAAATGAGGATGAGTTTATAGAGTTCTGGGAGGATAAGGATCTGATCTTTTCGGAGGACATGAGAGAATGTCTGTCTGAGTGGTGGGAGCGTTTCCGGAAGATTCATCTGAAGGATGAGTTTGATACTGAGGATTTTCTGGCTCGAATTGTTGTTGATCTGGACAGGGATTGGGAATGCCGTCTGGTGGACAAGGCGTTTATCACAGAATTTATCGAGCATAAAGAGGAAGATAATTACAAGAAGGCGCTGCTGTTGTTCAGAGAATTTATGGACGATGACAGGCTGCATTGGTGGGACGGAACCGATGAGGTGATTCTTTCAGAGAAAATGGACAGGTGGCTGAAGGAGTTTTGGTCACTTCTCGTCAGGAACGGTCAGTATTATAAACGTATCTATCCATTTCAGACTATGTTCTATGAGTTCCTTCAGAATGGAAACAGGATCGAGTACAGGGCGGCAATCGAGTTGCTAAAATTGATTTCAGATGAAAACAGGGAAGAGGGAAAGATTATAGAGAAAGTAAAGAGGGACTGGGATCTGGTAAGCCGCAATGTGACCCACAACACGGGGCGTTTAAGGGTGAAAAGATACTTTAGTGTTATGGCGAACCGTGCTTTGAGAAAGAAATATTTTGGATTTTGATGGATGCTCAGCGGAATGTGATGAAACCAGTATAGGAGAAATGAAAGGAACGTTTGTTCTTGGAATCGACATATTAAATTATTGCGAGGGATTATTATGAATTTTTTGCGAAAGTCGTTGTAATCCCTCTGTTTTTAGCCTATAATCAAAAATATATTTTTGGTAGTGGAGGGGTTTATGGAAGGGGCGGGCTATAAGGCGGATTTGTCTCCTGTTTTGGAGACATCTTATCTGACGGCACAGAATGTCCGGCAATATCGGGCGATTATGCGCCTTTTTTTCGGGAATATGAGAAGATGCACTTCCAGTTATATAAAGAGGACGTTCTGGAACTCTTGCGCCGTCAGGGGGAGTTCGCGGATTATACCATGGCCCAGCTTTTGCAGGATCTGGATGCCCTGGTGGGCTGGAAGAACCTGACGCCTCTCCAGGACCCGAGAAAGGTGTATACCATAGCAGATTACAAGAATAAGCAGTACCGTTATACCATGTCGGAATATGCTGTGGAGATCGAGCGTCTCACGGTGCGTCTGGAGAATCTGTTTCTGGAGTCCGGAAATTTGTCCACCAACCTGTTTCGGCGGCTGGCGGATAATCTGGAAGAGGCGCAGGCCCTGGATGGGCGAAAGGGGAAGGAGATCAATGAATGGTGGAATAATCTCCAGGAGGATTTTAAGCGGCTCAATCAGAATTATCAGGATTATCTGAGGGAGTTTTATTCGGGGAGGGCGGAGAAGCTTTTAAAATCCGTAGAGTTTATTATTCACAAGGATCGTTTTATCTCTTATTTGAAAGAGTTTGTGCAGGAGATGCAGGTGTACTCCGGCCGGATTGCCGGGATCATAAGGAGAAGGGAATCGGTGATCGAGAACTCTTTGCTGGAGAAGGTGGTCTTAAGTGAGATGGAGATTCCCCGTGCCCTGTCGGAGAGAGGGGAGAAGCGGGAGGAGGAGATCCGGGATCAGATCCATGGAAAATGGGAGTCTTTGAAAGGCTGGTTTCTGCCAGGGGATGGGCGTGAGTGTGAGAGCGCCAAGGTTCTGGCCATTACCAATGACATTATCCGAAGTATCATTCAGAACGCTGCTCTCATTGTGCAGCTTCAGAACTGGGGGGTCAGCCGGAAGGAGGACTACCGGAATATGGTTCAGATGTTTTTAAACTGTGAGACCATGGAGGATGCCCACAAGCTGTCGGCCCACCTCTTTGGGATTCAGCACATAGAGCATTTTAAGATTCGGGACGAGAGGGAGACGGACAGCATTAATCAGAGCGTGTATGAGGAGTCTGCCGCTCAGGTCTTCTTAAAGCCCCACACCCGTACCTACAGGGAGAAAAAGGACCGGACAGGGTTTACGGACAAATCTCTGGAGAAATTGTCTCAGAGGATCCAGTATCTGAAGCGGATTGAGAACGAGCGCAGGGAGATGATGGGTTACATAAAGGACGGAAAGCTGGAGGTGGCCACGATCACGGAGGTGGTCCCCCAGTCTGTCAGGCAGACCCTGCTGCAGTGGATCTCCCAGGCGGCTTTAAGCCCGTCGGGCAGAGGAAGGACGGAGTACGGCCAGGAGTTTGTACTGAAGAGGGGGAAGGGAGACTGTGTCCTGCGCTGCGAAGACGGAGACCTGAAACTTCCCACATATACCTTGTGGTTCAGCGAAAGCTGAACCCCCCGCCGCGAAGCGGCATGAGTTGCGGTGTGCCCGGAGGGTATACCTTGTGGTTCAGCGAAAGCTGAACCCTGCCGCAAGGCGGCATGAGTTAGAAGGCAGGGCCGCCGGCGGGGGCTGGCCTGCGGAAGGGTTAAGGGTGATATGAGCGAGATTGTGGCGCTGATTGAGAATTACTGGATCTGCCGGGAGCAGGATCGGGAATTGTATAATAAAGTGAAGCGGGAGATTCCGAAGTTTCAGAAGTTTGCCAGGGAGCAGCTGGGATGGAAGCTTTTGAATCATGAGCGTTTTCTGAAGCTGGAGAAGATACCTGCCCACGCGGAAAGTTTTATGGGGATCCAGGAATTTCAGGAGATCCGGGATTATGTGACTCTCTGCGTGGTGCTCATGTTTCTGGAGGACAAGGAGGAGCAGGAGCAGTTCCTCTTGTCGGAGCTCATCGACTATGTGGGGATGCAGCTGAGAAAATGGATGGAGGTGGACTGGAATTCTTTTTCCCAGAGGAAATCCATGGTCCGTGTCCTTCAGTATGTGGAGAATCTGGGAATGCTTCGGGTCTATGAGGGCAACAGCCAGCTGTTAAGCCAGGAGATGGGCCAGGAGGTTCTGTATGAGAATACGGGTCTCTCCCGGTATTTTGCCACCAGCTTTCCCTTTGACCTGAAAGAGTGTAACTCGTGGGAGGATTTTGAGAGGGAACGGCTGGAGGATCAGGAGACGGACCGTGGGCCTTACCGGATTCACCGTGTCTACCGCCGCCTTGCCGCCTGTCCTGCCATGTACTGGGAGACAGGGGAGGATGCGGATTCCCTGTACCTGAAAAATCAGCGGCAGTGGATCGAGAAGAATCTGAAGGAACATCTGGGGGGACGGCTGGATATCCACAAGAACGCCGCCTTCTGGGTGCTGGAGGAGGAGGATTCCTACGGGAAGATTCACCCCAGGGATGCCCAGCTTCCGGAGGTAGTCCTGCTGCTGGGGGCCATGATCCGGGAGAAGGAGGAAGCGGGGGAATGGAAACGGGAGACGGATGAGACGATCCGGGTATCCCGGGAGGAATTCGTTGCCTTTGTGGCTAAGTGTCAGAGACAGTGGAAGAGCGCCTGGAGCAAGGAGTACCGGGACATGGATCCGGGCAGGCTTGTGGCGGCGGTGAAGGGATATATGAGAGACTGGATGATGATCCAGGAGACACAAGAGGAAGTGGTCATCTGTCCGGCAGCCGCGAAGCAGACGGGATTTTACCCCGATGACTTTGAGGGGGAATCATAATGGGAAGGCGAGGCTCGATTTTGCTATGTACGAAAAAATCACCCTGTGTGGGGATAATTGTGTGGCATGTCCCAGATACAATGCCCACAGTGATGAGGAATTAAAGAAGGCGGCACAACTCTGGTATCGAATAGGCTGGAGAGATTCGGTTGTGTCGAAGGAAGAGATTGCTTGTTCAGGCTGTTCTTCACACAAGCAGTGTACGTATCATTTGGTAGAATGTGTCAAAGAACATCAGGTGGAAAAGTGCGGCCAGTGTGATGAATTCCCCTGTCAGAAGATTTCTGACATGCTGACACGATCCGGAGAATATCAGAAAAAATGTAGGGAAGTATGTACAAAGCAGGAATATGTCGCTTTAGAAAAAGCTTTTTTTGATAAGGAAAATAATTTGAGGAAATAGGGAACCTTGATCTGTGGAAACCTGGGAAAAGGAGAGAAATACCATGGCCAGCCGCTTTAAGATGAACCGCATGGGGTTCGTGAATTTTTGGCTTTATGATGAGGAGATTTTTACATTTGAAGACGGGAAGCTTTTGCTTCGGGGACAGAACGGCTCTGGAAAATCGATTACGACCCAGAGCTTTATTCCTTTTATCCTGGACGGCGACAGGACTCCCAGCCGTCTGGATCCTTTTGGCTCCAGCGACCGGAAGATGGAGTATTATTTTTTGGGAGAGGAGGGGCGGGAGGAATCTACGGGCTATCTTTTTCTGGAATTTAGGAAAGAGGATACGGACCAGTACCGCACCATCGGGATCGGGCAGAGGGCCAGGAGGGGAGCGCCTATGACCTTCTGGGGATTTGTACTCACGGACGGAAGACGCGTCGGCTATGATGTGAGTCTCTACAAGGAGGTGGGGAGTACCAGGCTGCCCTATTCCAAACAGGATCTGAAAAAGGTCCTGTGGCCGGATGTGCCCTTTACGGATTCTCCGGGAGAGTACAAGGCCATGGTGAACAAATACATTTTCGGGTTCCGGAGAATGGAGCAGTATGAGCAGTTTATCCGGCTGCTGGTGAAGGTTCGGGCGCCAAAGCTTTCCAAGGAGTTTAAGCCCACAAAGGTCTATGATATTTTAAATGAGTCTCTCCAGACTCTCACCGACGAGGAGCTTCGGGCCATGGTGGATGCCATGGAGAAAATGGACGCCATCCAGAACAACCTGGATCACCAGAAAGCGGCCTACCGGGATGCCCAGAATATCCAGAAGGAGTACACCCGCTACAACCAGTTTATGCTGGGGCGGAAGGCCAGGGCCTACGTGGAATCCAGCAAAAGGGCGGAGGTTCTGAAGCAGGAGCTGGAGAGACAGGAGGCGGAGCAGGAACTGCTTAGGGGAGAGGAGACGGAGAAAAAGAGGCTGAAAGAGGAGGGGGAGCAGAGGAAAAATCTGGTGGACGTGGAGCTGGACAGCCTGAAGGACACGGATCTGGACCAGGTGACGGAGCGTCTCATGGCCAATCGCCGCCGGAAGGAGAAGCTGGAGGGTGAGAGGCAGAGCTGGCAGGAGGAGGCGGATAAAGCCAGGGCCAATCTGGTGGAGTCGGACCGGCGGCTGCGGGAGTATGAGGGCAACGTGGAGGACTGCCGGGACCGCCTTCGGGAAAACCGGGAGGAGATGGATGCTCTCCAGGAAATCATGGAATTTAAACTCCATGGACAGGCAGTACAAAAGATGGCTGATGAGGAGACAGAAGGGATCCAGGACATTTCCCGGGAGCTTCGGGAGTGGAACCGCAGGATCAGCGAGGGGATCCGGATCTTAAAGGAGCAGGAGGAGATCCAGGGGCGGTATGACCAGGCCTCGGCGGAGAGCGCCAGGTGTCAGGCGGCGACGGTAAAGCGGGAGGCGGAACTGGAAGGATTAGGAGAGGAAGAAGAACAGGCCAGGGACAGCTGGATTCAGAGCTGCTGGGAGCAGGCGAAAGGGAATCAGGAATTGACGCCGGACCAGGGATTTTTGAAGGAACTGGAGGAGAGTATCCTGGCCTATGAGAGTTCCAGGGACGGAATCGAGATCCGCAGGAAATGGGAGCAGTGGGCCGATGGCAGGAAGAGCCTTCTCATGAAGCTTACGGGGGAGAAAGACCGGGAGAGGGAGAGAATCCTTTCTGAGGAGAGGGAAAAGGGAGAGGAGCTGGAGAACCTTAAGGTCCAAAAGGACTGGGAGCCGGAGCGTCCGGAAAGCAGGATCCGGTCCAGAGACCTGCTTACAGAGGCGGGGATCCCCTGGATTCCTTTTTATCAGGCCATGGAGTTCGCGCCGGGGCTAGGGGAAGAGGAGAAAGATCTCCTGGAGGAGCAGCTTAAGGAGGCAGGACTTTTGGATGCCCTGGTGGTGGGCCGCCGCCACTGGGACAGGGTCCGGGAGGAATTTCCAGAGTATGCCGACGGGATGATCCTTGCCCCGGAATCCAAGAAGGGGAAACCTTTTGGGAAACTGGTGCCGGCTCCCGGGCTGCCGGCGGAGCTTAAGGCGGAGGCGGAAGCCATTTTAAGAGCCATGAGGGAAGAGGGCGGAGAGTTCCCGGAGGGGATTTCTCTGAAAAGCAGCGGATTTTTCAGGAACGGAATTCTGGAGGGGCGGAGCCTGGGCAGTACACAGGCCTCGTTCATCGGGCAGCTGACGAGAAAGCGCAGGCTGGAGCAGCAGATGGCTGTCCTGTCGCAGGAGCTGGAGGCTCTCAGGCAGCAGAGAGAGGCCGTAGAAAGGGAGCTTGAGATCCTGGCAGGGCGGCAAAAAACTCTGGAACAGGAGCTGGCCCAGGTAATGGACGGGGAGATCCTGGACGGGATTCTGGGGCGGGAAAAGCAGTGCCGGTGGTATCTGGAGCAGGAACAGCAGAGACTTAACGAAGCCAGGGAGAAGGAAGAGCGGGTAAAGGCGGAAAAGGAGAGATGTCTTCAGCAGGTGATCCGTGTGGCAAGGGAACTTCCCTACGGCAGAACATTGAAGGCCTATGAGGAGGCGGCAAAGACGTCGGAAGAGTATCTGGATATCTGGTCGGACAGCTGCGGAAAGCTTGGGGAACTGAGCCACCAGAAAGAGCTGATGGAGCATGAGAAGGGGAGAGCGGAACAGTATGAAGACAGCCAGGACCTTGCCCTCCATGAGATTTCCGAGAAGAAAAAAGAGCTGGAGATCACGGAGACAGCTATCAGAAAGGCGGAGGAGTTTTTAAACCGCCCGGAGAACCGCCAGCTGGCCATGCGTCTTGAAAAGCTTCGGGCGGAAAAGGAGGAGCTGGAGCGGAGTCTGAGAGAGTGGGGAGAACGGCTGGCTGTGATCCAGAGTCAGATGGAGTCGGGAGCCCGGAGGCTTGAGGAAGCGAGGGGGAACCTGATGGAGGAAATTGGGCGGGAGACCAGCCTTCGGCAGTATTTTGAGGAGGAACTGGACCTGAAACTGGTGGTGGAGCGGGGCTCCAAAACCCTGAAAGAGTGCGCTCAGGAGGCGTGGGCCTCTCTGAGGGAGGGGGACAGGAATCGGGAGCCGGGGGCCCTGGTGGGAGCCCTCCATGAGAATTACCACAAGTACAGCGGAAGCCTTTTAGGCTATGGCATTGCCATGGAGGATTGCTTTGAGGAGGGGGCGGCAGACGGCCAGTCCCTGAGAAAGCGTCAGCGGATTTATTCCATGTGGAACGGGAAAAAGCTGTATTTTGCCCAGTTTGTCCAGACACTGAAGAATTCTATCGAGGAGACCCAGCTTCTGATTCAGGAGAAGGACCGGGAGATCTTTGTGGATATTTTGTCCCGAACCTTGAGTCAGCAGCTGACGGACCGGATCGAGGAGAGCCGCCAGTGGATCCGGAATATGTCGGCCCTGATGAAGGAGATGGACACTTCCATGGGTCTGAGCTTTTCTCTGGAGTGGAGGGCCAGGAGCGGGGAAGGAGACCAGGAGATCGACACTCTGGAGCTGGAGAAGCTGCTGAGAAGGGATCAGTCTCTTCTGACGTCCGAGGATGTGGAGCGGGTGGCCCGCCATTTCCGCAGCAAAATCCAGACGGAAAAGATGAAAATGGAAGAGAACGGGGTTGTGATCAACTATATCGATCTGGTCCGGGATGCCCTGGACTACCGGAAATGGTTCGAGTTTCAGATGTTTTATTACCGGAATCAGGGGGAGAAAAAGCCTCTCACCAACGGGGCCTTTAACAAATTCAGCGGCGGCGAGAAGGCCATGGCCATGTATGTGCCCCTGTTTGCCGCCGTCAATGCCCAGTATCAGAAGTCGTCAAAGCAGGATTTCCCCAGAATGATGGCTCTGGATGAGGCATTTGCCGGGGTGGACGACAAGAATATCAGCAGTATGTTTAAACTGGTGGACACCCTGGATTTTGACTATATCATGAATTCCCAGGCCATCTGGGGCTGTTATGAGACGGTTCCGGCCCTGCGGATCTCGGAGCTTTACCGCCCGGCGGATGCCCGGACGGTGACGGTGATCCATTATACCTGGAACGGACATGAGAGGGTATTAGATGAGCAGTAGAGGAGAGTTGGGGCTGTATTTTAAGAGTCAGCCGGAGTTTAAGCGGATTTTTGAGGAGATGAGAAGGAAGTGGGAGAGCCTGGGGCGGACAGCGGGGAATGTGACTCTGGCCAAGGGGACGGAGAAGGAACGAAAGGCCCTGGAGCGGTTTCTGGGCAGAGCGCTGGGGGAGGGGAGGATTAGTTTCTCTCTGACGGAGTTTGAGAAGGCCCTGGGGGAGACCAGGTATGGGCAGATTTCCCTTAAGGAACTTCTGGAGGAGTATTTTGGGGAACCTGTGGTGGGAAATCAGGAGAGAAGGCAGAGGAAGCAGGATAGGGAAACGGAGTTTTGGGATGGGATAGAGCAGGAGATGGGGGAGGCGGAGGCCGACGGGGAGAAGCGGCAGGCAGCGGAAGCGGGTGGCCGGGGGAGACCGACGGAAGAAGGGACAGAATCAGGTGACCGGGAGAGACCGACGGAAGAGGGGACAGAATCAGGTGGCCGGGAGAGACCGACGGAAGAGGACAGAAGATCAGGCGACGAGAGGCAGGCGGCAGCGGAGGCAGGCGACAGGAAGAGACCGGGAGAAGAGGCGGAAACGGGGGAGATCCTCAGTTGGATCCGGCAGATGAGGGAACAGAAGAATCAGGGATATGCCGCCCTCATGAAGGAGTATCAGAAGTCGGAGGAATCCGCCAGAGAGCGAATCCGGGAGGTGGCCCGGTGTCTCAGGATGTGCCCTCCCCCGGGCGGTCAGGAGTCGGCGGGAGAGTACCGCTGGCAGGGAATCCGCCTGGCTGTCCTGGCGGCCAGGGCCACGGGAAATCCCCATGCTCTGGACCGTCAGAACACGACGGGAACTCTTTTGTCCTATGTTCTGTGCCGGCGGGATGGCAGTGAGTTTCCGGTAAACGCCAGGCAGTGGAAGGAACTGTATGACAGGAATGGGATATGGGTGGACGAACTGTCCAGCACCGTGGCCGCCTTTGGCGTTCACCTGATGACAGAGGAGGGGCTGCACCCAGCCTATGAGGGCTACTGCTCACGACGGGAACCGTGTGTTATCTCCCTGGCCAATCTGGCCTGCGGGATCCGGGCTTTTGGGGAGTCTGAGAGGATCTATGTGGTGGAAAATGAGATGGTTTTCAGCGAGCTGGTGGAGCGGCTTTCCGGCGATCCGGTGACTCTTTTGTGTACTTCTGGCCAGCCCAGGACGGCGGCTTACAGGCTCATGGATCTTTTGTGTGAGGGCAATGAGAGGATTTCTTTCTGGTATGCCGGGGATATGGACCCGGAGGGACTGGATATTGCCCAGAGAATTTACAACAGTTTCCCGGGGCGGGTTCATATCTGGAGGATGAGCGGGGAGGATTATGAGAGGATCATTTCCCGGGAGACAGTGTCGGAGCGAAGGATGGAGATGATGAAGAATCTGACTCACCATGTACTGAGAGAGACGGCGGAGAGGATACGGGAACAGAAGCAGGCCGGGTATCAGGAGATGCTGATTGGGGAGATGGTGAGGGATGTGAAGAACATTGAATTGGTTAAAAATGTATGGTAACATAGATAATAGTTTGTGAAATACGAGCAGAAAAGGAATATTTGGTATGGATATAAAAAAGTATGTGGATAATGACCTGTTAAACAGATTTGAGTTTTATAATTACGGTCATGCCTTAGAGATCCTTCATGACGCTTTTCCAGTAGAGTGGAAAGAGCTGCAGGAGTGTCTGCGGAAATTAAAACTTACCTTGGCAGATATAAAAAAATCTGGCGGCAATGAATCCCCGATACCAAAAAAATTTGATGATGTGTTGTATCCGTATGGGTGGAGAGAGATCAGGATAAGCGGTGATTTGATTGTAAAAAAATATCCTAGGCAGACAGCCCAGAGAAGGGGACGCTTCGCTGATGAACCTTATGAGATTGAAACTATTAAAGGGTATATAGATGGTCACAATATAGATTTTTTGAAAAACAGAGTTGCTTTTGATCTGGAGTGGAATAGCAAAGATCAGACCTTTGATCGGGATTTGCTGGCAATGAGGACTTACTTTGATTGCGGATTAATTGATGTAGGAGTTATTGTGACGAGAGCAGAAGAACTTAACGATATTTTTAAACAGGAAAAAGACAATAGTGGTCAATCATTAATAAAGAAATATGGAGCTAGCACTACATGGATGGGCAAACTGCTTTATAGACTTGATTCCCGTCGCAATGGCGGTTGTCCCATTTTGGCGGTAGGGATTGGAAAGGAATGTGTTGAAGAG